>NZ_LT629700.1:0-323767 GCF_900103625.1 Corynebacterium mycetoides | reverse complement strand
CGTCTCCTGTACCTCGTCGGGGGTGCCCGTCAGGGCATCGGGCCGCTTCTCGACGACCGCGGCGGCGATCTCGGAAATATACTCGCCGCCGTAGCCGTCCTCGGGCGTGTCCTCCCCTCTCGCCGCCGCGACGAGCGAGCGGGCGAAGCGGTCGATCTGGCCGCCGTGGTCGTTGAAGTAGTACTCGCGGGTCACCTGCGCCCCGGCCGCCTCCAGCACGCGGCCGAGCGAATCTCCCACGGCCGCCCAGCGCGTGCCGCCGAGGTGGATGGGCCCGGTCGGGTTCGCGGAGACGAACTCCAGGTTGACCTTTTCGCCCGCGTAAATGTCCAAGTGGCCGAACGCGTCGCCGGCGGCGAGGATCTCGGCGACGAGCTGCCCCTGGGCGTCGGCCGCCAGGCGCAGGTTGATGAAGCCGGGGCCGGCGACCTCCGCGGATTCGATGGCCGGGTCGGAGCTGAGTGCCTCGGCGAGCCAGCCCGCCAGATCGCGTGGGTTCGTCCCCGCCTTCTTGGCCACCTGGAGGGCGATGTTGGTGGCGTAGTCACCGTGCTCCGGGTTGCGCGGGCGCTCGACGGTCACCGTGTCGGGGACAACGGATGCGTCGAGGTCGTGCTCGCTCAAAACGGAGGTGGCGGCCTGCTTGATGGTCGTTGCGAGGTCAGCTGGCGTCATGGGTGGACAGTCTAATTCAGCGCCCGGACATTATCTCCATGGGTGCATCACCTCGCCGCGCGGTCGGCGCCCGGTATAGGTACTATGAGTTCGCCCGCTACCGTCGCCAGGAAAGGCCCCGCAACATGTCCAGGAGATTTCTCGCCGCGGCGTTGAGCGCCGCCGCCGTCAGCGCCGCGCTCGTGGCGCCCCAGGCCGCCGCCGAGCCGGCGCCCGTGATCGCGCGTGAGGCCTGCCCCGCCACCGTCAACGTCGCCGGCGCCGAATGCGGCCGCTTCGACACGCCCATGCGTTACGACGACCCGGACGGCCCCTCGATCTCGGTGGGCTACGTCCGCATCCCGGCGGCGCAGGCGTCGTCACGCAAAGGCGCGATCTTTGGCAACCCGGGCGGGCCGGGCGGGGACGCCTACTCCTACTTCGGCACTGAGGGGCTCGCATTCGACTGGCCGGACGAGATCCGCAACGAGTTCGACCTCGTGGCCGTCCAACCCCGCGGCCTGGTGCATTCCACGCCGCTGAACTGCCAGGCCCCGGCGCCGCAAACCCCGGTCGACGTCGCCCGCCTGCAGATCGAGTCCACCGTCGCCGGCGGAGGGCTGACCAGGTCCCTGTGCCAGGGCGAGCGCCCGGGCTACCCGGAGACCATCACCACCGAGAACAACGCCCGCGACTGGGACGCGGCCCGCCGCGCGCTCGGTTATGACACGATCTCCATCATGGGGCTGTCCTACGGCACCTACCTCGGCGCCGCCTACGCCTCGATGTTCCCCGAGCACACCGACCGCGTCGTGCTCGATTCCGCGATGGACCCGCAGTTGAGCTGGCAGGCGCTGATGCGCACCCAGCAGGGCGGCTACGAGCGGGCGCTGAATGACTACTTCACCTTCGTCGCCGACAACGACGCGACCTACCGCATGGGCGACACACCCCTGAAGGCGTACCAGTACTGGTCCGACCGCATCGTCGCCGAGTCCGGCACGAACCCGACGGTGACTCCTCCCCCGGCGCGTGTGGGCGACCTTCCCCCTGGCCTCGAATTCGCGGGCCAGGCCGGCGCGGACGCGATCACCGCCACGGGCAAGGCGCGTGCGGAGGGCGACGGCATCGTCTCCCGCCTGCTCAACCCGGGGGCGAATCAGCTCCAGTCCCCCTTGCTGCTGGCCACCCGCCTGAACCTGCCCCAGCCGCAGGGGTGGGACACACTCGCGCGCCTGACCAACGGCACGCTCGACGCCGAGAGCGACGCCACCCTTCCTGACGCACTCGTCGAGGAGCTCAAGGCGCAGCAGGTTGCCCTCAACCAGCTCCAGGCCGTGCAGATGTGCAACGAAAACGTCACCCCGCCCGACTACGGTCTGCTGCCCGCCGCCCTGTGGTCGGTCTACGTCACCGGCGACTTGTTCACCATGCCCAACGCGGTCATCGGCTCGGGCATGTACTGCGCCGGAGCCGGCCCTGTCACAGGCCTCGCGCTTCTCGACGGCTCCCGGCTCGCCGTTCGCCCCCTCCAGATCAACGGCACCGGCGACCCGCAGACCGTCTACTCCGGCCACGGCACAATCGCTTCCGCGATGGGGGCGCACGTGGTCACCGTCCACGGCCCGGGCCACGGCCACGTGGGGCTGGGCAACAAGGCAGTTGACCAGATCGTCGTGGACTACCTGCGCACGGGCCGCGCGGAGGCGACGGACGCCCCGGGGTACTTTCAGGCGCAGTGAGGCGCTTCCTTTGTACTTCCTTTGTGCTTCCGCCTAAACCCGGAACACTCAACATCCCCCTCTTCCGCCGCGCGCCACGCCCCCGCGCTGCCCCGTGCCTCCGCCTAAACTCGGAACACTCAACATCCCCCTCTTCCGCCTAAACTCAGGGCAAGTTCGGGGTGTCCGAGTTTAGGGGGAAGGGGCGCAGCAAGGGCCGGAGGAGCTTTCAGTAAACTCCCCGACCAGTTGTAGCGGGTTCGTGGCTACACCCCGGTTACACCGGGTTTCGCCCCCGGTTACACGACAGAAGTCAATTATATGACGTGAACAGGAGCGCTCCTTGGAACGGGAAGTCAGGAAATTCCGCTTCCGCCTCTTCCTGCCTCTCGGCAAGCTCCACGCTCCACCGTGAACGCTCGACAAGTTCGTCAAAGGTGAGCACCTCCGGTGACTTACGGTTCGAGCGGAAACGTTCAAAGCTACGGAACTTCGAGCCAATTAGGTTGCCTTCGGCGCGGCACAAATCGCACATGGGCCGATCACCAGAAACGAGCGTGGTTCAACCAAGTATGCACCGTCGCCGATGTTGTCTCTCGTTGTCCCTCTCGGCAATCCATCCGGCAAGGCTCTCCTTGGCGGCGCGAACCGTCGTCGAACCCCGAGGTGCCCCCTTTGCAAACGGGAATCGAGTCTAGGCTGCGGATGAGGTAGATAAGTTTGTTCGAGCCTTCCCGGTTCAAGATGATGAGGCCATCGAGAGTTGTCCCGTTCGGGGCATTGCTTGGGGCCTGAAAACGGATCTCGCGAACTACGCCAGGCTCGTGCGCAACTTGAATCTCGAGCTGGCGACGCTGTTTTCGCAACTTTGCCGGAATCTCTGCCATCTCTGCTACTTCCACTGTCTCTTGAGCAGCACACACGGCTGCACCGCTACCCGGAACTTGACTAGTTCAGTGCTCGCTGTATAGTTCAGTGCATGCTGACTATTGCTTCGCGTCTCGACGTGATGAACCGCCTGGGTCGTGCACTGGCCGACCCCACTCGATCCCGGATCATCTTGACCCTGCTCGACCATCCCGCTTACCCGGCGGAACTGTCCCGAGATCTGGACCTGACACGCTCGAACGTGTCCAATCACCTGGCATGCTTGCGCGATTGTGGGATTGTCGTCTCCGAGCCCGAGGGGCGTCGGACGCGATATGAGATCGCCGATCCGCACCTGGCGCAGGCGCTGACTACATTGGTCGATGCCACCTTGGCAGTAGATGAAGATGCCCCGTGCATCGATCCCGCCTGCTCGCTTCCCGGGTGCTACGCAGCTGGGGAGGACGCATGATCCTCACCACGGTCTTGCAGGCGATAGGCCTGTTCGCAGCTACCAACATCGACGACATCATCGTGCTCTCCCTCTTCTTCGCGCGAGGGGCAGGCCAGCGCGGCACCACCGCCCGTATTCTGGCCGGCCAGTACCTCGGATTTGCCGGCATCCTCGCTGCCGCGATCCTTGTGACCATCGGTGCCGGAGCATTCCTGCCCCCGGCAGCCATCCCATACTTTGGTCTCATCCCTCTGGGCCTCGGCCTCTGGGCCGCATGGGAGGCCTGGCGCGGAGACGATGACGACGATGACGATGAGGCCAAGGTTGCCGGCAAGAAAGTCGGTATAGGGACAGTCGCAGGCGTCACTTTTGCCAACGGCGGCGACAACATCGGTGTCTACACCCCTGTATTCCTTAGCGTGGAACCTCTCGCAGTGGTCGCCTACTGCGTTATCTTCCTCGCGCTCGTTGCGGTCCTGGTGGCCCTGGCAAAGTTCGTCGCCACCCGCCCCCCGATCGCGGAAGTGCTCGAACGCTGGGAGGACATCCTCTTTCCCATCGTTCTCATCGGCCTCGGCATCGTGATCCTCGTCAGCGGCGGAGCCTTCGGGCTCTGACGTAGCGGCAGCGTTCCAAACGGCCCCGACCGGGCGTACCCCTCTCGGTTCAGACCCCAACAACTACCCGCAGCCAGTCCTGCGTGATCGCAGCAACAAGACCGCCATGGAACGCTGCAAAACCCCGCCATCGAGCGAACGAAGCCACAGTCTCTGAGTGCAAGCGCCTCTTCTGTTCATCTACTACAACAAGACGCACAACGAACTCACCCACCCCCGGGAAACCCGAAAACAAAAATCTCGAGACACCGTAGGAACGATGTCTCGAGACTTCATGATTTCGGGACAAGATGTCGACCCAGGCTTGTGTCCAATTCCTCCACCATGGAACAAGACCGGGCGACCACCACCTGCCTGGTCGGACAGGGCAAATTGAACATGAACACCGTCAAACGCACCGACCCGTTTGAGATCATTACTGCCTATACACCAAAGGTTGTCACCGAGGAGCGCTGGAGCGAACTGTCCGGTTTTGTCCGCGCTGCCGTAGGTAACACCGTCGAGGACACCTGGACCGCAGATCGCACCCGAAATGCGCTGCGCCTAGTGACCAAACTCTGCAACTTCGTTCTTCTTACTGGCCGAGACTTGTCGGTCGAGGCCGTCTTCACCGACGGCATGGTGTCCGCCTTCTCGCACAACGAGCTGACCTCCGACACCACCCATGTCCGCGGCTCCTCGCGTGCGGTGCTGCGCACAGTCGGTCTTGCCAACAACCCGGACTTTGACGCTCCGCGCCTTCGCCCCGAATACGGTTCCGGCTCCGGTTCCGCGCCGTACAACGACGGCGAGGTCTCGGCGTTGCGCGTCTGGGCGAACGGCGAGCGCACCGAGGAGCGACGCAAGCAAGCACATCTGCTGCTGGCGTTGACGCTCGGGGCTGGCCTTCGCTCCTGCGAGGTCGCGGGGTTGACGGCACGCGACGTGTCGCAAGACAGCCTGGGCTTGACGCTGCTCGCCTCCGGCTACCGGGGTGCAAGCGAGCGAGTCGTGCCCGTCGAAAACGAGTGGGCAGACACCGTTGCCGAAGCGGTCGAGCACGCTGCCGGTGGGGACTCCTGGCTTTTTCGCCCCCGTCGCACGACGGCCGGCCACGGCACGGTCGCAACCTTTACGAAGCGCTCGTTCCACCCTCAAGACGCAGTGGACGTCGCTCGCGCACGCACCACCTGGGTTGTGAACCAAGTCCGCAAGGGCGTGCCGGAGACCGCGGTGCTCAAGGCCGCAGGACTTCACGACTTGCAGCACTACAGGCGGTTTTTGTCCGCCCCGGAGCACAGCGCCGACCACGTCCGAGCGCTACTCCACGGCACTCGCGTGAGCGAGGCTCGTAGCGGTCTGACCCTTATTCAGGGCGCGCGCTGAACAACCCTATTTTCCCTGGTGGCGACGCCAGGTTGGTCTCTTATTGCCAAAAACAACCAGCACAAGGAGGTGACAACGACATGGCGAACCTGTACCCGCAGACCCAAGAGAACTTCTCCCAACTCAACTACGCCGCCGACCTCGTTGACGCCTCCGGTGTGGTCGAACTGGTGGAGAACTGGCGTATTGAGGACGGGCTCCAGACCGGCCGCGGTGGTCGCCCGCAGTACGTGACCATTCGCACCGCCATTGTGCTCTGGGTCCACATGGCGCTTACCAAGCGCCCGCAGTTGGTCGCCCGCATGTCGGAGGTGGTCGCCTTCGGCATGAAGCCGTACATTCGCGACTACTTCTCGCTCGTTAACGCGAACGTGGACCTTTCCACCCGTGACGGCCGCATGGACTACAACAACGACTGGTACCACCGCATTTGGCGCGCTCTTGAGCGCGTGCGTGCGACCATGGAGCCGTACCCGCAGGTCTCCCGACACGGCCGCCACACGGTTGACGAGTGGCTTGAGTTCATGGACCTCTTCGGGCTCGACTCGAAGAAAACGTCGAAGAAGAGTTACCAGCCGACCGAGGAAGAACTGCTGGCGGAAAAGCGCATGGCGCGCTGCGACGAGTTCTCCAACCGCCTGCTGTGGGCCACCGTCGAGAAGTTCGGCGACAAACTTGGGTCCTGGAACGGCGACGTAGCCGTAGACGGCACCGCCTTTAAGGTCCCCGCCAACGGCAACCCGAACAAGCAGGACATGTTGGCAGGCCACGTGCCCGGTCACCGCAAGGTTGCGTCCACGCCGACGCTCGGCAACTACTCGAAGGGCGCGGACGACCACAACGGCGACGCGAAGCCCTCCAAGGGCGACAACATGTGGGCAGGAGAGGCCACCTTCGCCACTATGGAAGGCAACGGAGTCGGCAAAGAAGGGGGACTGCCGTCTCTTATTCTCGGCATGTCCTTCCACCGCCCGGCTGCTAAGCCGTGGCAGCGTGCGTTGCGCTCGCTGACCAACGTGTTTGCCCGTCCCGAACTGCCCCGCGGACGCTTCTTGGGAGACCGCCTGTACCTGCCAGGCCAGAAGGCCGAGAACCTCCAGGTCCCGCTGCGTAAGGCTGGCTACGACCTCATTGGCGACTACAAGAAAATCCAGCTGGGACTCCAGACCGAGCTCGCCTCTGGCGCGGTTGTTGTGGACGGCCAGCTCTACTGCCCGGTAATGAAGGCGCGTCAGCGCCTGGTCAACGCCACTGCCGACTTCCAAAACGGCCGCATAGGCGAGGACGAGTATTACGCGCTGCTTGACGAGCGCAAGAAACTCCAGTTGGCACCGCTCGGCAAGCCCGTCGAGGGCGACGGCAAGCAGCGTTTCCAGTGCCATGCACGCTCGAAGAGCGCGAAGGTCACCTGCCCTTTGGTTGCACGCTCGAAGGAGAAGCACCCCAACCGTGCGAAGGAGCCTCTGCTGGAAAGCGAGGTGCCGACGTCTGGCATGTGCGGTGCGGTCTGTAAGCAGACCTCCATTACCGTGCAGAACACGCCCGAGGACGGTGCGAAGTACCTCAACCAGGGCGCGCCTTACGGCACCAAGGAGTGGCAGGAGCAGTACCACCGTCGCAACACCATTGAGTCTCGCAATGACCGCGTGAAGTCTTCCCGCCACCAAGGCCACGGCGACCCCACCATGCGTCTTATGCGTGGCTGGGCAGCACAGGCCATTTCGGCTGTCATGTCCGCAGTCGCGACCAACATTGGTCTGCTCTCGGCAGAGTCGCGCTGGCGCTTCCCGAAGAAGCCCACGCCTCCCACCACCCCTCCAGGCGGTCGCAAGACCCGCGGACGCGACGAGACTGGCACCGACGCTTTCCCCAACGCACCACCGCTTGCGGCATAGCCCGACCAAGGCCACCGGCTGGTCCTCAAACAACGAGGACGAAGCCCGTGGCCTAGATGTCGTGGGCGAGTGCCGAAATGCGGCCCAAAACGGTTTTCAGACGATGAAAAATGACCCCTCCGAACGCGCGAAGCGGGTCACTTTTGTGTTCGCGGCCGTTTCCCTTCGGCCGGCAGGAGGTTTCGTGAAAAGATTGGAACAATTTCGTGAACCCCCCGACAACTGTGTCCCCGACAGGATTCGAACCTGCGACCTTCGGTACCGGAAACCGATGCTCTAATCCACTGAGCTACGAAGACATGCGCACCTCGCGGTGCGCATTAGACACTATCACCCGTGTCTCGCGGGGAATAAATCGGCCGAGTCTCCTAGTATTCAGCGGGCATGATGATCCACGCCACGATGTAGAGGAGCACGCCCGGTAGGATGCCGGCGAGCACGAGGACGACGAAGAGCAGGCGCACGAGCACCGGGTCGATGTTGAAGTACTGGGCCACGCCCCCGCAGACACCGGCGATCCACTTATCAGTCATGGAACGTGTGAGTCGCTTGCGGGGGGTTGCGTTGGATGCGTTGGTCGTTGACATGGGGTGAGGTCCTTTCGGTTGGCTGGTTTCCTTGACACTCCCCATTCAACGTTCCCGTCGGGGCCACGGCAACGGGGTTTACCCTGATTTCGACCCTGATTCCTAGCGTTTACTCGTCGACAGCGCGGATTTCCTTGCACGTGGGAATGCCCGGAAGGTTGTCAACCTCCATAATCCCGGTGAAAAACCGCTGCAACGCGGGCACGTCGTCGGGGTTGAGGTGGTCAAACACGATGCGCCGGACGCTTTCCACGTGATCGGGGGCGGCCTGGGCGACACGCTCCATACCCTCGTCCGTGAGCTGAACCAGCACGCCGCGGGCGTCTCCCGGGGACTTGCACTTGGTTAGCAGGCCGCGCTTTTCCATCCGGGTGACCTGGTGGGAGGTGCGGGAGCGGTCCCAGTCGAGCTGGGCGCAGAGGTCGCGCAGGCGCAGTTCGTGTCCCTTGGCCTCGGATAAGGCGACGAGGACGGAGAACTCCGATGACGACAGGGTCGACCCTGCCTGGAGGGTCTCATCGATCACTCTGTCGAGCTTGCGGGTCGCCGCGAGCAGGAGCCTCCAGAGTGCTTGTTCGTTATCATTTAGCCAGCGGGGTTGTTCAGCCATAATGTTGACATTACATCTTTACCCCGCGCCGGAGAAATGGTCATCACTAGCGATCTACTTTCGTCTCCACCCATTTTGACCAGCAGGAAAAGGGAAATCCCAGAAACAGTTGACACGTCACTAAGTCGCGGTATGCTGGTGCTTGTTAACACGTCAACAACCCTCAAGGAGAACCACATGTCTCAGCTCACCGGAACCTGGAACCTCGACCCCGCCCACTCCGAAATCGGCTTCGTCGCCCGCCACGCCATGGTGACCAAGGTCCGCGGCAACTTCCCAGACTTCGACGCTCAGGTCACTATCGACGGCGACAACCCGCAGGCATCGAAGGCGACCGCCACCATCAAGACCGCCTCCATCTCCACCGGCAACGCTGACCGCGACGGCCACGTCCGCGGCGAGGACTTTTTCGACGTGGAGAAGTACCCCGAGATGACCTTCGAGTCCACCGCCTTCAACGTCGACGAGAACGGCAACGGCACCGTCGAGGGCAACCTCACCATCAAGGAGACCACCAAGCCGGTCACCCTCGAGGTGGAGACCTTCGGTGTCGAGACGGACCCCTTCGGCAACGTCCGCGTCGGCTTCGAGGCCGACACCACCATCGACCGCACCGAGTTCGGCATCAACTTCCAGGCTCCCCTGAACTCCGGCGGTGTTCTCGTCTCCAACAATATCAAGATCGCGATTGAGGGCTCCGCCATCAAGGCGTAGGCATCAAGGCGTAAGCCTCACGTCGTAAGCAGCAACACCCCGCTTCGCGCGGGGTGTTGTCATTTCTCCCCTCCCGCGAGCTCGTTGATGTGCGCCACCTTGGCCGCCTCCACCCTGTCGAAGCGCTGCGGGAAGCACGTGAGCACGAACACCTGCGAGTGCTTGCCCACCTGATTGAACAGCGAGTTCATCAGCGCCAGGCGCGCCGGGTCGGTCGCTCCCAACGCGTCGTCGACGATGACGGGCACCGGGCTGCTGCCCGCGAGCTCGGCAATCGCAAAGCGGACGAGCAGGGCGAGCTGCTCCTGCGCCCCGCCCGAGAGCTGGTCGAGCGCCACCGTCGCGCCGTTGAGCGTGCGCGCCTCAATCTCCAGGGACTCCCCCAGCGTGAATTCCACGTCCGGGCCGAACACGCGGGAGGCGTAGCGGTTGAGCGCCTCGGCAAAAGGCGCCGCGTAGCGGGCCCGGGCGGCCTCGCGGTGCCGCAGCATCGTCTCGCGCAGCAGGCTCACGGCGTCGGCGCGCCGCCGCGCGGTAGCCAGCGCGAATTCCGCCGCGTCGCACTCCGCCTCGGCCCGGTCCGCCTGCTCCGCCACCCCGGAGGCCTGCTCGATGCGCCCGGTGAGCTCGGCGATGCGCTTGTCCGCCTCCACCTGCCGGCTGCGCAGGTTGCGCAGCCGGGTCTGGGCCCCGGCGTACAGGTCGCTGGCAAGCTCGGGGTTGGCCGCGGCGAGCTCGCCCGCGAGCTTCGCGGACTCTGCCGCCGCTTCGGCGTGCGCCGCCGCGGCCGCGTCGCGCGCTTGGACGAGACCCGGGGTCGTGCGCTCGGCGGCCGCCCATTCCTCGCGCGCCGACGCATACTCCGCCGCCTTGGATTCGGCCTTCGCCTCGGCCACGGCGAGCGCGGTCGCCTCTTTGCGTTCCGCCCAGGGCTTGAGCGCGGCCTCCGCGCGCTCGGCGGCTTCCTCGGCGTCATCAAGCGCGGACTGCGCTCGCGATAGCTCCTCTTCGGCCGCGTCCTCCGAGGTCTCCCCCGCCCCGGCCTCCTGCGCTTGCGCTTCGGCGCGGGTGTGATCCGCGCGCAGGTCGTCGGCGTCGCGGCCGCCAAGAATCTCTTCGCGCTGGCGCCGGGCCGCATCGAGCGCCGAGGCGAGCTCGGCGTGCTCGTCGCGCAGCCGCCTGGCCTCGTCGATGTCCGCGCACGCGAGCTCCTCGAGCACTTGCCCCAGCTCGCGCTCGGCGGCCTCCAGGCGCGCCGAGGGATCGGCCGAGGAATCATCGGCGCCGTGGGCCGCGCGGTAGACCACGTCGAAGTCGCCGAGCGTCACCCGGGTTCGGTCGTGCACGGGCAGGACGGCGGAGCCGGGGAACTCCACGCCTGTGCCGTCGACAAGCACGCGCGCGCCCTCAGGGCCGGAGACCTCGATTTTCGCCGAGGCGGCATCGCGCAGCCGGCGCTGCAGCGCGACCTCCTCGCGCGCCTTTTCCAGGGCCCGGACGTCCGCATCCGTCACCGGGCGCTCCGGCTGCCGCGCGCGCAGCCCGGCGAGCTCCGCGTCCACCGCGTCCAGGCTCGCGACGGAGGCGGCGAGCGCCTCGGCGTGCGCGCGCACACGCACACCCTGGCGCGCGCGCTCGGCCTGCCGGACGGCCTCGCGGGCGGCGGCGGCGTTGCGCTTGGCGTCGTCACGCAGGGCGGTGAGCTCAGCAATGCGCCCCGCCTCGGTCTCTGCCGCCTCGCGGGCGGAATCGAGCTGCGCGGAGAGCTCGTCGGCGGCCTTTTCCAAGGTGGCAACGCGCTCGCGCGCTTCGGCGCGGGCGCGGACGTCCGCCTCGGCCCGCTCGAGGTCGACGCCGGCGCGCTGCTCCTCCTTCGCGGCGGCGGCGGCCTGCTGCGCGAGGGCACGAGCCGCGGCAGCCTCCTCCGCTCGCGCCGCCTCCTCCCTCTCCGCGTCCGGCAGTTCCTGCTGGATAGCGGCGATCTCCGCCTCGCGCCTAGCCACCTCATCGACAAACCCGGAGAGGCGCGCGACGTCCCCGCGCAGGTCGGCGAGCCTGTCCCGCGCGGCATCCACCTGCTTTTCCAGGGCCGCGTACGACGCGGCTTTCTTCCCGGTTTTGGTGAAGTAGCGCGCAAACTCCGTCTCAATGCGCTGCATAAGCGCGGTGTCGTCCGTCCCGGCAGCCCCCGCGTCCTCCTCCCCGCCCTGGTCCAGGGCGCGGGTGATCGACGGGATCCCCGCGGCCTTCACCCCCGGGGACAGCTGGCCCTGGCGGAGGAACAGGGTGGACGCCAGGGCCTGGTCTAGGTGTTCATCGAGGATGGCGGCGAGCTTGTCGTCCGCCTCCCGCCCCGTGTACTGCTCCCGGCGCGGGGCGGTGATCGTCAGCGACGAGCGCCTCCCGCGCAAGAACCGCTTCTGCACGGTAAACGTGTACGGCCCGACCGTCGCCTCCAGGGCCACCTCCACCTCGACGTCCTTGCCCGCCGGGCGCAGCGCGCGGATGCGGGAGTCGCTGGAGGAATGCTTGAAGTTGAGAACCGCGTCGAGCGCGTCGAGGATGGTGGACTTGCCGGCCTCGTTCTCGCCGTGGATGAGGATGACCCCCGTGTCCGGGATATCGGTGAGCTCGAGGTGCTCGATGGCACGGACGTTGTGCAGCGTCAGGGAATGGATTTTCACGCGGAGACCTCCCTTGATAGGCGGAACAACAGGTTGACCGCGTCGCGCGCCACCGGGTCACCCGCGGCCGCGGAACCCGCGAGCTCCTCCATGGCGTCCGCGGCGAACCCGGTCAGCGGCAGGTCGGCCAGTTCGTCTTCACCGGGTTCGAGATGGAGATCCATCAGCCGGGTGCGCTCGCGCAGGGAGGCGAAGACCGGTTCCAGCTCGGCGAGGCCCTCCTCTAGGCGCCGCGTGTCCTCCAGGCCGAGGGTGCCCACGATCGCGTACTTGATCACGGTGCGCTCCTTGTCCGGGTAGGCGCGCAGCTGGGCGAGGATCTCGTCCACGTCGCCCGCGCCGGTGACGTCCCAGTGCAGCGCCTCGAACACCCAGGTGCCTACGGCGACCTTCTCCACGTTCGCGGTCCCCGCGTTCAGCCGCACCACCAGGGCGTTGCCGGAATCCACCTCGCCTCCCGTCACCCCGGGGGTCAGATCGTGGAAATCGGTGGTCTCGGGCGACCCGGAGAACCACACCTTCCCGGACGTGCCGAGCGACCGGGTGGAGTGCGTGTCCCCCAGCGCCACGTAGTCCACGACCCCGCTCGCGAGCTTTTCCTCCAGGTTGGCCAGGTCGATGAGGTCCGCGGCGGCCTCCCCGGTGCGCGCCTCCACCTGGCCGTGCCCGACGAGCACGCGGATCGCGTCCGTGGGCTCCAGGTCGCGCAGCGCCCGGGCGCACAGGTCCTCGGAGGCGTACTTCGCGGTCAGCGGGGCGCCGACCAGCTCAACGCCGGGCCGCACCTCGACCACCTCGTTGGAGTCCAGCACGGTGACGTTTCCCACCGCCTCCGTACGGTGGAAGATCGAGTCCGCCACCAGCGGGTCATGGTTGCCGGGCAGCAGGTACACCGGCACGGGCAGGCGAGAAAACGCCTCCAGCGCGCGGCCCAAGGTCCGCTGTTCGAGCGCGTTGTGCTCGAATACGTCGCCGGCCACGACGATGAACTCGGCGCCGCGCTCGCGGGCGAGTTCGCCGAGCTTGTCGACGGCGCGTAGCCGGGCGTCGTCGAAACGCGACTGCGCCTCGGGCGACAGGAATTTCCGCGTCATGCCCAGCTGCAGGTCGGAGGTGTGGATGAAGGTCAGCTCGCTCATGCCCTTACTCATACCAAACGGTGTCGACATCACTGACGCGTCAGCTCGTCGTAGAGGTCCTCGATGTCCGCGACCGCGCGCAGCTGGTCGATGTTGGTGAACGAGACGGTCTGCATCGCGCGGTGCAACAGGTCGATGTCGGAGTCCTCGATCATGGGCGCGACCTTGGGCTGTGGCACGTCCGGCAGTTCGCGGCCGGCCCAGAAGTACTTCGATCCGGCCTCCGAGTTCTCCTTGGCCACGGCCGCCGCGCGGTTTCGCACACCTTGTTCGAACGTGTTCAGGCTCAGGTTGCGCAGGGAGAACAACACCTCCGGGGAGGCGGTGATGAGCTCGGCGGCCTTGTCGGCGACGGCGACGCAGTGCTTGCACACGGGCGCGGAGTCGGGGCAGGTGCACTGGAAGCGGATCGCGGTCGGGTCGGGCGCGAGCAAGATGTCGAGCACGTCGTCGTCGAAGTCGCCGGTGCGCGCCCGCGTCACCGAGTTCGCCCGTCGCGCCATCACGTCGAGCGCCTCCTGCACGTCGGCGGCCGAGCGCCGCGGCAGCTGGATGGACACGGAGAACGGGTCGTTCTGGCTGCCGGCGACCAGGCCGTCGAAGCCGCCGGAGCGCGCGGTGATGTCGATGACGTGGCCGTCGGCGGCGTACTGGCGCCCGCGCTTGATGCGCCCGGGCTCCGTCTGGCGCACGGCCGCGTTGAACAGGCGCATCGCCGCCGGCGAGTAGTTCGGGGCGCGGGTGTCGCGCTCGTGCGGGGCGCCGACCTCCTCCGGCGTCGATACGCGGCGGCGCGCCCCGAAGTTGGCGTAGATCACGTTGTCTTCGCGTGGTCTGGGCATGTTAATCCTCCTCCGCACGGTAGCTCATCAGCCGGGCGAGGTCCTCGGTGTCCAGCTCGGTGATCCAGCCCTCGCCCTCCCCGACGACGGCGCCGGCTAGGTGCATCTTGCCGTCGAGCACGTCCTGAATGGACTCCTCCAGCGTGCCACGGGTGATCATTTTGTACACGGTGACGTCCTTGTCCTGGCCGATGCGGTAGGCGCGGTCCGTTGCCTGGTTCTCCACCGCCGGGTTCCACCACCGGTCCATGTGGATGACCACCGACGCCGCGGTGAGGTTGAGCCCCGTGCCTCCCGCCTTGAGTGAGAGCAGCATCGCGGGCGGGCCGTCGGGGGATTGGAACCCGACCACCATGGCGTCGCGGGCGTCCTTGCTCACCCCGCCGTGGAGGAAGGGCACGGGCTCGCCGAGCCGGTCCGACAGGTAGGGCTGCAGGATCGCGCCGAAGGCCTTGTACTGGGTGAAGATGAGCACGCGCTGCCCGGAACTTACCGCCTCGTTCAAAAGCTCCATGAGCATGGCCACCTTGCCGGAGCGGTGCTTGCCCTTGACCGTCACGGCCGAGCCGTCGCCGAGGAAGTGCGCCGGGTGGTTGCAGATCTGCTTGATGCGCGTGATCGTCGCCAGCACGAGCCCCTTGCGCGCCATGCCCTCGCGCTGCTCGAGCTCCCGTTCCACGTTGCGCACCAGCGCGGAGTACAGCGCCGCCTGCTCGGGCGTCATGTCCACGGCGACGATGTGCTCGTTCTTCTCCGGCAGGTCGCCGGTGATGGCGGGGTCGGTTTTCAGCCTGCGCAGGATGAACGGGGTGGTCAGCCGCCGCAGCCGCTCGCTCATCTCGTCCGCCAGCGCCTCGTCCCGGCGCGACTCGATCGCCTTGGCGAAGTGGTTGCGGAAAAACGTCTGGCTTCCCAGCATGCCGGGGTTGACAAAATCGAGCAGGCTGCGCAGCTCGGAGAGCTTGTTCTCAATCGGCGTGCCGGTCAGCGCGATGCGGTGCCGCGCGGGGATCGCGCGCACGCTTTTCGACGCCCTCGTGCCCGCGTTCTTGATCGCCTGCGCCTCATCCAGCACCACGTGGTCCCAGCCGATGCGCGAGAGGTCCTTCACGTCGCGGCCCGCCACGCCGTAGGAGGTGATGACGATGTCGGCGGCGTCGATGGCGGCGAAGAGCTCGTCGCCGGTGAGCCGGTGCGAGCCGTGGTGCACGGCGACCTTCAGCTCGGGCACGAACCGGGCCGCCTCGCGCGCCCAGTTGCCCACGACGGACGTCGGCGCGACCACGAGGGTGGGGCCGGTGCGCTCGCCGCGCTCGCGCTCCACGGCGAGCAGCGTGAGAAGCTGCAGCGTCTTGCCCAAGCCCATGTCGTCGGCCAGCACGGCGCCCAGGTTGGACCGCGACATGAAGTACAGCCAATCCACCCCGCGGCGCTGGTACTCACGCAGTTCGGCGTTGACCCACTCCGGGATGTCGATACGCTCCGGTGCGGGACGTTCGGTGCCCGCCACCAGGGAGGTGAACCACTGCGAGCCGGAAAACTCCACCGGGGTCTCCGCCTCGGCGGCCGATTCGACCGCGAGATCGCGCAGCTCGGCGGCGGAGACCAGCCCTTCGGCGCCGCCGGATTCCGCCATCTGCTCGTACTCCTCGCGCAGGCGCCGCGCCTCGGCGGCGAGCCGGCCGGCGTCCGGGTCGCCGTTGGCCTCCGCCAGTTCGGCGCGGGTGCGCGCGGCCTCCGCCTCGCGCTTCGCCCGCGTCAGGGAACTGTCCGCCAGCTTCTCCATGTAGCGCTTGGTGTTTGCCAGCGCGGCGCCGTCGGCAAGCACCCACTGCCCGCGCAGCCGCACGAGGCCCGACTTGGACGAGACCAGTTCCTCCATCTCGGCGTCGGTGAGCTCGAGGTCGCCGATGGAGACCCGCCAGTCGTACGTCACCAGTGTGTCGAAGCCGAGGTGCGTCACCGTGGAAGAATCGTGGGGGTTTGCCTCCTGCGTCACGTGCAGCCTGGCGGTGGTCCCCGCCTGCGACCAGGCGCGCGGGAGCATGAGCGCGAACCCGTTCATGCGTAGTTTAGCGGCGTCGACGCGGACGAACTGCACGATCTCGTCGGTGGTGAGGTAGACGTCCCAGTCGCCGTCGTCAAGCGGCGGGGTGCCGGCGCGGCGGGGGTGCGCGTCGTGGTCGACCAGGGAGGTGACCTCGGTGGCCCGGTAGAGGTCGCGGCGCAGGGTCTGGGCCGTGGAGGAGTCGTACTCGTGCAGGCGCACCGGCCGCGGCGCGTCCGTGCCCGAGCGCACCTGCACGCGCACCGGCCACTGCGCGGCGCCGGCCCGCTCGACGTCGGCGGACTCGGCGGGCTGCTCCACGATGAAGACCAGCTGCAGGTTCACCGCCGTGATGGAACCGTTCCAATCGCTGAGCTGGCGCGTGAGCTCTGCCCCGCCGCGGCGCAGCGGCGTGGCGCTGAGCAGGGAGTGGACGAAGTCGTGCCACGGGTAGGGCCGGGAATCCTCCTCCATCCGCTCCGAGGCCGCGAGCTGGGCGCTGGCGATCCAGTGCACGAGGGTTTGCGCGATGTCCTCGTCCAGGCTCGGGTTGTTCACCGTCAGCACGCCCGGGGCGGCCGCGAGCATCTCGGCCAGCCAGCCGCGCTCCTCCACGCCCGTGCCCAGCTGCCACTCCGCGTACCACAACCCGTCGCGGTAGGGCACGTGGATGCTCACGCGGCCTGCACGGACGAACGCGCGCAACCCCACGTACGCCCGGATCAGCCAGTACAAATCGGGCGCGATGGCGGCGCGCTGCTGCCTGGTCTCCTTGGTCGCATTGGTTACAGCCGGGGAATCCTCGTCCAAAAACGCCAGCGACGCCAGAAACGAGATCGCCTCGTTGGGGGCGAACGCCGCCGTGGGCGCCCGCAGCTCCACCTGCTTCCCGCGCGGCGTTTGCAGACGCACCCGCGCCCGGTGGCGGAAGCGCGCGTCATCCAACTGGGCCTCCACCACCGGCGGAAACGTGCCGGCCGGGACCTGGGACGGCAGGACGATCTTGTGCCCCTCGACCTGCTCAACCCACAGGTTGAGGCCGGACTCGGGCAACCAGAGTCCGTGCAGGAGGAATTTTGGCATAACCACCCTTATACCACGCGCCCCCGACGCCGTCTCCTGCACAGTTCGTTGCGGGTTTAGCCGGCCCCTGCGGTGTGAAGTACCCTGTGGGGACAGTTCGAGCACCCGGAAACGGGTTCGACCCAACCTTGGAAAGTGACGGTCACAAGCGTGGACAATGTGTGGATGATCGTGGCCATCGTGCTGTACTTCGGCGTGATGCTGGCCATCGGCTACTACTCCTGGCGCAGGACGAAGAAGTACGACGAGTACGTCCTCGGCGGGCGTGACCTCCCGCCGTTCGTCGCGGGCATTTCCGCGGGCGCCTCCGACATGTCGGGCTGGCTGCTCATGGGCCTGCCGGGCGCGCTGTTCGTCACCGGCATGAGTGAGCTGTGGATTGTCATCGGCCTGCTCATCGGCACCTGGGCCAACTGGAAGTGGGTCGCTCCGCGCCTGCGCTCCTACTCCGAGGTCGCCGGCAACTCCATCACGCTGCCGAGCTTCTTTGAAAACCGCACCCGCGACACCTCCCGCGCGCTGCGCATCGCCGCCGCCGTGATCATCATCTTCTTCTTCACCTTCTACGTCTCCTCCGGCATGGTGGCCGGCGGCAAGTACTACGAGTCAACCTTCGGCGGCGACTACGTCACCGGCATGCTCATCGTCGGCGCGGTCACCGTGATCTACACTTTCGTCGGCGGCTTCCTCGCGGTGAGCTACACCGACGTGGTGCAGGGCGCCCTGATGTTCCTGGCGCTGCTCATCGTTCCCGTCATGGCCCTGTTCACGCTGGACAACCCGGCGGACATCTTCTCCTTCGCCGCCGAGAACCCCTACGGACCCTTCCCGGAGCCGAACACCACGTACTTCAACGTGTTCGCCGGGGTGTCCGCGGTGACCATCATCGGCAACCTCGCCTGGGGCTTAGGCTACGTCGGCCAGCCCCACATCATCACCCGCTTCATGGCGCTGCGTTCGCCGGCGGAGGCGGCCTCGGCGCGCCGCACCGGTACCTTCTGGGTCACCCTGTGCTACATCGGGGCGATCCTCACCGCGCTGGTGGGCACGGTATTTTTCACCCAGACGGGCGCGTCGGTCACCGACCCGAGCGGCGAGACCATCTTCCTGGACATGGCCCGGGTGCTGTTCCACCCGCTCGTGGCCGGCATCATCTTGACCGCGGTGCTCGCCGCGATCATGTCGACAATGTCCTCCCAGCTGCTCATCACCTCCTCCGCGCTGATCGAGGACCTCTACCGCGTCGCCGGCCGGCGCCGCCCAAGCGGCGAAACCCTGCTTCTGCTCTCCCGCGCGATGGTGGTGCTCGTCGCCCTCGTGGCCATCGCGCTGGCCGTCAACCCCTCCGACACCATCCTCGGCCTGGTGGGCTTCGCGTGGGCGGGCTTCGGCGCCGCCTTCGGCCCCGTGGTGGTGGCCTCGCTGTACTGGAAGCGCCTGACGGCCCAGGGCGCGCTGGCGGGCATGATCGTCGGCGCGCTGACCGTGTTCATCTGGGGTTCGGTGGACTCGCCGTTGACTGAGCTCTACGAGATCGTCCCCGGCGTCATCCTGGCCACCGCCGTCATGGTCGCCGTCTCGCTCGCCACCCGACCGCGGCCGGGGGTCGCGGACGAGTTCGACACCGCGCTGCGCGTGAACAGCTTTGCCGTGAGCCACCCCGAGGCCACCTTCGCCGAGGCCCTCGAGCGGAACCGCGGGGGCTCCCCGTCCGTCTAAGTGGGTGTGCGCTTTTTCCTCGCCCTCCTTGTCGCTGTAACCCTCGCCGTCCTTCCCTTCCCCACCCCGCGCTCGCTTATCGACGCCCCCACGAACGCGCCTCCCCCACAGCGGGCCACCGTCATCGGCTACTCGCGCGACGCTTTCGGCCCCGGCTGGGCGCCCGCGCCCGGGGGCTGCGACACCCGCACGGTGCTCATTGCGCAGGAGTTCGGTGCGGCTCACTGCGCCGTGCCGCAACGAAAGTGGGACCCGCGCACGATGCGCCGCGTGACCGACCCGTACACCGGCGCGCCCCTAGACCCAGCCGAGGTGGAGATCGACCACGTGGTGCCGCTGGCCGCCGCCTGGGACACCGGGGCTCATTCCTGGAACCGCGAGCGCCGCGTCCGCTTCGCCAACGACCCCCGCAACCTCGTGGTCACCTCCGCCACCGCCAACCGGGACAAGTCGGACCAGCTGCCCAGTGAGTGGCTCCCGCCCGCCCCGCGCGCCCGCTGCGCCTACGCGCGCCAGCTCGTCGCCGTGGCCCGCGACTACGAGCTGGCGCTGCCCGCGCCCGACCTGCGTGCGGCGCGGCGCGCGTGCTCGGGTTTCGCCGGGCTGATCGGCGCATCCACCCTGTAAGGTGTGGGACATGACTACTGTTTTCGTACTCCTCCACGTGGCTGCCGCCATCCTGCTGCTCGGCCCCGTCATGGTGGCCGCCTCCATGTTCCCCCGCCAGTCCGCCGAGGCCCGCACCGG
Organism: Corynebacterium mycetoides; assembly: GCF_900103625.1. Classification (NCBI taxonomy): domain Bacteria; kingdom Bacillati; phylum Actinomycetota; class Actinomycetes; order Mycobacteriales; family Corynebacteriaceae; genus Corynebacterium; species Corynebacterium mycetoides. The sequence continues at coordinate 304,022 of NZ_LT629700.1, read as the reverse complement.
AAGCCAGGAGGCAGTCGGCCGCGCGACAGTTCTCCAGCGCTTGACCTCCACCTACGGCATGATCTCCGTCCTCGTTCCCCTGCTGGGCGTCGTGGTGCTCATCTTCGGCTGGGAGCACTTCAAGACGAACTACTTCCTCCACACCGCCATCGTGCTGGCGGTTATCGCCTGGGGCATCCTGTTCGGCATGGTCATCCCGCAGCAGCGCAAGATTATGGGCTCCCTCAACGCCCTGGACCCGGCGGAGGCCGACCCGAGCGATTACACCGCCAACTTCGAGAGCGCGAAGGCCAAGGCCACCGCAGGCGCGGGCATCTTCAACCTGCTGGTCATGATCATCCTGATCCTGATGTACCTGCCGTCCGGCATCTTCGCTTAAGTTCTTCCTCGGCGCGCGTGCGCGGCCCGTCCCCGGCGTTGGGGGCGGGCCGTTTTTGTTGGCCAGCATGTGATCAAACGAAGCGCCACGGGACAGAAAAAGGGGCGGGGAGATTCCTCTCCCCGCCCCTTGCGTCGTTGCTAGCTTCTAGTCGCGCCAGTCGCGGTCACGGCCGCCACGTCCGCGGCCGCCGAAGCCACGGTCGTCCCGGTCGCGTCCACCGCGGCCACGGCCGCCGAAACCGCCGCGCCCACCGCGATCCCCACGGTCGCCGCCGTAGCTGCGCGCAGCCCCGCCCTTGTCGCGCTGGATGTTAATCAGCTGACCGGAGATCCGGGTGTCCGCGAGGCGGTCGAGGACAGACGAGTCCAGGCCCTTGGGCAGCTCCACCAGCGTGAAGTCGCCGCCGATGGTGATGCGGCCGAAGTCGCGCGAGTTCAGCCCGCCTTCGTTCGCAAGAGCGCCGACGATGGCGCCCGGGCGCACGTGCTGGCGCTTGCCCACGTCGAGACGGTAGGTGTCGAAGTTCTCGCTGTCGTTCGGGCGTCCGCGGCCACCGCGATCTCCACGATCTCCCCGGTCCCCACGGTCGAAGCGGTCGCGCCGCCCGCCGCGATCACCACGGTCCCGATCGCGACGGTCGTCGCGATCCCAGTTGTCACGGTCGCGCCGGTCGCGCTTGTCCTTCGGCGGCTCCTTCATCAAGAAGTCGCCGGCCGAATTCGCCTGGGCGGCGAGTGCCGCGGCGATGTCATCCATCGGGATGTTATTCGCATTCGAGTACTCGCGGACCATCGCCTTGAAGACGTCCTGGTCCTTGGACTCGAGCGAGGCGGTGATGGAGTCCATGAACTTGAGCTTGCGGCTCTCGTTGACCTCGTCGACGGTCGGCAGTTCCATCTCCTCGATCGTCGCGTTGGTCACGCGCTCGATGGAGCGCAGCATGCGGCGCTCGCGCGGGGTGACAAACAGGATCGCCTCGCCGGTACGCCCGGCGCGGCCGGTGCGGCCGATTCGGTGGACGTAGCTTTCGGTGTCGTTCGGGATGTCGTAGTTGAACACGTGGCTGATGCGCTCGACATCGAGGCCGCGGGCGGCGACGTCGGTGGCGACAAGGATGTCGAGGCGGCCGTCGCGAAGCTGATCGACGGTGCGCTCACGCTGCTGCTGGGCGATGTCGCCGTTGATGGCGGCTGCGGAGAATCCGCGGGCGCGCAGCTTCTCGGCCAGCTCCTCGGTTTCGTGCTTGGTGCGCACGAAGACGATCATCGCCTCGAACTCGGTGACTTCGAGGATGCGTGTGATGGCGTCGAGCTTGTTGCGGTGCGCCGTGAACAGGTAGCGCTGCGTGATGTTGGTGTTGGTGCGGGTCTCGGACTTGACCGTGACCTCGGCGGGGTCGTTGAGGTACTGCTTGGAAATCCGGCGGATGCCGTTCGGCATCGTCGCGGAGAACAGTGCGACCTGCTTGGTGTCCGGGGTGTCCTCGAGGATGCGCTCGACGTCCTCCTGGAAGCCCATGTTGAGCATCTCGTCGGCCTCGTCGAGGACGAGGAAGCGCAGGTTGGAGATGTCCAGCGAGCCCTTCTCCAGGTGGTCGATGACGCGGCCCGGGGTGCCGACGATGATCTGGGCGCCGCGGCGCAGCCCGGAAAGCTGGATGCCGTAGGCCTGGCCGCCGTAGATCGGCAGGACCTGGATCTTGCCCAGGTGGTCAGCGAACGACTGGAAGGAGTCCGCGACCTGCAGGGCGAGCTCGCGCGTGGGGGCGAGAACGAGGGCCTGCGGGTGGCGCAGCTGCGGGTCGATCTGGCTAAGGACCGGGAGCGCGAACGCGGCGGTCTTGCCGGTGCCGGTCTGGGCGAGGCCGACGACGTCGCGGCCCTCCATCAGAAGCGGAATGGTCTCGGCCTGGATGGGCGACGGCTGCTCGAAGCCGACCTTTTTCACGGCGTCGATGACGCTCTGCGGAAGGCCGAGAGCCTCGAACCCGTTCGCGGGCTCGGGCTCCGGCACGGCCTCCGCGGGGGCCTCAGGTTCTTCCGGCGCTGCTGCCTGGGCCGGTTCGTCCTGCTCTGCGTCTACGCTCTCGACGTTCTCAGCGCTCTCGGTGCGCTCAGCGTTCTCAGCGTTCTCGGTGCTCTCAGTTGCGGTGGCTTCGGGTTCTACCGAAGCGCCGGTGTCCTCAGAAACTCCCGCATCCCTGGTGTCTTCAGCGGCGGGGGCGTTTTCGGCCTCCGCGACAACCTGCGGGGTGTCCTGATTTTCCGACAATTTCATGTCCGGCTCAAACTCGCTGCCGGTAGCGTTTTCGGAAGTGCTCATTGTTTCCCCACCATACGCGACATGCGGCGAGTTTACTATTCGGCGCATTGGATCAGATTCAGGCGCTCAGTGGGACCCCCGACGACGAGTCCGGATCAATCGATTAGTTTTGAGCTGTGGTCTCGAATCACCGAGCTCGAGTTTCTAGAATTCACCGGCCCATTTGCGGTATAATCCCACCAAAGCGGACCTGAAGGAAAATTTTTCGAGTTCGCTTTTCTTTTCCTTCATGGCTACCATGTTTTCATGGCATCCGCACCAGCACCCTCGTATGTAAGCCTGTTCAGCTCCGGAGGAATAGGCGACTTCGCTTTTCGTAACGCTGGGTTCCATTGCGTCGCCAGCGCCGAGCTAATCTCGAGAAGGCTGGAGGTGCAAGCCCTCAACAATATTGCTGATCCGGAGGATTTGATTTGCGGCGATCTGAGGGTCGATTCAGTCTTTCAAAAAGTCCTCGATCGCGGGCACAGATGGAAATCCGACTGGGGAGAACCGATAACGTGCCTACTAGCCACACCACCATGCCAAGGTATGTCTGTCGCCAATCACAAGAAAGGTGACGAGCTCGACCGAAATTCGCTGGTTGTCCGCTCAATTGAAGCCGTGGAGATTCTCAAGCCCCTCACTTTTGTGTTTGAAAACGTTCCTGCTTTTATGAGGACGGCCTGCACCGGCATGGACGGCCACGACCGGTCCATTGGCGAAGAAATTTCAAGGGTCCTCTCTAGCTCCTACGAATTCTTCTCAGTCGTCTTGGGACTCGAAAAGTTCGGGTCACCCTCAAGCCGCAAGCGATCGATCACTATTGGCGTCAGAAACGATGTTCTCTGGGCAAGTCCGCTCGACTTGTTTCCCGATAGGAAGTCGGCACCCACACTCCGTGAATTGATCGGAGACTTGCGCCCGCTCACCACTATGGGTGAGATTGATCCGGACGATCCCCTCCACGCATTCCGCCCCTACCAAGAGAGAATGCGTCAATGGATCAGCGGTTTACCCGAAGGTATGTCCGCTTTCGACAACCCCGACCCCGGATCAAGGCCGCATAGAGTTATAAATGGAGAGATCGTTCCAAACGTTCGAAAGAACGGTGACAAATATCGTCGAGTCTTCTGGGACGCAATTGGCCCGTGCGTCCACACCCGAAATGACATCCTCGCCTCTCAGAATACAGTTCACCCCAAGGATGATCGCGTCTTCAGTATTCGTGAGCTGATGCGCATGATGGGAGTTCCAGACAACTTTAAGTGGTTCGAGTCTTCAGACGTGCCGCTCACGGTGACCCTTAAGAAGCATGCTCCCAACATTCGTCAATGTCTGGGCGAGGCCGTACCTTACCCAATTGCTTACGCCATCGCATCGAAAATTAGGAGCGCCGTTTGGAACCTATCACGGTTCCGAGCCGGCAAACCCTTGCTGAAAGCTGGCCCCTGGGAAACGGATGCACAATCCGCCGCCTACCGGAACTTAAAAGCGACGCATAAATCAACCTTGGCAGCATATTACACCCAGCCACTCGTTGCATTTTCGGTGTTGAACCAGTCCTGGAAATTGGCCTCTCGCAAGAGAGTGTCGGTTCTCGAACCGTCCTCCGGAGGTGGGGTATTCCTCGTTCTCTTGGGCCAACTAAGCAACTTAATTGGCAAGGAGTTGGAGATAACTTCTTTGGATATCGACACGTCGGCGATCAACTTTCAGAAAGAACTTATCCAGAATTCAAACTATCCATTTTTGAGAATCGCGTACAAAGTGGGCGATTACCTCAAATTAGAAACGGAACAGTTCGACCTGATAATCGGAAACCCTCCGTTCGGCCGGAAAGCACTGGACCCTTCAAGCCCGTGGTCGGTTCATCAGGAAATGGCAATTCGGTTCGTGTGCAAAGCTATCGAAGAGGGAGACCAGGTTGGCTTTGTTCTTCCGAAAGCGCTGCTACACGCCTCTACATATCGCGGTCTGCGAAACGTGCTAGCAACCGCGACCGTTGTCGAGTCCATCTTCGATTATGGCGAGCTGTGCTTTCCTGAAATTCAGGTGGAAACGATCGGTCTTTGCCTAGCCACAGCGTCACGACCCAAGGGCTCAGATCTCATAACGGTGAAGAGTTGGCCCCGACAGTCCCAACGCAGCTGTGAAAGGGCTTACTGCCTTGACCCCAAGTTTCCGACGTGGGTCATCTACCGGGGTCCAGAATTTGACCGAGTTCTCAATCACTTGTCACTCGGCAAACTATCTGCATGGCGTGATCGGACAATCACGCGCAAGATGTCGCGCCCAGAAGGAACACGGGTTATTCGCGGTCGTAATCTGCAGCCGAACCAAATAGTCGCTACGAAAGACGACTATTTCGTCGAAGAAGCTATAGCAAATACCGTTAACAAGAAAATTGGGGAAAAAACTTACGGAACATTATTTTATGCACCAAACCTGTCCTACTATCCGCGCTTGGTGCGCCGAGACGAAGCAGATGGAATTCCAGACGGCAGCGCAGCAGTGCTGTTCGGCAACCTAAGCCGAGAGGAGGAAAGCCGCCTGCTGGACTTCTGCAATTCGGAAGAATTTACAAACTTTTTCCGAATTGCGTGCAATTTCGCGACGAGATCAATCAACCTCGACGACAGCCTCTCGTTCTGGTGGGGCGTACCCCACTGAAAATCGATAACTAAACAAGCTGCCCCAAAATCGCGTTCTTACATCCCATATAGGTTGCTTCTGGGACCGTCAATGAATAGCCAAGCGAGACAACCCTCGCGAAACTGTCGTAGCTGTACATTCCGTCATTTTGGTCAACACTCTTCTTGATTGACTCGAGCTTGTAGAGAAGTGCGTTGCGCTGGTAGATCTTGTCGACCTCGGTCGTATTGCCATACGGGTGTGCTTCAAAAAGATGCTGAGCCGAGGTCAAAACGATCAAATTCTCTCGGTAATCAGCGATTTTCGGGAAAGAGGACCTAGGAAAGATATGGTGAACATGCCTGGCTTTACCCCCAACGGTCGACGGTACTTCGGATACTTCCCGATGATATGACCTTACCTCCCTCATGACTCTCGAGAGATTGTTCTCCTCAGGATACTGACTAGCTTTCTTGTCCAGAATCTCCTCGAACTGTCGCCGGGTTAGATTCTTGGGTTTCTGCACCCTTGCGTCGGAAAAGTTCGGGCGGTTGTATATCAAGTCGTGCCTGCTGGGTATCGACTTCATCACATGCCCCCGCTCAGTGCCCCTGGCCCCATATGCATAAGCGAGAGGGTTCACTACCTTGGTAAAAATCCTATTAATCTCAACTCTCGGATCCTTGCTACCGCGCGAACCAACCCGAGTCTTCTCAAGCATTAGGTAATGAAACTGACGCTTCAGAACCCGGAGGTCTTCCTCGGTTTGGGCTGACTCGAAGTAACTTGAGATTCGATTCCACCAGCCCCATTCGCGTAAGACAGTTTCCAAATAGGAAATTAAAAAGGTTCGCGCCTCCGATTCACTTGTGGCGATGGTTCGGAGAAGGGGTCGGTTCCGAACCGTGAATTGGCGAGTTCGCCGGTTTTCGGACGAAAGCACACCAGCGAAAGCTAACATGCAAAGGGGTTGCAAAATGAATTTGTCATATTCGTTCTGCGCTGTTTCTTCGTACGAAGAGGGTTTCCCATACTCTCGGGTTACGATCGCTTGAAAGGAACGTGAATCCTGTATCGTGAAGCGCGTGAAAGTGGATTCGTTCGGCACGGCGAGATCGACAGCATTGGCAATGGTATGCAGGTTGTCGAAAGTGACTTTCTGGTCCATCCATCTTGCGCCATCCGCGGAAGCGGTTTTGATCGAATCAGTTAATTGATTCTCCAGAGATAGGAAGTTGGCTGAGTGAAAAATTTCAATTTTCTGGTGCATGTGACCTCGCATAATCGACTTAATTCCTAATCGTAGGCTACCCCCGCCAAGGTGTACATTCGCCGCTACGGGAACCCGGTTCGTACTAGGTGACCCGTGACTCTTTTCTGGGTTGAATTCGAAATTATTAAGTTCAGAATAACTAATAGCTACATTTCCCGAGCTAAACCAGCTCGATTGTGGCCCAGCCACTCCGAAGCACCGGAACGAAGAAAGCCCACGGTACGAGGGCGGTTTCGCTGGCATCGTCGCGTACCCTAATGCGCCTTCCTGCCAGGAAAGGTGACGACATAATCGTAATACTCCGCGCTACGCCCGCCGCCCGGCCCATCCTCCTGCACCGTCAAAGAAAACAAGGACCTAATCGGCCCGCCACCGCGTCTCCGCTACGACCCTGCACCTTCTCAGCAATTCGCCCGGTTTAGCCAACCACGCCCACACGCCCTAGTCCTCCGCGCGGGCGTTGCGGGCGGCGTCCAGCTCCGCGCTGCCACCGAAGAAGCGGGCGTGGACCCCGCAGGCTCGCAAGAAGTCCGCGTGCGCCGCTCTAATGTCCGCCGAGGTGACAACGCGGGCGTTCGGCGGCCCGGCCGCGAGTCCTTGGGCAATGGAGGTGCCGCGCTGCTCATCGGGGTCGGTGAGGATTAAGAGGTGCGTCAGGGGGGCGTCGATAAGCACGGCGCCGAGAGCGACTTGGGCGGTGAGGAGGTCATGGACCTGGGCCAGGTAACCCTCGCCCTCAGACTCGTGGAACTCGAAGTAGAAGCGCATGATTTCGCCCAGATGGGCCGCGATCGGCGTGGGGCCCAAAGCGCTAACGATCTCGCGCAGCACGTCCGGGTTGATGACCATCTGCTCCGTGACACCCAGGGAACACAGCGTGACGGGTACCGGGGTGTGGGCGAGTACATCGCGCGCGGCGTGCGGGTCCACCCAGAAGTTCCACTCCGCGGTCTCCGTGGTGTTGCCCGGGTATTCCAGCGCCCCGCCCATCACGGTGATGTGCCGCAGGCGCGCGAAATGGTCCGGGTGCATCGTGCGGAACGCGGCGAGGTTTGTCAGCGGGCCGGTGACAATCAGGTGCAGGTCGTCCGTGCCGCGGTCGATGGCGTCGCACCACAGCAGGTCCCAGTCCGTCTCGACGTTGCGCGCGGGCGCGGTGACGTAGCCCAGCCCGGTCGGGCCGTGCGTTTCGGGGGTGGTGGTCAGCGGCACGGACAGCGGGCCCGGCATGCCCGCGGCCAGCGGCACCGTGCGCAGCCCGCACTGGGCGAGCACCCACGCCGCGTTGATGGCGCACTGCACCGCGTCGACGTTGCCCGCGGTCGTGGTCACGGCCTCCAGCTCCGCCGCGCCCTCGTGGTGGGCGGCGGCGAGGTAGATGAGGGCCAGCGTGTCGTCGACGCCCGGGTCGCAATCCACAATAACCCGCTTCATGCCGTCTCCTGCCGCGTCTCCTGGCCGCGCGCCAGCCACATGATGAGCGCCACGGCCGCGACCGCCCCGCAGGACGCGAACGCGACACCGAAGCCGTAGGCCTCGGCGAGCATGCCGACGACGATCGGGGCGAAGATCTGCCCGGCGTCCATGGTCATCTGGAACGTGGACAGCACCCTGCCGCCGGATCGGTCGTTGCCGATGATGTCCGCCAGCGTGGCCTGCTGGGCCGGGTTCATCAGCCCTCCCCCGGCGCCGGCAAGCACCGACATGAGTAGGAGCGACCACACGCTAGTGGCCAGGCCCAGCGAGCCGGTGAACACGATCGTGGTGGCCAGGCCGGCGATGATGAGCGGCTTGCGCCCGACGGCGTCGGCAAGCCTGCCCGAGAACTGCAGCGCAACCGCCGTGCCGAAGGCGAACGCCGTGAGCGCGAGACCGGCCGCGGCCGAGCCGTTGGCGAACACGCTGGCGGCGAACAGGGGCAGCACCGAGACGCGTGCGCCGAGGTTGGCCCAGCCGTTGGCAAAGCCCGAGGTGAGCAGGCTTTGGTAGGTAGGCAGGCGGATGGCCTCGGAAAAGCGCATTGGTGGGAGCTTCGGCGGCAGAGGCACCCGCCCCCGCGGAGTGGAGGTGAAGATCCATACCGCCAGCGCCGCCGCTCCCACCCCGATGCCGTACACAGCGAACGGGATGCGGAAGCCTAACGACGCCAAAAGCGCCCCGATGATGGGCCCGAAGATGTTGCCCAAGAGAAACGCCGAGGCATACAGCGCGCTGGCCCTCCCGCGGATCTGCGGGTGGGCGACGCGCACGATAAGAGCCTGCGCCGAGAGCGTGAACATGGTGGAGCCGAACCCGGCGATGAACCGGAGCGCGAAGACGTGCCAGTATGCCTGCGCGAACGCGATGAGGAACGTGGACGTTGCAACGATGAGCAGACCCGTGACGTAGACGGGACGGGAGCCGAGCCTGTCTACCAAAAGGCCGGCCCCCGGTGCGCCGATCAGCCGCGCTGCGGCGAAGACGGACACGACGGCGCCGGCCGCGGCCATGGAGACGCCGAAACTGGCTGTGAACTGGGGCAAAATGGGCGCGATGAAGCCGTAGCCCAGCGCGATGACGAAAGCCGCCGAGGCGAGCACCCAGATGGTGCGCGGGATTGTGGGCGTGGGCGGCGTGTTGGGGGAGCCCGGTGCGAGAGATTCAGACATACCGAAGACAGGCTAGCCCTTTGTGCGCCAGAGCGGTTTCCCGGCCTCCGTGTTAGAACGTGTGTTCTAGTTTCGCGATGGCGGTGTCGCACCCGTGTTCTATCTTCTTGGGCATGACAAACAGCATTGAAACACGCCATCCGCTCGCCCTCGACGACCTCAACACCATCATCCGCCATCCCCGCTCACTCGCCCGCCCGTCCGCTGCGTGGCGCCCGCCCGTGAAAGACCTCCCCGCGCCAGACTCCGGACCGCACCTGTCGGCTGCGGTCACCCGTCGCCGCGTGGGGCCCCGGGCGAGGGCGAGAATCCAGGGCTGGGGAGAGCCCCACGTCCCCGCCTACCTCATCGAGCTTCGCTTCACCGACGCCTCCGGCGCTCTCGTGGACCCTCACCTGACGGAAGCGTGGGTACGCGCGCTGGTGACGGACAACCACGCGGGATCCGTGCACGAAATCGCTTCGCCGCGCGCCGTGACTTACGTGTGGCTGGTGGACGGCTCGTTCACCCCGGTCTCCTCGCCGGCGTCGATGTTCGACGGGATGACGGCAGCGTAGGTACTCCGCGCTCACACCTCGTCGGCGACGGGGACCTGGTCATCCGGGTCGATGTCGGTGCGTCGGATCCGATGCGCCGACGCCGCCTCCGACGGATCCGGGGTGAGGGCTGACGCGGCCCTCACCGTGCCGGCGTCATCGGCGTCGATGGCGTCGTCCTCGTCGTCATCATCGTCGAGGTCATCCTCGTCGTCCTCGTCGAAGTCGTCGTCTTCAACGTCATCGTCATCCTCGAGCTCCTCGTCGAGACCGTCGCGGCCGAAAATATCGAACACTTCGGGCTCATCGAAGTCGTCCTCCACGGGAAGGAGCTGGGATTCCCACTCTTCGGCCTGATCGGCCGCAAGCGAGAGCACGTCAAACAGTCGATCGAAGTCGGCGAACGTGCCCAGCTCCAGCACCTCGGACTCGGACACTGCCTCGGCGTGGATCGTCTCGAATAGGCGCAGGCGGTCCTCGTCCGTCAGCTCCGCATCCCCATCCGACTCCCACAGCTCACCGATGGCGTCGTCCATCAAATCGTCGTAGTTATCCGACAGTGCAACGAAGGTGACGGACGCGCACGGCTCGCCGTCGACTACCTCGACCAGCACGTGCAGCTCCGCGCTCTCCCCCACCTCGGCGCGCATCAGCTGGTTGTTCACCGGGTCGGGGAAGAACTCGAGGTCGCTGATGCGCTCGTCGGTCGCCTCGTGCAAGTCGCGCAGCACCGTGACCACCTGGTCGGTGGCCACGTGCTCGCGCACCGTCGCCACGGCGTCCTCCACCGAGAACACGACAGAGACCAGCACGGCCTCGAACTCGTCGTCGTCCTCGTCCACGTCGGCCGCCGCGATGTAGACGTTCGCGGCGGGCAAGTGGGGGTCGATCTCGACGAACTGGATCTCGACATCGGCCGTGATGGGCACGAACATCGTTTCGTCGTGGACGCGCGATTCAATGCCATCGCGGTCGAGGGCGGCGGCGATATCCTCAAAAAAGCTCACGGCGAACCATTCCTTCCGGGTGGGCGGCTGACAAACTCGTCGATGTCGGCCCCAGCCTAGCGAAGAACGTCCCCGCCGCGCCCGGAAAACTATTCGTCGTCGCTGTCCGGCACGCCGCCGTCCGGCAGGTCGAACCCGAAGAACTCCGCCAGGGACTCCATCAAGTCCGCGCGGTTGTTGCCCCATTCCCGCATGTCGAAGCCCTCCCACGCCAAGCGCTGCGCGCTCTTCGGGTCGTACTCCACGGTGCGCTCGCTGCCGAAGACCGCGGTGGCGCGCCCCGGGACGTCGTCACGCCGAAAGCCATAGATCGGCCACGCCTCCCCCGGCCGGCCCGTGTGGAAGAAGCTCCCCCAGTGCTCCTGCATCGAGCGGCTCACCTCCGCGAAGCTCTCCCGTGAGCCGAAGCGGTCCAGCCGCGACATGCGGGTGGCGAACGGGTCGCCGAACACCGCGACCAGGTCCGCCGAATGCATCGCCCCCAGCCCCAGCATGCGCATCGCCGCCGAGGCGTAATTGAAGCGGTACATCCACGTCGGCGCCTGGCGGCGGTGCGCCGTGGCCAGCATCACCGAGGGCGCCCAGAACACGGCGTCGGCAATCAAATCGGCGAAGTCCGCGCGGCCGCCGGCATACCCGTAGGCCTCCATCACCAAATGGGCGTTATCCGCGTCGAACGCCTCCAGAGCCCGGCGCGCGGCGCGCTGCCGCGACTTCGTGGTCTGGTACATCGCCTTGGCAAAACTCGCCTCATCCGAGTTCGTGCCAATGATCAGCGGAACCGCCGCCTCCTCCCCCGCCTCGAACATGTCGATCGGGTGCGCCGGCAGCATGGACTGGTCCACCGTGGGCATGAACGCGGTGTTGAACTGCACCACCTCCTTGCCCGTGAGCATCATCGAGCGGCTCACGCGCACGAGCTCGTGGGCGTCCACGTCACGCAGGTCGGTAAGGGTTGTGGTGCGGGGCATCCCCAGGCCGTCGATAAGCCTGCGGACCCACATGGCCGCCTGGACGCGCGAGTGCACGCTTGCCGACGGCGGCGACTGCGCCACCGCGCGGTGGAACAGCCCCCTCGCCGCCGGCGCGCACATGAGATGAATCACCGCCGCCCCGCCCGCGGACTCCCCCATGAGCGTGACTGAGCCGGGGTCACCACCGAACGCGGCGATGTTCTCGTGCACCCAGCGCAGCGCGAGGACCTGGTCATAGATCGCCGGGTTGGCCACGCAGTCCTCCCCCACCGAGCGCATGTCCAGGTAGCCCAGCACGCCGAGGCGGAAGTTCACCGAGACGTAGACGACGTTGGTGGCCTCGGCCAGGAAGTGCCCCTGCAGCACCTTCTCGTGCGAGGAGCCGGTGATGAACGTGCCGCCGTGGAAGTAGACCACCACCGGCAAAACGTCGTCCGTGTCGGGGCGCACGATGTCGAGCGTGAGGCAATCCTCCGAGCCGATGACGGTGTCCTTGAAGCTGAAGGTGGTCTGCATGGCGGGCGGGGCGTACATCGCGGCGTCGCGCACGCCCTCCCACTCGGGCGCCGGGTGGGAGGCGCGGAAGCGTTGGGCACCCGCGGTGGAATCGCCGAACGGCACGCCGCGCCACGTCCGCGCGCCGGTGGTGGGGTCCACCACTCCGCGGACCGCGCCCGACGTGGTGCGCACTTCCGGCTGCCTCACCCGCGGTCCTTCCACCTAATCCACGCGATCTTCTAAACTTGGGCGAGCTTAGTTGACTCACCCTAAGGAGAACACAATGATTTTCGGGCGCTCGGATTCCAACCGCTCCTTAAACCGCGGCCGCCAGGACAGCGACGCCGGTGCCCAGGAGATCATCACCGACGCCCTGGGCTCCGATCCACGCAAGCTGGAGGAGGAGGCGGGGCGCATCGGCAAAATGTTCATCGCCGCGGTGGACAAGGCCGTCCACCTGCAGGCCGGCAGCATCAAGGCGTACGTCAACTGGCTGCGCCGCCAAAACCCCGGCGCGAGCCCCGCCGAGGTGCAGGCGAAGATGGACCGACACTTCCGCACCACCGTCTCCGGCACGGGCGCCGGCGTGGGTCTCACCGCCGCAGTGCCCGGCATCGGCCTGATCACCGGCGCGGCGGCCGTGGCGGGCGAGTCCGTGGTCTTCCTCGACCTCGCCGCCTTCTACACCGTGGCCAGCGCGTACCTGCGCGGCGTGGACATCGACGACCCGGAGCGCCGCCGCACCATTGTGCTCGTGGCGCTGACAGGTACCCAGGGGCTGGCCGTGGTGGATTCCATCCTCGGCTCCAGCGGGGGCGTGCCGAGCGTGAACATGCTCTCGCGCTTTTCCGGGCCCACGCTTGTGGAGGCCAACAACATCCTCACCCGCACGGCGATACGTTCGGTGACCAAGCGGCTGCGCCGCACGTGGCTGGGCAAGTTCCTCCCGCTGGGAATCGGCGCGGTGGCCGGCACGATCGCCAACCGCAAGCTCGCCGCCGTGGTGGCGGACAACGTCGCCGCTTCTCTCGGCCCGCTTCCGCAGCGCTTTGCCGAGGCGCTGCCCTCTGCGGAATCGGAGGCGGAGGTCGAGGTCAAGCGCTCTTCCAGCCCGCGCGAGTTCATCTCCTTTGTCCGGCGCGCCGTCGGCGGCACGGACGACAAGGCTGACAAGCGCAGCAAGCGCGCCACGCGCCGCAACCGTGGCTAGCCCGGCGCTGGCCCGGCGGGCGCTCGCCGCCAACCGTACCGCCGCGGCGCTCGCGTTCGGCAGCGCGGTGCTCGCGGCGGTCGCGCAAGTGGCGCTGCCGTCGCTGACGGGCCGTGCCATCGACGTGGCCACGGGGGCGGCCTCCGGCTCCGTGCGCGCCATCGCGTGGACCATGGTGGGCCTCGCACTTGTCACCTACGCGCTGAGCTGGGTGCGGCGCCGGACCTCGGGGCTCTTTGCCTCCAACTCGCAGCACTGGGTGCGCGTGCTCCTGCTGAAAACGCTGCACCGCCTTGACGGACCCGGCCAGGACGACATTGTCACGGGCCAGATCGTCTCGCGCTCGATTTCGGACCTCAACCAGTTCCACATGGTCTTGGCCTCACTGCCGATGTTTCTCACCCGCGCACTGCAGCTGGCCGCCACCGTGGTGGTCATGTTCACCATGGACGTGCGCCTCACGCTGCTCTCGCTGGCTCTCATGCCGCTGATTCTGTGGGAGGCGAACCGCTCCCGCACCGCGCTTTACGCCGCCACCTGGGTCAACCAGCAGACGGCGGCGGACCTGGCCAGCCACGTCGAGCAGACCGTCTCGGGCGTGCGCGTGGTCAAGGCGTTCGGCCGGGAGGATCGCGAGATCGACCGCCTCGACGTCCTCGGCCGGCGCCTCTACGCGGTGAAGATGCGCTCCGCCAAGCTCACCGCGCGGTTCCAGCCGGTGTTATCCCAGCTGCCCAAGATGGCGCTGGTGATCACGATCGTCGCGGGCGGGCTCATCGCCGTGTCCGGGGCGATCACGATCGGCTCCTTCGTGGCGTTCACCGCCTATCTGACGTCGATGTCCTCGCTGATGTCCATGCTGACCAACCAGTACGTGCGCCTGCAGATGGGCATGAGCTCCGTTAACCGCCTCGACCAGGTGCTCACGCTTTCCCCCGAGCGCCCCGAACCCGTAGACCCGCTGCCCGCCCAGCCCGGTGCCGTGGGCATCCGCTTCCGCGACGTGCACTTTTCCTCCGGCGGTCACGAGGTGTTGCACGGTTTCACGCTTGAGGCCCGCCCCGGCGAAAACGTCGCGGTCGTCGGCCCCGCGGGGGCGGGCAAGTCCATGGCCGTCCAGCTCGCGGGCGCCTTCTACACCCCGGACTCGGGGAGCATTTCGCTTGTCGACGCCTCCGCCAACGCCACCGATTACTCACGCATGCAGCCCGAATCCATCCGCGAGAAGGTCACCTGCGTGTTCGACGAGGCGTTCTTGTTCTCCTCCTCCATCCGCGACAACATCATCATGGGCGCGGATGCGTCCGACGCGGATGTCGCCGAGGCGGCGCGCCTCGCCCGCGCGGACGAGTTCATCGACCGCCTCCCGGACGGCTACGACACGCTCGTGGGCGAGCGCGGGCTGACCCTCTCGGGCGGGCAGCGCCAGCGCGTCGCGCTCGCCCGCGCGCTGCTGTCGCGCCCGGCCATCATGGTGCTCGACGACGCCACCAGCGCCATCGACGCCGACAACGAGGCCGCCATCCTGTCCAACCTGCGCGCCCACCTTCGCGGCGTCACCGTGATCGCGGTGGCGCACCGCCAATCCACGGTGGATCACGCCGACCGCGTCGTCGTGGTCGACTCCGGCCGCGTGGTCGCCGACGGGCCGCGCGACGAGATCGTGGCCACCGCCGCCTACCGCGCGCTGATGGACCCCGACGAGCCCGACGAGCTCGACACCGACACAGCCACACTCCCGGCGGAGCCCACGCACGCCCAGCTGTGGCCGGAGGTCAGCCACGTCAGGCGCGAGCACTTCTCCACCTCCGGGCACGGCCGCTCGATCGCCGCCACCGACGACCTGCTGGCCCGCGTAGACGCGCTCCCGCCGGCGACGGAGGAGCCGAAGCTCGGCGACGCGAAGCTTCAGGAGCTGCGCCGGCCGACCTCCTCGTTCAAGGTTTCCGGGCTGTTCCGGGCGGTGCGGTGGCTCATCGCGGCCACCGTCGTCCTCCTCGTCATCGGGGTGCTGGCGGACCTCGCCCTGCCGACGCTCATCCGCGCGGCGATCGACCGGGGCATCGCCCCGCAGGACACCGCCACCCTGTGGGCCGTCGGCGGGCTCGCGCTCGGCGTGGTGGTCATCGCCTGGGCCGCGGAGGTGGCCATGACGGTGCTCAGCGCCCGGTCCGGGGAACGGCTGCTCTACGGGCTGCGGCTGCGCAGCTACGCGCACCTGCAGCAGCTGGGCCTGAGCTACTTCGAGCGCAACCTGTCGGGGCGCATCATGACGCGCATGACCACCGACATCGACACCCTGTCCTCCTTCCTGCAAACCGGGCTCGCGCAGGCGATCGTGGCGGTGGGCACGCTCATCGGTGTCACCGTCATGCTGGTGGCCACCGACGGCCAGCTCACACTTATCGCGCTTGCGGCCGTGCCCCTCATCGTGGCCGCCACCGTGGTGTTCCGCATCCTGTCCAAGCGCTACTACAACGCGGCACGCGCACAGATCTCGCTTGTCAACGGGGAGTTTGCCGAGCTGATCGGCGGCATCCGCATCTCGCAGATGCACCTGGCGGAGCCCGTGGCCGAAGCCGCGTTCGCCCGCGAGTCCGACACCTACCGGCGCTACCGGATACGCTCGGTCAACCTGCTCGCGCTCTACTTCCCCGGCATGCAGGCCATTTCCCAGGTGATGACGGCCATCGTCGTCGGCGTCGGCGCGGGACGGGTGGCAAGCGGCGAGCTCTCCGTCGGCGTGCTCGTCGCCTTCACCATGTACTTGGGCCAGCTCTACGGACCGATCCAGCAACTCGGCCAGACCTTCGACGCCTGGCAGCAGGCCACCGTGAGCTTCACCCGCATCACGGACCTTCTGGCCACCCGCACCACCGTGCCCGATACGGGGACGGACCCCGGCGCCGCCGCCGCGGCGGCAGGCCCCCTGGAGTTCGACCACGTCTCCTTCTCCTACGACCCGGAGGGCGCGTCCCCCACCACAGTGCTGGACGACGTCACCGTCACACTCGAGCCCGGGCGCACCGTCGCCCTCGTCGGGCCGACAGGGGCGGGAAAGTCTACGGTGGTCAAGCTGCTGGCCCGCTTCTATGACCCGGTCGAGGGCGACGTGCGGGCGTCGTCACGCGATATCGCGCACTTCCCCTTGAGGCAGTGGCGCCGCGCGCTGGCCCAGGTGCCGCAGGAGTCCTACCTCTTCCCCGGCACCGTGGCCGAGAACATCGCGTACGGGGTCGACGGGGCGACACCCGCCGACATTGAGGACGCGGTGCGCCGCATCGGCGCGCTGGGGGTCATCGCGACCATCCCCGGCGGCTTCAACCACGACGTCGGGGAGCGCGGGCGGGGACTAAGCTCCGGGCAGCGCCAGATCATCGCGCTCGCCCGCGCCGAGATGCTCGAACCGGACGTCGTGCTCCTGGACGAGGCGACCGCAACCCTCGACCCCGCCACGGAGCGCGCCGTGCTGGACGCCGCCGAAAACACCACGGCGGGCCGCACCTCCGTGATCGTCGCGCACCGGCTGGCGACGGCGAGACGGGCACACCGGATACTCGTTGTCAACGAAGGACGTATCATAGAGGACGGTTCCCACGAGCAGCTCCTGAAAACCGGTGGACAATACGCCCGATTGTGGGCGGCTCACCGATAATGGGGGTAGCCCGTGCCCGATTGGCGCAGAAGCCCAGAGGCGAGTTAGCCCTCGCGCGGAACAGTCAATAGAGTCGATAAAAGTTACCCCTGTAAAAACATTCACACGAAGCAGACGAACAAAGATAGTGAGGCGAGCACCTGCCGTGAGCAGCGACAGTACTTTCGGGCAAAACGACTGGCTGGTCGACGATATGTACCAGCAGTACAAGGAGGACCCCAACTCCGTTGACCCGGAGTGGCGCGAACTCTTCGAGCGCGAGGGCGCGCCGGAGACCGCCAACGGGGGCAAGGGCGTCTCCCCCGCGCCCGCCACGGGGCAGGCGAGCCGGGCCCAATCGGCTCAGTCGGCCAAGCCGGCCACGACGGCCAAGACCGACCCGCAGGTTGCCAAGACCACCGCGGCCCCGAGCCAGGACGGCCGGAAGACGAAGGTGGACGAGGCCGCGGCACCTGCCGCCGCGAAGCCCGCCAAGGCGCTGCCGAAGCCGAAGCAGTCCCCGCTGGACAAGATCCCCTCGGTCCACGTGGAGACGGGCGAGAAGCCGCTCAAGGGCATTTACAGGACGATTGCCAAGAACATGGACGAGTCGCTGTCGCTGCCGACGGCCACCTCGGTGCGCGACATGCCCGTCAAGCTCATGTTCGAAAACCGCTCCCTGGTCAACGACCACCTCAAGCGCACCCGCGGCGGGAAGATCTCGTTTACCCACATCATCGGGTACGCGATTGTCAAGGCCACCCAGCTCCACCCGGGCATGAACGTCAACTACAAGGTCGTCGACGGCAAGCCGAACGTGGTCCAGCCGGAGCACATCAACTTGGGCCTGGCCATCGACCTCCCGCAGAAGGACGGCACCCGCGCGCTCGTCGTCGCGGCCATCAAGGAGTGCGAGCGGCTCAGCTTTGATAAGTTCGTCGACGGCTACGAGGACATCGTCGCCCGCGCCCGCGACAACAAGCTGAAGGTGGATGACTTCCAGGGCGTCACCATCCAGCTGACCAACCCGGGCGGCATCGGCACCCGCCACTCCATCCCGCGCCTGAGTAACGGCGTGGGCACCATCGTCGGCGTCGGCGCCATGGATTACCCGGCCGAGTTCGCCGGCGCCTCCGAGGACCGCCTCGCCGAGCTCGGCGTGGGCAAGCTGGTCACCCTGACCTCCACCTACGACCACCGCGTGGTCCAGGGCGCGGAATCGGGCGAGTTCCTGCGCACCATCTCCCAGCTGCTTATCGACGACGCCTTCTGGGACGACATCTTCACCTCCATGGGCATCCCCTACTCCCCGCTGCGCTGGGCCCAGGACCTGCCGAACTCGGGCATCAACAAGGACACCCGGGTTATGCAGCTCATTGAGGCGTACCGCTCCCGCGGCCACCTCATCGCGGACACCAACCCGCTGCGCTGGAAGCAGCCGGGCCTGCCCAAGCCGGACTCCCGCGACCTGGAGATGGAGACCCACGGGCTGACCCTGTGGGACCTGGACCGCACCTTCCACGTCGGCGGGTTCGGCGGCAAGGAGACCATGACGCTGCGCGAGGTGCTCTCCCGCCTGCGCGCCGCCTACACCCTGCACGTCGGCGCCGAGTACACCCACGTCCTCGACCGCGACGAGCGCGAGTGGCTGCGCGACCGCATCGAGGCCGGCATGCCCAAGCCGACGAGCGCGGAGCAGAAGTACATCCTGCAGAAGCTCAACGCCGCCGAGGCGTTCGAGAACTTCCTGCAGACCAAGTACCTGGGCCAGAAGCGCTTCTCCCTCGAGGGCGCGGAGACGCTCATCCCGCTCATGGACGCGGTGATTGACACCGCCGCCGGCCAGGGCCTGGAGGAAGTCGTCATCGGCATGCCGCACCGCGGCCGCCTCAACGTGCTGTTCAACATCGTGGGCAAGCCCGTCTCGACCATCTTCAACGAGTTCGAGGGCAACATGCAGTCCGCCCAGCAGGGCGGCTCCGGCGATGTGAAGTACCACCTCGGTTTCGAGGGCGAGCACATCCAGATGTTCGGCGACGGCGAGATCAAGGTCTCCCTGGCCGCCAACCCCTCCCACCTCGAGGCCGTGGACCCGGTGCTCGTGGGCATCGCCCGCGCCAAGGACGACGCCCTGCGCCACACCCAGGGCCGCACCGACCACCCGATCGTGCCGCTCATGCTGCACGGCGACGCCTCCTTCGCCGGCCTGGGCATCGTGCAGGAAACACTTAACCTGGCCAACCTGCCCGGCTACACCGTGGGCGGCACCGTCCACATCGTGGTGAACAACCAGATCGGATTCACCACCACCCCGGAGTCGGGCCGCTCCACCTTCTACGCCACCGACCTGGCTAAGGGCTTCGACTGCCCCGTCTTCCACGTCAACGGCGACGACCCGGAGGCCGCGGCCTGGGTGGCGCAGCTGGCCACCGAGTACCGTCGCGAGTTTGGTAAGGACGTCTTCATCGACCTGATCTGCTACCGCCTGCGCGGCCACAACGAGGCCGACGACCCGACGGTGACTCAGCCGCTCATGTACGAGCAGATCCAGTCCCACCCGTCGGTGCGCACCCGCTACACCCACGACCTCATCGGCCGCGGCGACATCACCGCGGAAGAAGCGGAGATCGCAGCGCAGGACTTCCACGACCAGCTGGATTCGGTGTTCTCTGACGTCAAGGCGAGCGAGGGCAAGCCGAGCGAGCAGACCGGCATCACCGAGGCGCAGGAGCTCACCCTGGGCCTGGACACCAACATCACCGAGGAGACCTTCGCGCGCCTGGCCAAGGCGTACGCGGACCTGCCGGACGCTTTCACCCCGAACAAGCGCCTGGGCTCGGTGATCAAGAAGCGCGGCTCCTCGCTCACCGACGGCGACATCGACTGGGGCTGGGGCGAGCTGCTCGCCTTCGGCTCGCTGGCCGAGGAGGGCAAGTTCGTCCGCCTGGCCGGCGAGGACTCCCAGCGCGGCACCTTCACGCAGCGCCACGCGGTGCTCTACGACCCGGAGACGGGCGAGAGCTTCAACCCGCTGGACTACAACGCGCAGGAGGCGGACAACGGGGGCCGCTTCGAGGTGTACAACTCCGCCCTGACCGAGTACGCGGGCCTGGGCTTCGAGTACGGCTACACCATCGGCAACTCCAACGCGGTCGTCGCGTGGGAGGCCCAGTTCGGCGACTTCGCCAACGGCGGCCAGACCATCATCGACGAGTACATCGCCTCCGGCGAGACGAAGTGGGGCCAGCTTTCCGGCCTCATCTCCCTGCTGCCGCACGGTTACGAGGGCCAGGGCCCGGATCACTCCTCGGCCCGCATCGAGCGCTTCTTGCAGCTCGTCGCGGAGGGCTCCATGACGATCGCCCAGCCGTCGACGCCGGCCAACCACTTCCACCTGCTGCGCCGCCAGGCCCTCGGGGACATGAAGCGCCCGCTGATCGTCTTCACCCCGAAGTCCATGCTGCGCAACAAGGCGGCCGTGTCCCAGCCGGCGGACTTCATCGAGGTCGACCGCTTCCAATCCGTCATCGACGACCCCTTCTTCGTCGCCCGCGGCAACAAGAAGATCGAGGGCGCGGACCACTCCAAGGTGACCACCATCCTGCTGTGCTCGGGCAAGATCTACTGGGAGCTGGACAAGCGCCGCCAGAAGGACAAGCGCGATGATGTCGCGATCATCCGCATCGAGATGCTCCACCCGATTCCGTTCAACCGCCTGTCCGACGCGTTTGCCAACTACCCCAACGCGAAGCAGATCCGCTTCGTGCAGGACGAGCCCGCCAACCAGGGCCCGTGGCCGTTCTATAGCGAGCACCTGCGCAACTTCGTGGACAACATGCCGGAGATGGTGCGCGTGTCGCGCCGCTCCCAGTCCACCACCGCCACCGGCGTGGCCAAGGTGCACCAGCAGGAGGAGCAGCAGCTTATCGACGAAGCCTTCGCCGACTAAGCCCTCCCCTCGGGCCAGCAGCCCCCCGTGTTTGCTTACACGGGGGGCTGTTCTATGACGTTGTCGGAGGCCCCCTCGTCGCCTTCGTCCTCGGACCTGGTGTTCCCTGTGTCTACCGATACCTTGGTGCGCTGGAGGAGCCACTGCGCCATGACGTCGCGGACGTCCGCTCCTGCGTCGACCTCCTCGACCATTTCGGCCAGCTCCTCGGTGGTGAGCACCCGGTTGACGAAGTTGAGGCGGTTGACCTGGCCGCGGTTGAGTTCGCCCTTGTTGAACACGGGGATGATATTGTCCGGCAGCTCCCCCTCCCCCGGTTTCTCGCCTGCGGCCGCGCATCCTTCGGCGGGCGAAGGATCCACCGTCATCACCGTGCCGGGAAAAGATGCGACGGCGTATTCGTACACGGTCTCGGAGAACGTGTCGCTGTTCAGGTTGGAGTCGGTGGTGTCCTCCACAGCCTCGGCGGCCAGCTGCGGGTTGAGCTGCTCGAGCAAGGCCCCCGTGCACGCGATCGCCATGTCCGCGTCCCCGGAGCGCACGGCGTCTGTGGCCGGGGTGTCGGACTGCTCGAGCTCCTCGACCACGGCGGGCTGACCCACGGAGAGCAGGAGCACCCGATACAGCTCTCCGAGCAGTTTCTGCTCGGTCGAGTCGGGCTGGATGCCCACGACGAACGGCTCGGGTTCCGCCGGTGCCTGGCCGCCGCATCCAGAGATGCCGACGGCAACCGCCGCGGCTGCGGTGGTTGCCAAGAAAGTGCGTGTCACGCGTGGGGGCATGCTGAGCATGCGGCCAGCTTAGTCAGTCTGGCTAGTCTGGCTAGTCTGGCTAGCCTGGGTAGCCTGTGTGCTTTGGGCGGGCGGGGCGATGTTCATCTGCGCGATGAGGTCGCGCGCCTTGGGCGCGGATTCGGGGGCGCACAGGACGTCGTAACGCCCGGCGACGATGGTGGTCATGGAGGAGAAGTCGCGCTTGCCGCCCGTGAACGCGTAGCCCACGGCCGCGAAGATGAGGCCGAAGATGGCGCCGATGAGGATCGACCACAGGAAGATGGCCCACCCGGCGCCCGGGAGCGCGAACAGCGAGAAAATCAGGCCGATGAAGATACCCAGCCACGCACCGGACAGCGCGCCGCTGCCGAGCACGCGCGGCCACGTCAGGCGGCCGGTGACGTTTTCCACCTGCATCAGGTCGACGCCGACGATGGTTAAGTCCTCGACGCGGAACTCCTGGTCAGACAGGCCGTCGACCGCGCGCTGCGCGTCCTCGTACGTCGTAAAAGAGCCCACCGGCCACCCGGTGGGGCGGGTGCGCTGGCGGGACGGATTATTGTTTGCCTGGGAAAAAGAGGTTGTCATGTGTCCAATCATAATGATTTTTATTCGGGACGGCCTGCGGTGGCGCGACATCGGCTGCCTATACTTGCAACCAAATGGCTACTTCACTTACTGAACCACAGGTCCGCGAGGCGCTCTCCCGCGTGGAGGACCCGGAGATCGGCCGACCCATCACCGAACTCGACATGGTCGAGTCCGTCACTATCGACGGCGCGGACGTCTCCGTCGGCGTCTACCTCACCATCGCCGGGTGCCCTATGCGCGACACCATCCAGTCCAACGCGCGCGCCGTGCTCGAAGAGCTCGACGGGGTCGGCTCCGTCGACGTGCACATGCACACCATGAGCGACGAGCAGCGCCGCGCGTTGAGCCTCAAGCTTCGCGGCGAGCAGACCACCCCCACCATCCCGTTCGCCGACCCGGACAGCCGCACGCGCGTGTACGCGGTCGCCTCCGGCAAGGGCGGCGTGGGCAAGTCATCCATGACGGTCAACCTCGCCACCGCGCTCGCCGCCCAGGGCCTGACGGTGGGTGTACTCGACGCCGACATCTACGGCCATTCGGTGCCCGGGCTCATGGGCTCGACCGACAAGGCCCCCACTGTCGTCGACGACATGATCATGCCCCCGATTAGCCACGGTGTGCGCCACATCTCCGTCGGCCAGTTCGTCGAGGGCAACGCCCCGATCGTATGGCGCGGCCCGATGCTCACCCGCGCCATCCAGCAGTTCCTCAGCGACGTCTACTGGGGCGACCTGGACGTGCTGTTCATGGACCTGCCGCCGGGGACCGGCGACGTGGCCATCACCGTGGCGCAGCTGGTGCCCAACGCCGAGTTGATCATCGTGACCACCCCGCAGGCCGCGGCCGCCGAGGTGGCGGAGCGCGCCGGCACGATTGCCCAGCAGACCGGCCAGACAATCGCCGGCGTGATGGAGAACATGGCCGGCATGGTCATGCCCGACGGCAGCGTATTCACCATCTTCGGCGAGGGCGGCGGCGAGAAGGTCGCCGAGCGGCTCACGGCCCTGACGGACACCGACAACGTCCCGCTGCTCGGGTCGATCCCGCTCGACCAGAAGCTGCGCGAGCACGGCGACGACGGCCACCCGGTCGTCCTCTCCGAGCCGGACTCCCCCGCTGCCCGGGCGATCCACGAGGTGGCCGCCAAGCTGAAGACGCGCCGCTCCTCCCTCGTGGGGAAGGGACTAGGCGTCAGCCCTAGGTGATTCTCTAGGTGATGTCAGCCCAGGAGAACCCGCCGCCCTGCTTGTCGGGGTCCACCTTTGTGGACCCCGCTGACCCCGACTTCGCGGGGCGCGGCCCGGGGTTGGCCGGTTTCGGGGTGTTATCGAGCTGCGTGCGGGGGTCGAACTCGTCGAGGAACTGCTCGTCGCCGTCGAAGAACACCTTGGCCATCGCCCGGCGCGGGCCCATGGCCGCGTACTCCGTCACGGTGTTCAGCGGCTGGCGGAACTCCCCGAAGCCCTCGAGCTCGCCGTCAAGCTCCTTCTTGGCGTTGTTGATCGCCTTTCTCGCGGCGTAGATGGCGGCGCGAACGTCCTGAATCACCCCGGGCAGCCGCTCCGGGCCGATGATGATCAGCCCGATGACGAGAATGAAGAAGATCTCGCCCCATCCGATGTTGGAAAACACGTCTACACCTTACCCCCGGCGCTTGAGCGCGCGGTACGCGCTGTCCACGATGCCCGCTAGGTTCGGCCGGGCGTCCGACTCGGCACCGCGCTCGTCGAACCCTGCGTTGGTTTCGGTCATTTGCGTGAGCTGCTGCACCAGCGACAGGGGCGCGCGGACGGACTCGTCGGCGTTGCGGCAACGCAGCTGTTCCGCCGCCGCGCGCTGCTGGGTGACCTCGGCGCGGCACTCCGGGCACTGCACGATGTGCACTCGAGCGCGGTGCAGTGCGGACTGGGACAACTCGGCGTCCGCGAACGCCGCCACCGCCTCGGGGCTCAAATGCTCGGTCGAGGAGAACTTCCGCTTTTTCCGCGGCGCCGGGCCGGGCAGGCGCATCGCCATCACGAACCTCCTTTGGCACCTCACAACATCACCGGGCAGTGTAATACTCCCCATTCAACGCACTCCCGCGGGATTTATCCACCGACACGCCCTCAACGCGCCCGGATGAGCTCCTTCGCGGACTCGTCGCTCACCGCTTGGGCCTCCAGGCTCGCCCGGAGCTGGGTGCGGCCGCGGTGGATGCGCGAGCGCACCGTGCCCATCTTCACCCCGAGCGTATCGGCGATCTCCTCGTAGCTCATCCCCACCACGTCGCACAGGACAACGGCGACGCGGAAATCGGGGCTGAGCTCGTCGAGCGCCTTCTGCAGCGCCGGGTCCAGGTTGGCCACCGAGTACGCCTGCTCCGGGGTCATGTCCGTGCCGGGGACCCGCTCGTAGTCCTCCGGCAGGGCCTCCATCCGGATCTTCGCGCGGTGGCGGACCATGTCGAGGAAGAGGTTGGTGGTGATGCGGTGCAGCCAGCCCTCGAAGGTGCCGGGCTGGTAGTTCTTGAGGCTGCGGAACACCCGCATGAAGGTCTCCTGCGTCAGGTCCTCCGCGTCGTGCTGGTTGCCGGAGAGACGGAACGCGAGCCTGTAGACGCTGTCGGCGTGCTCGGCCACCAGCTCGGACCACGACGGCATTTCCCCCGTGCCCGCGTCGAACGCGGCTGTTCCCGTCAGGCCATCCGGGCCGGTGGGTGTGTCGGGAGCGTCAGGCAGAGGATCCATGTGTACATGTTTTCACGCATGGGATGTAAAAGCCAGGAAAGTTCGGTGCAAACACCCTGTGAACGGGTAACAATCCGCTAACTCCGTGACCCGCACTCTCATGCCCCGGTGGGGCCTAGTATGGGTGGCGTGACTGAATCCGCCTACGTTTCCATGACCTCGTATATCGCGTCGCGCCCCGTCGCCGAGCCGATCGGCGCCGGGCTGGCGCGGGCGCGCACCGAAGCCGAGGAGAACCACCTGCCGGTCCCCGGCGCGGCCGCCGGCGCGCTGCTGTCCACCCTGGCGGCGGCCGGGCAGTCGACCCACGGCGCGGTGGCCGTGACCCCCGCCGCGGGCGTGGTGGGCCTGCACATCCTGAAGGGCCTGCCCGACAAGGCGACGGTGACCTGCATCGACCCCGAGGCCGCCCACCTCGCCAGCGCGAAAGAGTCCTTCCGCCTCGGCGGGTTCGCACCCTCGCGGGCCCGCTTCCTCACCGCGCGCCCGCTCGATGTGATGGGCCGCCTGGCGCCCGCGTCCTACCGCCTCGTCTTCGCCGACGTCGAGCCAGCGGAGCTCAGCGCCGTTGTCGCGGTCGCCTGGCCGCTGCTCGCGCCCGGCGGCACGCTGGTGCTCGCCGGCTCGCTTCTCGACGGCACAGTGGCCGACGCCACCCGCCGCGACCGCCCCACCGAGGCTGCGCGCGCGGCGCAGGCGGACGTCGATAAGCTCGCCGCGGATGACAACGCCGTGGTCACCCACCTCCCGCTCGACGGCGGGTGGACGCTGGTGACGAAGCGCTAGATCACTTCGTTCTTGCCCACCACGACGACGCCTCCGTCGGAGATGGTGAAGCGGCCGCGGTCGCGCTCGATGTCTACGCCGATGTACTCGCCGTCGGAGACGTAGACGTTCTTGTCCAAAATGGCGCGGCGCACGACCGCGCCCTTGCCCACGCGCACGCCCGGAAGGAGCACGGACCCCTCGACGGTCGCGCCTTCCTCCACGAGCACGTCGGTGGAGACCACGGAGTTGCGCACCGTCGCGCCCGAGATGATGGACCCGGACGCCACGATGGACTCCTGCGCGATGCCGCCCATGACGAACTTCGCCGGGGGCAGGTTGTCCTCCTCCGTGGAGTGGATCGGCCACGCCTTGTTGTACAGGTTGAAGATCGGCAGCGAGGAAATCAGGTCCATGTGGGCCTCGTAGAACGAGTCGATGGTGCCCACGTCGCGCCAGTAGCCCTTGTCGCGCTCGGTCGCGCCCGGCACCTCGTTGCCGGAGAAGTCGTAGACGTTGGCCTGGCCCTTGCGCACGAAGTACGGGATGATGTCGCCGCCCATGTCGTGGTCGGAGTCGTCGTTCTCCTCGTCCTCCAGCAGCGCCTTGATCAGCGGCTCCGTGGAAAAGACGTAGTTGCCCATGGAGGCGAACGTCACCTCCGGGTCATCCGGGGTGCCGGGCGGGTCGGCCGGCTTTTCCAAGAACTCCGTGATGGTGCCGTCCGCGTCGGCCTGGATGCACCCGAACGCGGTGGCCTCGTGGCGCGGCACCCGGATGCCCGCGACGGTGGCGTCCTTGCCGGAGGCGATGTGGTCCTCCACCATCTGGGACGGGTCCATGCGGTAGACGTGGTCGGCGCCGAAGACCAGCACGTAGTCCGGCTTGTCGTCGTAAATCAGGTTGAGCGACTGCACGATGGCGTCGGCCGAGCCGGAAAACCAGCGCTTGCCGCGGCGCTGCTGGGCGGGCACCGACGCGATGTACTGCGGGGTCGGACCCGAGACGTTCCACGCGGTGGCCACGTGACGGTCGAGCGAGTGCGACTTGTACTGCGTCAGCACCGCGATGCGCATGTAGCCGGCGTTGACCAGATTGGACAGGACGAAATCGATCAGGCGGTAGTTGCCCGCGAACGGCACGGCGGGCTTGGCGCGGTCTGCGGTGAGGGGGAACAGGCGCTTCCCCTCTCCTCCCGCGAGGACGATAGCAAGAACTCTCGGCTGTGTTTTCACACTTCCCCAGCCTATTGAATCGGCAGGCGCGGTGCACGGGGAATCGGCCGCGGCGGGGCAGGCTTCTGCAGGCCCTTCAAATCCTCACTAAACTCGGCGGGCATGAGAGTGGGAATGATGACCCGAGAATATCCCCCGGAGGTGTACGGCGGTGCGGGCGTGCACGTCACCGAGCTGACACGGTTCATGCGCCAGATTTCAGGCGTCGACGTGGACGTCCACTGCATGGGGCAGCCGCGCGACGAGGCCGGCGTATTCGTCCACGGCGTCGACCCCGAGCTGGCCGAGGCCAACGGCGCGCTCAAGACCCTGTCCACGGGCCTGCGCATCGCCAACGCCGCCAGCAACCTGGACGTCGCCCACTCGCACACCTGGTACGCCGGCCTCGGCGGGCACTTAACAGGCACGCTCTACGACATCCCCCACGTGGTAACGGCCCACTCCTTAGAGCCGGACCGGCCGTGGAAGCGCGAGCAGCTCGGCGGCGGGTACGACGTCTCCTCCTGGTCGGAGCGCAACGCGATGGAGTACGCAGACGCCGTCATCGCCGTGTCCGCCGGCATGAAGGAGTCCATTCTCGCCGCCTACCCGCGTATCGACGAATCCCGGGTCCACGTCGTCCTCAACGGAGTCGACACCGCCAGGTGGTTCCCCGGGCAGGCCACCATCGCCGACGAGCTCGGGGTAGACACCTCGAGGCCCATCGCGGCGTTCGTCGGCCGCATCACCCGCCAAAAAGGGGTGGCGCACCTGCTCAAGGCCGCCGCGCACTTCGACGAGGACATCCAGCTCATCCTCTGCGCCGGCGCCCCCGACACCCCGGACATCGCCGAGGAGACCAAGGGGCTCGTCGAGGACCTCAAGCAGCAGCGTGACGGAATCTTCTGGGTCCAGGACATGCTGCCGGGCGAGAAGATCCGCGAGGTCTACGCGGCCGCGGACGTGTTCGTCTGCCCCTCCATCTACGAGCCGCTGGGCATTGTCAACCTCGAGGCCATGGCGTGCGGGACTGCGGTCGTCGCCTCCCGCGTGGGCGGCATCCCCGAAGTTGTCGTGAACGGAGAGACGGGCACCCTGGTGGATTACGACCCCGCGGACGCCGCCACCTTCGAGCGCTCGCTCGCCGAGGCCGTCAACGCGGTCGCCGCCGACCCCGAGCGGGCCCGCCGCATGGGCGCGGCCGGGCTCGAGCGCGTGAAAGAGCACTTCACGTGGGACACCATCGCCCGCCAAACCGTTGACATCTACAAAAGCTTGATTTAAGAAGGAACCTCCGTGAGCGTTTTTAGACCCGAACTGCACGTCACCGTCGACACCGGCATCCTCGATGCCGCAGCCGGTATCCTGCGCGACGGAGACGCCGCCGGCGAAGACACGTGGCACATCTTCTACCAGTACCGCCCGCGGCCGGACAGCCCCAGCCGCTGGGGCCACAGCATCTCCGAAGGCAACGCGTTCGACTGGGTGGAGTGCAACGACACCGTCGTCCCCGTCGGTGGCGAGACCAGCGTGCGCGCCGGCTCCGTCGTCGCCCACGACGAGGGCACGGACCTGTACTTCACCTCCGTGACGGAGGCCGGGATGTCAATCCAGGTGTCGCGCGCCGACGACCTCGACGCCCTGTGCGACGACGTGGACGAGGACTACCAGGTGGATCCCGCGATCCACCGCATCGGCGACGTCGTTTCCGACGAGGGCGGCTTCTCCCGCTTCCGCTCCCCCTGCGTCGTGCCCAACTGGGAGGAGGCGGGCGACCGGGACAAGGGCCAGGCCGGCTGGCTGATGCTGGCGATGACGGGCGAGCCGGACGCACCGGTGCCCGTCGTGCTCACCTCCGAGGACGGATCCACCTGGAAGGTCCTCGGCGCCTTGACGTTTAACGGCGACCCGGGCTTTTCCGTCGACGACGAGATCCTGGTCGCGCCCCGCATCATCAGGCTGCGCGACGAGGTGGACGGGCAGATCTACGACGTGCTCATGTTCTCACTGGAGCGCCGCGGCAAGGACACCACCGGCTACATCGTCGGCACCTTGCACGGTGCCGAGTTCACCGTGGCGAAAGAGGCCCGCCGCATCGACTTCGGCCACGATTTCACCCGCCCGCGCAGCACCAACTACACCCCCGGCAGCATCACCGAACAAGAGCGCCTAGGCCACGCCTACATCTACGGCCTCATGACGGACATCGGCCGCGGCGGTGATCCGACGCGGGAGGCCAACTGGGAGGCCGAGGGCTGGGCCAACACGCTGACGGTCCCGCGCCGCCTCACCCTGCAGAACGGCGCCCTGTACCAGACCCCGCCGCGCGGGCTTCCCGACGCCGTGTCGCACACCGAGCGCGCACGCCTGTGGACCGGCCTGTGCGAGGTCCCCGTGGGCGCCCGCGGGTCGGTCAAGGCCGAGATCCTCGACGGCGCGGGCGAAGTAGCCGCCGTGGTGACGCACACCGGCGACGAGATCACGCTCGACCGCCTCGACGGCGCGCCCGCCTCGGCCCCGCTTGGCGACGACGACGAGGACAACATCACCATCCTGGTCGACAGCTCCACCATCGAGGTGTTCGCAGGCGGCGGCGCCGTGGCGCTCTCGTCGCGCTTCTGGCCCGCCGGCGGCTGCTCCGGCATCCGCCTCACCACCGACGGCGCCGCGCAGATCCTCAACGAGTGGCACAGAGGAGCTTAAAGCTCAGGCCCTGCGCAGCCTCACCAGGGCGCCGCGCGCGGTGACCTCCATGTGGTCGGGCAGCGCGTCGAGGCGCTCGCGCAGCGTCGCCGGCTCTATGTGCCGCGCCGAGGGGCTCATCCCCACCTGCGCGGCGATGGACTCCCGATCCAGCCGCATGGGGAACTCGAGCAACTCCGGCTCCCCGGCCGCGACGAGGTGCCCGTGGGCCTGCTCCAGCATGCGCTCGATCTTTCCCTCCTCCACTCCGAGGATGCCGAGCGGATCGCGCAACTCATCTAGGTGCCCGCGGTCCGCGAGCAGGACGATGACCTCGCCCTCGGGGGCGAGCACGCGGGCGAACTCCGCGGGGTTGCGCGGAGCGAAGACGACCGTGATGGCGTCGACCGAGCCCGAGCGCAGGGGCAGGCCCTCCCAGACGTCCGCCACCACGGCGCCGAGGCGCGGGTGCGCCTTGGCCAGGCGCTTGGCCGCCGGGACGGAGATGTCCAGGCCCACTCCCCTCGCGCCCTCGATGCTGTCGAGCGTGTGCGCCAGGTAGTATCCGGTGCCCGCGCCGACCTCCAGCACCACGGGCTCCGCGGTGTGCATTGCCGCCGGGGCCTCGAGGGCCCGCTCAACGCTGGCTGTCACGGCCTCGACGAACGGCGCGAAGTGTCCCTGGGAGAGAAAGACCTCGCGGGAGGTGACCATCTCCAGGCTGTCGCCCTCGTGGTTGAGCCCTGAACCGCCCGAGAGCGTGACGTAGCCCTGCTTGGCCACGTCGAACGAGTGGCCGGACGCAGACACCAAACGGGAAAAGTCGTCGGCGCCCGTCAGGGGCGAGCCGTCGATGGGATCAGCGAGGACGTCGACGATGTGATTGAGCATGCAGCGATACTACCCCCTGAAGCGCTACATGCCCGAAGCGCTTCCTACTGCCCCGCCGCCTCAAGCAGCAGCGTCCCCAGCTCGGAGGCTTCCTCCGAGTTGAGCTCCACCACGAGGCGGCCACCGCCGTCGGAAGGGATGCGCATGACGATCTTGCGGCTTTCTACCACGGCTTCCATCGGTCCGTTACCGGTGCGGGGCTTCATTGCTGCCATTGTGTGACTCTCCTTCGAACGCAGGCGTTTCGCCCGATTCTACCCCGATTTCGGCCGCCGCAACCGCGGCCTGCGGGCCGCCCGCTTGTCGACGCAGGTCAGCGAGCTCGGTGATCAGCGCATCCACCTGGTCCATCTTGTAGCCGCGGTGCACCACCTCCAGGCGCACGGCGTCGAGGTCGCCGTCTTCGACCGCGCGGCGGTTATGCGCAATCACGTCGGTGGTCTCCCCCAGCGGGGGCAGCGCCTCCCCGCGGCCGAAAAGATGCACGCTTGCCGCCACCCCCAGAAGGCACACGAAGGCGATGACGAGGATGAGCAGGATCCAAGACAGCATGCGTCACATCCTAACGCGGGCCCAGGGCGGCCGCTGTGGCACGTCCGCGCCCGCGACCCCGGCCCGGGCCAGAATGGTCTCGGCTACGACCTGGGCCATCGGGGCCAGCTCGTCGAGGGGGCGGTTGCGGTGCCGTCTCACGCCGAGGTCCGCCTGGACGATGGCGCGGCGGGAGTGCGCCGTGAAGACGTCGATAAGCAGGCCCGCCTCGACGCCGTAGCCGTCGACGAACGGCAGCGCAAGGGCCGTCGAGCGGCGGATCGCGTACTCGCCGGCCAGCGGCTGGTCAACGTCCGCGAGCTCGGGGAACAAGGCCCGGAGCAGGGGCTTGGCGGTCAGCTCGGTGACCCGGCCGCCGCCGCGCTCGCGGCCGTCGATGCCGCGCTGGTAGGAGGCCTTGACGAGGTGGACCGAGGTGTCGGCAAACGGGGCGGCCAGCGCGTCGACCCACCACGGCTCCAGCGAGGTCACGTCGGCGTCGACGAACACCACGACGTCGCCGGAGGCGGCGAGCACCCCGCGCCACAGCGCCTCGCCCTTGCCCGGGCGCGGGGGAACCGCGGGGTAGGCGTCCACCCAGTTGACCACCGTCGCCCCGGCTGCCGAGGCCACGGCGGCGGTGGAGTCGGTGGAGTCGGAGTCGATCACGATCACCTCGTCGGCGCGCGAGGCCAGGCAGGCGCGCACGACCGCGCCCACGGTGGCCTCCTCGTTCAAGGCGGGGATGACAACACTGACTCTCACGCTCGCGCTCACGCCAGCCCACGCACCGTGTTGAGCGGGGCGGCCGACCCGCGAATCGCCGCGGTCATGCGGATGACGTCGACGGTGTCGCGCACCTCGTGGACGCGGAACGCCGCCACCCCGTGGGCGGCCGCCCATGCCGTAGCCGACAGCGTCCCGGCGACGCGTTCGCCCACGGGTCGGCCCACCGTCTCCCCGACGAAGTCCTTGTTCGACAGCGCCATGAGCACCGGCCAGCCGGTGGCCACCAGCTCGTCCACCCGGCGCAGGATCTCGAGGCCGTGGAAGGTGTTTTTGCCGAAGTCGTGCGCCGGGTCGATGAACACGCGGTCCTCCGGCACGCCGCAGGCGGCCGCGTGCTCCGCCAGCGCCGTGGTGTCGGCGATGACGTCGGCCACCACGTCGTCGTAGTGCACCCGGTGCGGCCGCGTGCGCGGGGTGGCGCCGCCCGTGTGGGAGCACACGTAGCCTGCCTCGTGCTCGCCGGCGACCTCGACGAGCTCGGGGTCCCACCCCGCCCACGTGTCGTTGATGAGGTCGGCGCCGGCCGCGATGGCCGCCTCGGCCACGCCCGCACGCCACGTGTCCACGGAGATGCCGATTGTCGGGTGGCGGCCGCGCACCGCGGAGATGAGCGGGACCACCCGGTCGATTTCCTCCTCGGCCGTGACGGTAGTCCCAGGTCCGGCCTTGACCCCTCCGACGTCGATGATGTCCGCGCCGTCGGCCACGCAGGCGTCGACACGCGACAGCGCGGCCTCGAGTGCGAATGTCGCGCCCTTGTCGTAGAAGGAGTCGGGGGTGCGGTTGACTATCGCCATGACCCGGGCGAGCTGTGCGGGCTGTGCGGGCTGTGAGAGCAACGGCTACTCCACACCCCGCTGGGCGTACTTGAGGCGCTCGTCCGTCATGACCTTGTGGGCGTCGGTGATGTAGTCGACCGCCTCCTGAACCGAGTCGGTGACCAAAAACAGCCGCTCGTCCCCGTCGGAGATGAGCCCGCGCGCGAGCAGCTGGCCGCGGATCCACTCCACCAGCCCGCCCCAGAACTCGGTGCCCAACAGCACGATCGGGTAGTTGGTCACCTTTCCGGTCTGCACCATGCACAGCACCTCGAAGACCTCGTCCAAGGTGCCGAAACCGCCCGGCAGGGTGATAAACGCCTGCGAGTACTTCAAAAACATGGTCTTGCGGGCGAAGAAGTAGCGGAAGTTCAGACCCAGATCGACCCAGTCGTTGAGCCCCTGCTCGAACGGCAGCTCGATGCCCAGGCCGACCGACAGGCCGCCTGCCTCGTGCGCGCCCCGGTTCGGGCCCTCCATGAGCCCCGGCCCGCCGCCGGTGATGACGGCATAGCCGGCGTTGACCAGCGCCTCGCCCACCTGGCGCGCCTGCTCATACTCCGGGGTGCCCTCGCCCAGCCGGGCAGAGCCGAAGACCGTGACCGCCTTCGGCAGTTCGGACAGCGCGTCAAAGCCCGCGACGAACTCGGACTGGATGCGCATGACCCGCCACGGGTCGGCGTGCTTCCAATCGTGGTCGCTGCTGCCCATGGACTCCAGCAGCCGCTGGTCGTATGTGGTGGGCTGCTGCTGGTCGCTGCGCAGCATGATCGGGCCGCGCAGCTTGCGGTCGCGCTCTGGTTTGGGGGTTTTGTGGGGCGCCACTGTGTGCTCTGCCTCCGCCTTAAAGAAAAGTCTGTAGGTCTGTTAGTTCTTCGCCGCGAGGTACTGCTCGAGCACCCGCGCGACGGTATAAATCTGCTCTGTCGGGCACTGCTCGTCCACCTTGTGGGCGTAGCCCGGATCGCCCGGCCCGAAGTTCACGGCCGGAGTTCCCAGGTTAGAGAACCTGGCCACGTCCGTCCATCCGAACTTGGCGCGGAAGTTTCCGCCCACGGCCTCCACCAGGCCCGCGGCCGCCGGGTGATCCAGCCCGGGCAGCGCGGCCGGCGCGATGTCGTCCCACACCAGTTCTAAGCCGTCTTCCAACGCGAGCGCCTCGACGAGGTGCGCCTTCGCCTCCTCGACGGAGCGGTCCGGCGCGTAGCGGAAGTTGATGGTCAACCGCGCGGCGTCCGGGATCGTGTTGGTGGCCACGAAGCCGTCCATGCCCACCACGTTCAACCCCTCCCGGTACTCGCACCCGGCGATGGTCACGCTGCGCGGGCGGTAGGCGGCCACGCGGGAGAGCACCCCGGCGAGCTTGTGGGCGGCGTTGTCCCCCAGCCAGCTGCGTGCCGAATGCGCGCGGGTGCCCTTCGCGTCGACGAACACCCGGATGGTCCCCTGGCACCCGGCCTCGATGATCGCTCCCGAGGGCTCGCCCAGCAGCGCGACGTCGCCTGCGAGGAGCTCGGGGCGGTCGCGCTCGAGGTGGTAGAGGCCGTTGTGCTCGGAAGAGACTTCCTCGCCCTCGTAGGCGATGAGGGTGAGGTCGAAGGCGCCCGCGCCCGGCGCGGACAGGCGCGCGAACGCCCCGAGGTAACAGGCCAGGCCCGACTTCATGTCCACCGCGCCGCAGCCGTAGAGCACGTCGCCCTCGAGCCGGTGGGGGGTGTTCCCGGCGAGCGGGACGGTGTCCACGTGGCCCGCCAGCACGACGCGCTGCGCGTGCCCGTGATGGGTGCGCGCGACGACGGTGTTTCCGCCACGAATGACCTCGACCGCCGGCAACTCGCGCAGCTGCGCCTCAATCGCATCCGCGATCTCGCGCTCGTGGTGCGAGGGGGACTCGATGTCAATCAGCGCCGCCGTCAGGGCGACGGGGTCCGCAAAAAGATTCAGTGAAGCCACCCCACCAACCCTACGTTTAAGATGAGGCGCATGCCGATAGGAGCCGAGGCGACCGGAATCGCCAACATCGCCATGGACGGGACGACGTTGGACACGTGGTACCCGTCGCCGAAGCTCATCGAGGACGAGGAAGCCGTCTCTGCCCTTGTGACCGGGACCCGGCGCGTCAGCGCGCGCGATCTGTCCGACCGCTTTCTCGCGATCGTGGGAATGGACCGCGACCGGCTCGTCGAGCTCGTGCCCGTGCACACCGCCATCGCCGATCTGTCCGCCCCGCCTGTCGACGCCCACGACGTGTACCTGCGGCTGCACCTGTTGT
The DNA here is from genome assembly GCF_900103625.1 of Corynebacterium mycetoides. Classification (NCBI taxonomy): domain Bacteria; kingdom Bacillati; phylum Actinomycetota; class Actinomycetes; order Mycobacteriales; family Corynebacteriaceae; genus Corynebacterium; species Corynebacterium mycetoides. The sequence continues at coordinate 268,921 of NZ_LT629700.1, read as the reverse complement.
CCCACCGCCTGGTCAAACCGCTGGAGGTGAACATGACGGACTGCCTCACCCACCTCGTGCCCGTGGTGTGGACGAACAAGGGGCCGTGTTTGTCCGACAACTTCGAGTTCGTGCGGGCGTCGCTGCGCTCCCGCGGCCAGATCCATGTCTACGGCATCGAGCGCCTGCCCCGCATGGTGGATTACGTGGTGCCTTCTGGGGTCTCCATCGCCGAGGCCGAGCGCGTGCGGCTCGGCGCCTACCTCGCCCCCGGCACCTCGGTGATGCGCGAGGGCTACGTCTCCTTCAACGCGGGCTCGCTCGGCCCGGCGCGCATCGAGGGGCGACTGTCCTCGTCGGTGGTGGTCGACGAGGGCACCGACATCGGGTCGTCCGCCACGCTCATCGCCACCATCTCGTCGGGGCGCAACCGCACGCCGCTGCGCCTCGGGCGCGACTGCCGGCTGCGGCCGTCGGCGGGCGTGATCGGCATCGACTTAGGCGACCGCTGCGAGATCGGCGTGAACGTGATGCTCGAGCGCGACACCACGATCCTGGACACCCGCTCTGGCGCGAAGATCTCGGCCGGGGCCATCGCGGGGCTAAGCGACATCATCATCACCAACGAGCCGGACTCCTCCTGCCCCGTTCTCAGGCCGCGCTAAACCCCACTCATCGTTTCCGCCCGCCGCGGTTTAATGTAATCTGCATGTCCGACAACATTCCGGCGCCCGCGCAGGCGCCCACACCGGCGCCCGCAGCCGCACCCACAGCGTTGCGCCGCGGCTTGAAAACGCGCCACCTGACCATGATGGGCCTCGGCTCCGCCATCGGGGCCGGGCTCTTCCTCGGCACCGGCGTGGGCATCCAAGCCGCCGGCCCCGCCGTGCTCATCGCCTACCTCATCGCCGGGGCGATCACCGTCTGCGTCATGCAGATGCTGGCGGAAATGGTCGCCGCGCGGCCGTCGTCAGGCACCTTCTCCACCTACGCCGAGCAGGCCTTCGGACCGTGGGCCGGGTTCGCCGTGGGGTGGCTGTACTGGTTCATGATGATCATGATCATGGCGGTCGAGATTACCGGCGCCGCCGGCATCGTGGCGAGCTGGCTGAGCGTGTCCCCCTGGATCCCTGCCCTGGCCGCGATCGTGGTGTTCACCGTGATCAACTTCGCCGCGGTGCGCAACTTCGGGGAGTTCGAGTTCTGGTTCGCACTCATCAAAGTCGCCGTCATCGTGGCCTTCCTCGCCCTCGGCGTCGCCCTCTGGCTGGGGATTCTGCCGGGCACGGACTTTGTCGGGCTGTCCAACGTCGCCGAGGTCGGCTTCATGCCGAACGGCATCGGCGGCGTGGCCACCGCCCTGCTGGCTGTCGCGTTCGCCTTCGGCGGCATCGAGATGGTCACCATCGCCGCCGCCGAGTCGGAGGACCCCGAGGTGGCGGTGCACTCGGCCATCCGCTCCATCATCTGGCGCATCGGCGTGTTCTACATCGGCGCCGTGCTGCTGATCACCCTGCTTTTGCCCTACGACACGATCGGCGGCGCCGACAACGCCGCCGAATCCCCGTTCACCTCCGTGCTGCACCTGGCTAACATCCCGGGCGCCGTGGGAATCATGGAGGCGGTCATCGTCGTCGCGCTGCTATCCGCCTGCAACACCCAGATCTACGGCTCCTCGCGCTTCCTGCACAACCTGGCGCACCGCGGCGACGCGCCCGCGTTCTTCCGCGCGACCGACGCCCGCGGCGTGCCCCTGCGCGCGGTGCTGGTCTCGGTGTTCTTCGGCTTCGTCGCCGTGGCGCTGCAGTATTGGAACCCGCCGGGGCTCTTGGCCTTCCTGCTCAACGCCGTCGGCGGCTGCCTCATCGTGCTGTGGTTCGCCATCGCCTTCTCGTTCGTGCGCCTGCACCCCCAACTGGAGGCCAGCGGGGAGATCACCGACGTGCGAATGTGGGCACCACGCGTCCTGCCCTGGGCCACCATCGCGCTGGCCGGGGCGATCGTCGTCCTCATGCTCACCACCGCCGAGGGGCGTTTCCAGATGCTGGCCGTCGCGGTCGTGGTCGGCGTGATCGCGCTCGCCGGTGTGCTCTGGACCCGCACGGACGCCTTTGCACGCGAGAGGGGAAGCCATGAGTACTAAAGCGGGTACCAACCAGAGCCCCACGCTGGGCACGGGCCTCAAGTCGCGCCACCTTACGCTCATGGGCCTGGGCATGGCCGTGGGCGCGGGGCTCTTCCTCGGCGTCGGCGCGGGCATCCGCGCCGCCGGGCCCGCCATCCTCGTCGCCTACCTCATCGCCGGGGCGATCGTGGTGTGCGTCATGCGCATGCTCGGCGAGATGGCCGCCGCCGACCCGTCCCCGGGCTCATTCGCCACCTACGGCCGCAAAGCGTTCGGCGACTGGGCCGGCTTCCTGCTCGGCTGGCTGTACTGGTTTTTGCTCATCATGGTCGGCGGTGCCGAGATCACCGGCGCGGCGGCGATCATGTCCGCCTGGTTCGACGTCCCGCAGTGGGTTCCGGCGCTGGTCACGGTGGTGTTCTTCGCGGCGATCAACCTGTCCCAGGTCAAGGGGTTCGGTGAGTTCGAGTACTGGTTCGCCATGATCAAGGTCGTCGTCATCGTGGGCTTCATCATCGTCGGCGTCGCGCTCTTTTTGGGCCTGCTCCCGGGCACGAGCTTCGTCGGTTTCGGCAACATCGCCGAGTCGGGCTTCGCCCCGAACGGTCTTTCCGGCGTGGCCGCCGGGCTGCTCGCCGTGGCGTTCGCCTTCGGCGGCATCGAGGTGGTCACGATCGCGGCGGCGGAGTCCGAGAACCCGGCCCGCGCCGTCAAGCGGGCGGTGAGCTCGATCATCTGGCGCATCGGGCTGTTCTACATCGGGTCCGTCATCGTCATCATCTTGCTCCTGCCGTATTCGCGTATCGACGCCGCCGATTCCGCCGCCGACTCCCCCTTCACCCAGGTGCTGGACATGGCCAACATCCCCGGCGCCGTCGGCTTCATGGAGGCGGTCATCGTGCTCGCGCTGCTCTCGGCGTTCAACGCGCAGATTTACGGCACCTCCCGCATGGCGTACCAGCTCGCCCTCGACGGCAACGCCCCAGCGTGGTTGCGCGGCACAAACGCCCAGGGCGTGCCCATCAATTCGGTGCTGGTGTCCGTCTTCTTCGCGTTCGTCTCCGTCGGCCTGCAGTGGTGGAACCCGCCGGGCCTGTTGGCGTTCCTGATGAGCGCGGTCGGCGGCTGCCTCATGGTCACCTGGATCATGATCACGCTCAGCTACGCCAAGCTTCGCCCGACGCTGGCCGGCGACGACATCGCCGTGAGCCCGCGGTGGCTGCCGTGGGTCACCCTCGCCGCGCTCGTCGCGATTGTCGCGCTCATGCTTTTCGACGCCGCCGCGCGCGGGCAGATCATCGCCGTCCTCGCCCTCTCCGCGTTTCTGGTCCTCCTCTCTCAGCTGGGTGGCAGGCGTACCCGGGGTCGCGCGGAGAAATGATCTATGGTTACTGGCATGACTAACTCCGCACGCGCGCAAGGCATCGCCACCGTCACCCACAACGGCACCGTCCTCGACGTCTGGTACCCCGCCCCCAAGCTGGGCGAGCCGGTCGACTCCACCGGGACAGTGCGGATCGACACCCCCGACGCCCGCTTTGCCCACCTCGTCGGCCCCGACGAGGACCGCGGGGTCGCCCGCGTGCAGGTGGAGACCTCGATCCAGGATCTCTCGGCGCCCGCCGTGGACGCCTACGACGTCTACCTGCGCCTCCACCTGCTCTCCCACCGCCTCATCCGGCCGCACGGAGCGAACATGGACGGCGTGTTCGGCCTGCTCGCCAACGTCGTGTGGACCAACTACGGCCCGTGCGAGGTCTCGGACTTCCAGATGACCCGCGGCCGCCTCGCCGCGAAGGGCCCCGTCGTGGTCTTCTCCGTGGACAAGTTCCCCCGCATGGTGGATTACGTCGTTCCCTCCGGCGTGCGCATCGGTGACGCGGACCGCGTCCGCCTCGGCGCCCACCTGGCGGAGGGCACCACCGTGATGCACGAGGGCTTTGTCAACTTCAACGCCGGCACCCTCGGCGCCTCCATGGTCGAGGGCCGCATCTCCGCGGGCGTGACCGTGGGCGACGGCACCGACATCGGCGGCGGCGCCTCCATCATGGGCACGCTGTCCGGCGGCGGCAAGGAGACCATCACCCTGGGGCAGCGCTGCCTGCTCGGCGCGAACGCCGGCATCGGCATCTCGCTTGGCGACGACTGCGTCGTCGAGGCCGGCCTCTACGTCACCGCCGGCACCCGGGTGCGCGTCACCGGCGACATAGCCTCCGCCTACGGCTACGAAGAGGGCGCGGAGGTCAAGGCGCTCGAGCTGTCGGGCAAGAGCGGCATCCTCTTCCGCCGCAACTCGCTGACTGGGGCCGTCGAAGCCACCCGCGCCAAGGGCGTCGAGCTCAACGAGGACCTGCACAAGAACTAGCTGGCTCTAAATGGGCGTGACGCGCGGCTTGCGGAACGCCCAGAACTTATTCACCACGAAGTTGACAGGCATGGCGATGAGCGTGGAGATGGCCTGGGCCCAGTAGGACTTGGTGCGCAGGCCGGAGGAGTCGTCAAAAATGTGCTCCGGCAGGGCGATGGGCGAGGTGGGGTTCATCAGCAGCGTCATCAGCGTCAGCGACACCGCGAACGCGAGGACCCCGGTGGCCAAAAACGGGAAGAACCCGGCGAACCAATTGCGCTTGGGCACGTGGCGGAACGTCCAGGAGCGGTTGAGCTGGAAGTTCCACACGTTGGCCACGACGAACGCCAGGGTGGACAGCACGTGGTACCAGCGCACGTTGAAGCGCGTGCCCAGGATGTTGACAAACACGTCGGACTCGTGGATTCCCAGCCCCGAATCGATGGCCTTCTTGGCCAGGTAGAACACGACGAAGTTGACCAGCACGCCGGAGCCGCCGACGATGCCGAACTTGACAAATTCGCGCGCGCTGGCGCGCAGGCGTACTGCGGTACTGGGCACGTCACTCCCCCAGGCGCGCCGCCGCGGCGGCGATCCGCTCGTCCGTGGCGGTCAGCCCGATACGCACGTGCTGCGCGCCGGCTGGCCCGTAGAAGTCGCCGGGGGCGGCGAGGATGCCGCGATCCGCAAGCCAATCCAGGGTCTCTCGCGCTCCCATTCCGTCGCGCCGCGCCCAGAGGTACAGTCCGGCCTCGGAGTGGTCGATGATAAAGCCGGCGCGCGACAACGCGTCGACAAGCTGCTCGCGCCGCTTTGCGTAGGTGAGGCGCTGGAGCTCCTCGTGGGAGTCCTCGGTCAGGGACGCGACCATGGCGTGCTGGATGGGCCCGGGCACCATGAGGCCCGCGTGCTTACGCACGAGCAGCAGCTCCTGGATGAGGGCTGCGTCACCCGCGAGGAAGCCCGCGCGGTAGGAGGCCATGTTCGAGGTCTTCGACAGCGAATGGATGGAAACGAGCCCGGTATTGTCGCCGTCGGTGACGCGGGGGTCCAGCAGCGAGACGGGTTCCGCCTGCCAGGCCAGCCCCATGTAGCACTCGTCGGAGGCGATGATCGCGCCCGTCTCGCGCGCGAACGACACCCACGCGCGCAGCTCGTCGACGCCGCGCACCTGCCCCGTCGGGTTCGACGGCGAGTTGATGAACACGAGCGATGCCCCGGCCGCCTCCGCGGGCGAGTCCGCGCGCACCACAGTGCAGCCCGCGATAAGCGCGCCGACTTCGTAGGTGGGGTACGCCACCGCGGGGATCGCCACCACAGTGCCGCGCACCCCCAGTGTCGTGGGTAGCCAGGCGATCGCCTCCTTCGTGCCGATCACCGGCAGCACGGACGCGTCATTCAGTCCTCCGGCGTTGTACCGGCGCTCAAGCGCCGCGACGATGGCGGCGCGCAGCTCGGGCGTGCCCGCCGTCTGCGGGTAGCCGGGCTCCGCGGCGTTGACCGACAGCGCCAGCTGAATCGACGGGTTGACCGGGTCCACGGGCGTGCCCACGGAGAGGTCGACGATGCCGTCCGGGTGGGCGACGGCCCGCGCCTTGACATCCGAGATGGTGTCCCACGGAAAATCAGGCAGCTGGGAGCCCAACGGAATGCGCGTCATACTGTTTCTGCTACTCCTGGTTCTGCGGCGGCAGCGCAGCCACGAAGGGGTGGTCGAAGTCCTGGGGGCCGAGCTTCATCGCGCCGCCCGGGGAGCCGAGGTTGTCGAAGAACCCCACGTTGGCGTCGTAATACTCCGCCCACTCCTCCGGGGTGTCGTCCTCGTAGAAGATGGCTTCCACCGGGCACGCCGGCTCGCAGGCACCGCAGTCCACGCACTCGTCCGGGTGGATGTAGAGCATGCGCTTGCCTTCGTAGATGCAGTCGACGGGGCACTCTTCCACGCAGGAGCGGTCCAGCACGTCGACACACGGCTGAGCAATGATGTACGTCATGCCCGTTATTATGTCACCCGCGCCGCGCAACGGGCCACACGCCTCCGGCGATGCCCGCAAACATCAAGAAGACGGTGAGAATATTATTGGGCACCAGCGTGTTGCCCGTCGCGGGGAGCACGGCGAGCAGCACCATGAATCCGCCGATCCACACCGCCGCGGGAATGAGCGCGAGCGCGCGCGAGGGGGTCCACAGCAGCGCCGTGCGGGTGAGCACCATGTTGAACAGGAACGCGACGAGAATGCTGACCGGGAACGGCACCCCGAAGACCGTCGCCGATAAGTAGACAACCTCCAAGAGCACGGAGACGGCGGCGCCCACGCTGAGCCAGACCAGCCCGCCGATCGCCTCCCCGCGCGAGAAGTCGTCGCGCACCACGGGCTCGCTCACAGCGCGCCCCACCCGCTGAGGCCACTAAGCCCACTGAGCCCACTGAGAAGGTCCGCGCCGTGCTCGATGGGCACGCCCGCGCCGAACTGGTAGTGCTCGCGGCGCAGCACCGCCTGCGCCACCAGGTTCGACAGCGCGTAGGCCGTGACGGGGCCTGCGGCCCGCGCCGCGTGCGGGTTGGTCTCCGAGGCGAGCCCGTCGCCGATCCACACCTGCGTCGCGTGTGCCCGCATGGCCTCCACCTTAGCGGTGTAGGCGAGATCGTCGAGCTCCACCCAGGTGTCACAGTGCCCCACGGCGTCGAGCTCGCCCGGCGCGGGCCGGGTCCACCCCTGCGGCACCTCTGCCGGCAGGTTCGCCTCCAGTTCCTCGCGCAGGCGGACGGCCCACAGGATGCGCCCGACGTTCCCCGTTCGCTCAGCGGCGGCGTGGGTGATCTGGTGCGCCCGAATGTGGTCGGGGTGCCCGTAGCCGCCGTCGGGGCCGTAGGTGAGAACGAGGTGCGGCGAGACCTCCTCAAAGATCGCCGCGAGGTCCGCAACAGCCTGCTCGCCGCTGTTGACGAAGGCGCGCGGGTGGTCGTTCGTTTTCGCCCCCGCCATCCCGCTGTCGCGGTAGCGGCCCGCCCCGCCGAGAAAACGCTGCCGCACCCCGAGCACCTCGCAGGCGCGGGTGAGCTCGCCGATGCGGAACCCGCCAAGCTGGTCGGCGTCCCAGGCGATGAGCGAGGCGTACTTCTCCCCGATCACCTCCCCCTCCTCGCCGAGGGTGCACGTGACCACTTCCACGTCCGCCCCCCGCGCGGCGAGGTGCGCGAGCGCCCCGCCCGTCGAGATCGATTCGTCGTCCGGGTGCGCGTGCACCGCGATGACCCTGTACTCCGCGAGATCGCGCCGCGTGCTCATTGTTCTCCCTGTTCTTGGCTCTCATCGACCTGCCACGCCGCCGCGGCGGCCAGGTCCGGTTCCTCCGCCACGATACCGCCGCCGCGGGCCTGTACCCGGCGCTCGTGCAGCAGCGGCACCCACACGGCCTCCGCCTCAAGCGCCGTATCGACGCCCGACCGCGCGGCGTCTCCGGACACCCGGCCCGCCAGGATGTCGGCGGACAACGCATTGAGCTGCGGGTAGCAGATCCCCGAGAGGTTGCCGGCCCTGTACTCACCCGCGGGGCACTGCACGCGGCTGGCGAGCTCAGCTGCGCTGCCCGCGCCCGGGTCCCAGTGCACCATCACGTCGACCGTGCCCGACGGCAGCCCCTGGGACAGGATGCTGGCCGTGTCGGTGGATACCACCCGGGCGGACACGCCACGCTGCTCCAGCAGGTCCACCAGCGAGCGCGCGGCGGCGGACGCCGCCGGGTCCGCCGCGTCGGCGGCGACGCGCAGCGGCCTGCTCTCCGTCACGCGCTGGGGCAGGACAACCGGGTCCGGCAGTGCCGGGGGCTCATGCTGCGCCACGAGAAGTTCGGAGGAGCGGCCGGCGGCCAGGCGCGCGATCAACGGGACGTCGATAAGCGAGCGCAGTTCCTCGCGCGCGGCCCGGTCCCCCAGCAGCGGAGAGGTGGCCGACAACGTCACGCCGAGGGTGCGCGGGCCGTCGACCGAGCGCACGTCGATGCCGGGGATGAGGTCGAAGACGTCTTTTGTCGTCTCCTCGGGCACCGTGTCCACGAAGGCGAGCTGGCCGGCGCGCAGCCGGTCCGCGATCTGCGTCGTGCTGCGTGCGGCGTTGACGGTGAGGATGTCCACCCGGGCGGGGTCGGCACCCCAGAACCGGTCGTTGCGGTTGAGCACGATCGTGCCGCGGCCGCGGTCGACGCTGTTGACCATGAACCTGCCGGCGGAGGCGGGCAGCGTATCGCTCGCGGCGGTGGCGAAATCGGAGGCGTCCGGCGCCAAGAGGTGCGCGGGCAGCAGGTGGTTAAACAGCGCGCGCCAGTCGTGCACCGGGGCGGAGAAGTCCACGTCCACCGTCTTGCCCGCCGGGCCGGAGACGCGCACGTTCGAGATGGCGCGGTAGCCGGCCGGGGCAATCGCCCCCGGGGTGGAGCTCATCCCGCGCCACAGGTAGGCGAAGTCCGCGCCCGTAATCGGGGTGCCGTCGGACCACTGGGCCTCGGGCGCGATGACGTAGCGCACCGTCATCGCGCCCGGCGAGGTGGCGCGCACCGTCGCCCCGCGCAGCAGATTGGGGTCGCGGACCCCGCCCACGAACGCGCTGGGGAGGGTGAGATCGGCGATCGCCTGCACCGTCGAGGTGTCGTCGGCAAGCAGGTGCGGGTTGAGCCCGTCGCGCAGCGGCTCCGCGCCCACCTGGATCTGCGTGCGTTCTTTCCGCTCGGGCGCGGGGTTGTTGGCCGCGTCGTGTTCCGCCAGCTCTTCCTGCTGGACCAGGGGCGGCGGGCCGGGGTCCGCGGCGCACGAGGAGACGGCCAGTGCCACGAGAGCTGCCGCCGCCGCGCATGCCGCCTTCGTCCGGTACACCGGCAGGGCTTACTTGTTCAGCTGCTTCGCGCGGGAGCGGGCGCGGCCGCGCTCGGTGGCGTTGAGGATGATCTTGCGCACGCGCATCGCCTCCGGCGCCACCTCGACACACTCGTCCTCGTCGCAGAACTCGATGGCCTCGTCCAGCGAGAGGGTGCGCGCCTTGGCCAGGGTGACCGTGGCGTCGGCCGTGGCGGAGCGCATGTTGGTCAGCTTCTTTTCCTTGGTGATGTTGACATCCATGTCCTCATCACGCGAGTTCGCGCCGACGACCATGCCCTCGTAAGCGTCCGCGCCCGGCTCGACGAAGAAGTCCCCGCGGTCCGCGAGCTGCATCAGGGCGTAGGCGGTGACCTGGCCGGAACGGTCGGCGACGAGCGACCCGGTGGGGCGGCCCTTGATCTCGCCAGCCCACGGGCGGTGCCCGATGGAGTAGGAGTTGGCGATGCCCGCGCCGCGGGTCTCGGTGAGGAAGGTGGTGCGGAAGCCGATGAGGCCGCGGGAGGGCACGTCGAACTCCATGCGCACCCAGTCGCCGGAACCGGTGTTGGACATGCCGGTCATCTGGCCCTTGCGGTTGGCCAGAAGCTGGGTCACGGCGCCCTGGTACTCACTCGGCGTGTCCACAATGAGGTGGTCGAAGGGCTCGTGGACCTTGCCGTCGATCTCCTTGGTCACCACGCGCGGCTTGCCCACGGTGAGCTCGAAGCCCTCACGGCGCATCTGCTCGATGAGCACGGTCAGCGCCATCTCGCCGCGGCCCTGGACCTCCCAGGCGTCGGGGCGCTCGGTCGGCAGGACGCGGATGGACACGTTGCCGATGAGCTCCTGGTCCAGGCGGGCCTTGACCACGCGCGCGGTGAGCTTGTCGCCGCCGTTGCGGCCCGCCATCGGCGAGGTGTTCACGCCGATGGTCATGGAGATCGCCGGGTCGTCGACCTTGATGCGCGGCAGCGCGTCGGCGTGCTCCGGGTCGGCGAGCGTGTCGCCGATCATGATGTTCTCGATGCCGGAGACGGCCGCGATGTCGCCCGCGACGACGTCGCCGGTGGCGGGCACGCGGTCGAGGCCCTGGGTGACCAGCAGCTCGGCGATCTTGACGTTCTTGACCTGCTGGTTTCCCTCCTCGTCGTAGTGGATCCAAGCCACAGTCTGGCCCTTCTTCACGGAGCCGCGGTAGACGCGGATCAGCGCGATGCGGCCGAGGAAGGAGGAGGAGTCGAGGTTGGTCACCTGCGCCTGGAACGGGGCATCGATGTCAGCGGAGGGCTCCGGGAGCGTGTCGTAGATGACGTCGAACAGCGGTTGCAGGTCCTCGTTGTCCGGCAGCTGGCCGTTGCCGGGGTTGTTCAGCGAGGCGCGGCCCGCGCGGCCGGAGGCGTAGAGGACGGGCAGCTCGAGGAGGTTTTCGGCGGCCTCGGCGGCCTCCGGGTCCTCCAGGCCGGCGCCGAGCTCAAGGAGGAGGTCCTGGGCTTCTTCGACGACCTCGTCAATACGGGCGTCGGGTCGGTCGGTCTTGTTCACGCAGATGATCACGGGCTTTTTCGCCTCGAGCGCCTTGCCCAGCACGAAGCGAGTCTGGGGCAGCGGGCCCTCGGAGGCGTCGATGAGCAGCACGACGCCGTCCACCATGGACAGGCCGCGCTCGACCTCGCCGCCGAAGTCGGCGTGGCCGGGGGTGTCGATGACGTTGATGACCAGGTCACGGCCGTCCTTGCCGGCGCCCGCGCGGCGGATGGCGGTGTTCTTGGCCAGGATGGTGATGCCGCGCTCGGATTCGAGCTCCCCGGAGTCCATGACGCGGTCCCCGTGTTCGCCGTGGTCGCTGAAAACGCCGGACTGCTCCAGCATGCCGTTGACGAGTGTGGTCTTGCCGTGGTCAACGTGCGCGACGATGGCGACGTTACGGAATTCAGGATGCGACACTGAGCCGGTGCTCCTTTGAAGGGGTAGGGGAAATAACGTCTAAACCCTACTCTCATTGCCCGGCGGGTGCACTTTCGGCGACGGCGGAGCGCTTGACTGCGCGCGGGATGTGACTATTGTGACTATCGTTAAAAAAGATCGACTCTGTTAATAATTTTCCATCCAAAAGGAATACTGCCGTGCCCGACCACGCTTCCGCACACCTGCGCCCGCTCGCGCTCGCGGCCGCCGCGCTGCTCGCCCTGTCGTGCACCGCGGCTCCCGCCCGCGCCGCAGAGACATCCTCGCAGTACATCGACAGCCTCGGCCGGCCCACCCCGCTGACGGTGTCCAAGGTCAACGAGTTCGCCGACCAGCCGTTCGTCCCCCCGCGCGTGGCCGACGCATTGCGCACCGCGGTCGGGTTCTTCGCGGGCACCGGGGAGATCGGCGGGCCCCCGCTGCCCGACCCCGCCCCGAGCTTCACCCAGTTCCTCTGGCCCACGGTGTCCTCCCACTGCATCGGGCCGGGCCTGCACTCCACGGCCTCGGTCATCGCGGTCGACGGGCCCGCCGCAATCCCGGCCCCCGGCGCCGGCGCCGGCCAGACGGTGTTCGTGTTCACCGCGCTCGGCACTCCGCCGGCCGCCGACGAGCAGGGATTAATGAACGTGTACTGGGTCAACCTGAACACTTTCCGCACCGGTGTAACACCGTTAGGTAACAATCAGATAAACCCGGCAGGACCGGCCACCCTGTCCGCCACCGCGGACACGGGCTCGGGACGCATCCTGGCCGTCGTCGACGGCCAGGTCCGCACCACCGAGAACGTCTGTTCTTTCGCCCCGACCGCCACTAGTTTCCACGTGAGGTAATCATGAGCGCCGACCTTCATCCCGTGAAGCAGGAGACGTTCGACACCGCGTCGAACACGAACACCGACCCGAAGGGGTTCCTGCGCGAGGTCGACACGTTCAGGGTCACGGACTTCGGCCTCTACATGGCGCGCGGCGCGAACCACCCCGATTTCGGCTACCTCGAGAGCTGGCTGCTGCCGAGCCTCGGGCTGCGGGCGAACATCTTCCACTTCCGCGAGGGCGCCGAGCGCCGGCAGGACTTCTACTTCGACGTGGCCAACATCGACGTCGAGGGCAGCGTGTGGCGCACCCGCGACCTCTACGTCGACCTCGTCTCACTCACCGGCAACCCGATCGATGTCCTCGACATCGACGAGCTCGCCGCCGCCACCTCCGCGGGACTGATCACCGCCGAGGAGGCCGAGAAGGCGATCGACGTCACCCTCAACGCCGTCGAGGGCATCACGCGTCACGGGGACGACGCGATGCGCTGGCTGCGTACCCTCGGCATCGAGCTGACCTGGGCGGAGACGGTCGAGCTCGCCCCATTGTCTTGAGGTAAACCTAAACCACCCGGACGGTGACGTCTGCGGGCACGCTTTCCAGGACGCGCTCCTGGGCCGCCCACATGTCCCAGTACTCGCAAAAACCCGGGTCCCGCGCCAGCGCGCGCGCCTTGCGCAGCTCTGCGTCCGCGACCACCCGCAGGGTGTCTGCGTCCCCCAGCCTTTTCGCAGCGCGTATCGACGCCCCCGTCACCGCCCCGACCCCCTCCACGATGAGGTCCTCCCCCGGGTCGAGAGCAACCCATTCCGCGCGGCGTCCGCGCTCCCAGTCCCATCGCCAAAAGCCGGGGCGCTGTGGATCGAGCACGTCGTTCGCGACCATCCGCGCCCCCTCCGCCAGCCCCAACCACCCGGGGTAGAAGTCATCCAAGTGCACCACCTTGAGGCCCATGACCTCGCCCATCAGGTTCGCCAGGGTGGTTTTCCCGGCGCCGGAGGGGCCGTCGATTAGCAGCGTGTAGCGGGACATTAGCGCGACACCGCCCAGACGGGCCGGAGGTAGCCGGTGTAGTGCGCGAGCGCGAGGCTGGCGAGGGCCGCTGCGAGGCACGCGGCCATCACCACCCAGTCGCGCGTACCCAGAGTGGAGGTGCGGGCGTGGGTGCGCGGGCCCGTCCCGAAACCGCGGGCCTCCATCGCGGTGGCGAGCGTGCCGGCGCGGCGCAGGGACATGACCAGCACGCCGAAGGCCAGGGAGAACCAGTAGCGCACCCGGCGAGTGTCGGCCACGCCCCGGGCCCGCCGCGACATCCGCATGGCCTCCAAATCCTCGCGCAGCAGGGTGACCAGGCGCAGCCCGGCCACCGCCCCGATGACGAAGCGCTCCGGGAGTTTGAGCACCTGGGACAGGCCGTCGCCGAGATCCGTTGGATCCACGTCGGCGGACAACACGACCACGGGCAGCGCCACGGCCAGCACGCGCACCGCCGCGGCGACCGCCAGACTGACCGACAGCTCGGTGACGTTGATGAGCCCCCAGCTGAAGTAAACCTCTCCCCCGCTGCGCCCGTAGAGCGCCATGGGGATGCCCGCGATAGGGGCGAGGATGAGTAGCGGCCAACCCCGGTGCAACAGCCTCCGCCACGGCACCCCGCACAGCGGGGCGGCCGCCACCGTCAGCGCGACCACGGACGCGGCGGAGACGACATCCAAGGTCAGCAGCAGCGGGGTTGTCACCAGCGCGAGCCCGAGGATGCGGGTGACGGGATTGACACCTGCGAGAAGGTTCACGCCGCCTCCCCGCCGATGCGCAGCACGTGGTCGCCGAGCGCGCCGATGAACGCCTCGTCGTGGGTGATGGAGGCGACGGTCACGCCAGAGTCGGTGAGCTCGCGGATCAGGTGCACCAGCTCGGTGAAGGTGGTGTCGTCCTGCCCAAAGGTCGGCTCGTCCAAAAACACCAGCCGCGGGGCGTTGACCAGCGCCGTGGCAACCGAGAGGCGGCGCTTCTCCCCGCCCGAAAGGGTAAACGGGTTCGCGGCCGCCAGGTGGTCGAGCCGCAGACGCTCCAACAGCGCGGCGACCCGCTGCGGCGGCGCCCCGGCCACCTCCATCTCGGCGCGGACGGTGGGGGTGACAAACTGGTGCTCGGGCTCTTGAAACACGTAGCCGATGCGCTGGGCCAAGTGGGTGGAGGACCACGTGTGCGGCGGGGTGGTCAAGCCGCGGGCGATGTCCTCGCTATAGGTCAGCCGACCTTCCACGGGCGCGGTGAGACCCGCGAGGGCTAGAGCGAGCGTCGTCTTGCCCGAGCCGTTGACCCCGGTGATCACCGTGGAGTGGCCCTGCGGGATCGCCAGTGTGCGCGGCGGACCGAACCGGGTGCGCAGGGCCTCGGCGGTGACAGCCTGGGGGGTGCCCGCGGGCACGGGGTGTGCGGCGGGGAGCACGGGCGCGCCCGGCAGGTCGCCCACGCCGATCCGGTGCAGCCCCGCCGCGTCGAGCCGGTAGTAGGTCTCAATAACCCCCGCCCAGTCCGCGGGGCGGTGCTCCACCACGATGAGCGTGGCCCCCGTCCGGGCGCACACCGTGTCGACGGCCTCGATCACGTCGCGGCGCCCGCCTGGGTCCAGGTTCGCCGTCGGCTCGTCCAGCACGATGATGTCCGCGCCCATCGCGAGCACCCCGGCGAGCGCGAGGCGCTGCTTCTGCCCGCCGGACAGGTGAGCGGTGCTGCGGTCTGGTTCCACGTCGAGGCCGACTGCGTCCAGCGCCCACCGCACCCGCGGCCAGATGTCCTCGGCGGGCACCCCGAGGTTTTCCGCGCCGAAGGCGACGTCGTCGCCCACCCGCGACAGGATGGTCTGCGATTCCGGGTCCTGCATGACCATGCCCACCACGCCCGACACCTCAACGATGCCGGTGCGGTGCCCGTCCTCGTCGTCACCGGCTAGCCCAGCGATGACCGCGAGCAGGGTGGATTTCCCCGACCCCGAATCCCCCGTGATCATGACCCGCTCGCCGCGGCGGACTGCCAGATCGACTCCGGAGAACGCGGCAGTCGCGCGGGTGGCGTGCCTGTAACCCAGCCCGCGGGCGGAAAGAACCTCCATCCCCGACCCGGTCTATTCGGCTGGCTGGGTGAATCGCTCGCGGCCGGGGCCGAAGCGGTCCAGGGCCCCCGTCTGCGCGAGCGCCCGCACGAGAATCCACCCGAGCACGCCCGCGAGCACCGCGCCGGAAATCACGGTGCACACGAGGTAGATCACGTTGAAGGCGAGGCTCATGGCCAGGTTCGCCGAGGTGAACAGTTCGAGGATGAACGCTCCGAGGCCGGCGCCCATGCCGGAGAGCACGGCGACGTCGGCGCTGAAACGTCGATACGCGAAGGCGGCGAAGACCAGCTCCGCGCCCAGCCCCTGGGCGAGGCCGGAGTAGAGGGTCTCGATGCCCCACTGGCTGCCGAGAGCGGCGGACACGCTCGCGGCGAGCACCTCCACGAAGATGGCAGCGCCGGGCTTGCGGATGACCAGCCCGCCGATGACTCCCCCGATGAACCAGACGCCGCTGAACAGGCCGCCCAGTCCCGGTGTCAGCGCGTCCATGGCGGTGAACCCGGCGTAGCCGATGGTGTTCCACACCCAGAAGATCAGCCCGCAGGCCACACCCAGCACGGCGGCCGTGACAATGTCGACGACCCGCCAGCGCGCACGCGATTGTTCCATGAAAATCAGTCCTTCCTTCCGCCGGTATTACCCGGATCAGGTTCAACGGTTCGCGGCGGTGTCAGCTCCGTCCGCATCTCAGCCCCCCGCCTCATGGGGAGCACCCGTGCCGTATATGCGTATGTGCGTATGCAATTGTGTCTCGCTGTGGCGCAGATTTTACACGCGCCACAGCTAGGGTACAGGCACCGGCCTGCCTACCTCACATCGATCCCCAGATCCTCCCCCGTGCCCAGCTCGATGTTGAGCCCGGGCACGGAGTTGATCAGATTCCGGGTGTACTCGGTCTGCGGGTCGTTGAAGATGGCGTCGGCCGCGCCCTGCTCCACGGCCTTGCCCTGGCGCATGACCACGATGTCGTCGGCGGTTTGGCGCACCACGGCGAGGTCGTGGGTGATGAACAGGTACGACAGGCCCAGCTCTTCCTGGAGCCCGGTTAGCAGCGTGAGGATCTGGTTCTGCACGAGCACGTCGAGCGCGGAGACGGCCTCATCCAGCACGATCACGTCCGGTTTGAGCGCCATGGCGCGAGCGATCGCGATGCGCTGGCGCTGGCCGCCGGAGAGCTCGTTCGGGTAGCGCCGCATCGCCGAACGCGGCATCTGCACCATGTCCAGCAGCTCCGCGACGCGCGCCTCGCGCTCCTTGCGTCCTCCCACCTTGTGCAGCGTCAGCGGCTCCTCGATGCAGCGGTAGATGGAGTACATCGGGTCCAGCGAGCCGTACGGGTTTTGGAACACCACCTGCATCTTGCGGCGCATGTCGAACAGCTCTTTGCCCTTCAGCGCGGAAACGTCGCGGCCCTCGAATGTCACCGATCCGCTCGTGGGCTCCAGCAGCGACAGCACCATGTTGGCCACGGTCGACTTGCCCGACCCGGACTCGCCCACCAGCGCCAGGGTGGTGCCGCGGCGCAGGTCGAAGGAGACGTCGTCGACGGCGCGCAACACCTTCTTGTCGCCGCGCTGACCCCGCACGTCGAACTCCTTGACCAGGTTTTTCACGCTGACGACGACCTCGCTCGAGCCCCGCCCGGTGTTGAGCTCCTCGGAGGATTCCAGGCCCTGCGCCTTCGCGGACTGGATGCGTGCCGACGCCAGAGACGGCGCCGCCGTAACCAGCCGCTTTGTGTAGGGGTGGCGCGGGTTGCGCAGTATGGCCAGGCTCGGGCCCTTCTCCACGATGCGCCCGCGGTGCATGACCACGAGGTAGTCGGCGCGCTCAGCCGCCAGCCCCAGGTCGTGGGTGATAAACAGCAGCGCTGTGCCGAGCTCGTCGGTCAGGGTGTCCAGGTGGTCCAGGATCTTCTTCTGCACGGTGACGTCGAGTGCGGAAGTCGGCTCGTCCGCAATCAGCAGCTTCGGGCGCGCGGCCAGGCCGATGGCGATGAGCGCGCGCTGGCGCATGCCGCCCGAGAACTCGTGCGGGTACTGCTTGGCGCGGCGCTCCGCGTCCGGCAACCCGGCCTCTTCAAGCAGCTCGACGACGCGCTGGTGGCGCTGCGAGCCCTCCACGACGTTGTTGGCGCGCAGGGACTCCTCCACCTGGGTGCCGATGCGCCACACCGGGTTGAGGTTGCTCATCGGGTCCTGCGGGACCAGCCCGATGCGGCTGCCGCGGATCTTCTGCCAGCCCTTCTCGTCCAGCCCTGTCAGTTCCTCGCCTTCGAGGACGATGGAGCCGCCGGTGACTTTGCCGGTGCCGGGCAACAGCCCCAGCACGCTCATGGCGGCGGTGGATTTGCCGGACCCGGACTCTCCCACGATGGCCACGGTTTGGCCCGGGTAGATGGTCAGGTCGAAGTCGCGCACGGCCTCGACGGTTCCCGTCGTGGACTCGAACGTGATCTTCAGGTCGGAGATCTCCAGCAGGGGTTGTTCTGCGGGTGCGGTCATCGGGTCCTCGCCTTCGGGTCGAGGGCGTCGCGCACGGCGTCGCCCATCATGATAAAGCTCAGCACGGTCAGCCCGAGCGCGATCGCCGGGTAGAACAGCACCATCGGCTGGGTGCGTAGCGACGCCTGCGCCGCCGAGATGTCACCGCCCCACGACACCACCGTGGACGGCAGCCCGATGCCGAGGAAGGACAGCGTCGCCTCCGCGACGATGAAGGTGCCCAGCGCCACCGTGGCGTAGACGATGATCGGCGCGGCGGCGTTGGGCATGATATGGGAGGTGATGATCCGCGCGTCCGAGGCGCCGAGCGCGCGGGCCGCGGTGACGAACTCGTCGTTCTTCACGCCCATCACCGCGCCGCGGGTGATGCGGGCGATCTGGGTCCAGCCGAACATGGCCAGGGCGAGGACGACCATCCAGATGGAGCGGTGGTTCTTGAACACGGACATCACTACGATCGCGGCGAGCACGAGCGGCACGGCGAAGAAGATGTCGGTCAAGCGCGACAGGATCGTGTCCCAGATCCCGCCGTAGAAGCCGGCGATGGCGCCGACGAACGCGCCGAGGAGGGTGACCAGCAGCGTGGTAAGAACGCCCACGGTGACCGACGCCCGGGCGCCGTAAATGGTGCGCGAGTAAATGTCGCACCCCTGGCGGTCGAAGCCGAAGGGGTGGCCGGACTCGGGCCCGGCGAGCGAGCGCGATAGCATGCATTCCCGAGGGTCGACGCTGGTGAACAGGCCCGGGAAGATCGCCATCGCCAGCGCCAGGAGGATGAGAACGGAGGAAACCCAGAATAGCGGGCGGGTGCGCAGGTAGCGCCACGCCTCGCCCCATTGGCTCGACGGGGCGGAATCGTCCGGCACCGCGTCGACGGCGCCGAGGCCGGTCTCGTCGGTGTCGGCAATGAAGTATTCCTGCCCGCGGCGCAGGCGGGCGTCGACAAGCTTCGGCTTATGCATAACGAATCCTTGGGTCGAGAACGGCGTAGAGGAGGTCGACGATGAGGTTGGCCACGATGTAGACGATGACCAGCACGGTGGTGAACGACACGACCGTCGCGGGCTCGCCCTTGATGATGGCCTGGTAGATCGTGCCACCCACGCCGTTGATGCCGAAGATGCCCTCGGTGACGATCGCGCCGCCCATGAGCGCGCCGAGGTCGGCGCCGAGGAAGGTGACCACCGGGATCAGGGAGTTGCGCAGCACGTGGCGCGTCATTACCTGGGTCTCGCCCAGCCCCTTGGCGCGGGCGGTGCGGACGTAGTCGGCGCGCAGGTTCTCGCTGACCGACTGCCGGGTGAGCCGGATGACGTAGGCAAACGAGAGCGCACCGAGCACCACCGCCGGCATGAGCAGGGCGGTAAAGGATTCGTTGCGCCCCACCGTCACCGGCAGCAGGCCCCACTTCACGCCCACAAGGTACTGCAGGACGAAGCCGATGACGAACGACGGGACCGCGATGACGAACAGGGAGACGAGAAGGATGGTCGAATCGAAGATCCCGCCGCGTCGCACGCCCGCGATCACGCCGAAGATGATGCCGAAGACGGCCTCGAAGACCAGCGCCATGAGCGCGAGCTTGATGGTGACGGGGAAAGCGTTGGCCATCACCGAGGACACGGGCTGGCCGGAAAACGTTGTGCCGAAGTCACCAGTGAAAATGCCCTTGAGGTAGAGCAGGTACTGGACGATGAAGGGCTTGTCGAGGTTGTACTCGGCCTCGATGCGCGCACGCGCCGCCTCTGTGAGCCCCCGGTCGCCGCCGAGGGCCGCCACGGGGTCGCCCGGCATGAGGAATACCAGCGCGTACAGCAGCAGCGTCGCGCCGAAAAACACCGGGATCATCTGGAGGAGGCGTCGCCCGATATAACGCAGCATGGTCGCGGGCTCTCCTATTCTTAAAATTTATATTTGCAGTTGGGTGAATACTATTTGCCGCGGATAGCCTAGCACCCCGCCAGCGCGAAGCGTGCGGGGTGCGAGGCAATCACGGGAGTGCGTGGCGAGCTACTTCTTGGTGACGTTGTAGTAGACCGGCTGCGACTTCCAGGAGAACGTGACGTTGTCGACGTTCTCGGAGTACCCGCCGGTGACGTTGGCGTACCACAGCGGGATCGCGGGCAGCTCGGTCAGCAGGATCTCCTGGGCCTGGTTGTAGATCGGGGTCGCCGCCTCGAGGTCGTCGGCGCCAGCGGCGTCGTCGAGCAGCTGGTCCAGCTCCTTGTTGGAGTAATCGCCGTCGTTGGAGCCGGCACCTGTGCCGTACAGCGGGTCGAGGAAGTTACCCAGCGACGGATAGTCCGCCTGCCAGCCGGTGCGGAACGCGCCGTTGATGGTGCGGTTGGTGATCTCGTCGCGCAGCGACTTGAAGTCCGGGTACGCGTTGCCGACCGCGTCGATGCCGAGGGTGTTGCGGATGGAGTTCGCCACCGCATCGACCCACGCCTGGTGGCCGCCGTCGGCGTTGTAGGAGATGGAGAACTGGCCGGTGAACGGGGAGATCGCGTCCGCCTCGGCCCAGAGGCGCTTGGCCTCTTCCGGGTCGTAGGAGAGAACCTCGGCGCCCGTAAGGCTGTCCGAGTGGCCCGGGATCACCGGCGAAGTGAAGTCGGTTGCCGGGGTGCGGGTGCCCTCGAAGATGGTGTCGGTGATCTGCTCGCGGTCGATGGCGCGCGAGATCGCGGCGCGGCGCAGCTCGCCTTCCTTGCCCGAGAAGTGCTCGAGCCGCTCGGGGATGGTGAACGACTGGAAGACCGCGGACGGCTGGTTCACGGCGCGCTCCCCGAGCTCGTCTTCGAAGGTGGCGAAGGCGGAATCGGGGATCTCGTCGAGCACGTCGAGGTTGCCGGCGAGAAGGTCCGCGTAGGCCGCGTCCTGCTGGGCGTAGAACACGAAGTTCACACCGTCGTTCTGGGGCTTGCGCTCGCCCGCGTACTCCTCGTTGGGCACGATGATGGCGTCTTGGTTGTGGTTCCACTCCTCGAGCTTGTACGGGCCGTTGGAGATCGGGTTTTCGCCGTAGGCGTCGATGTCGTCGTACGCGCTCGGGTGCATCGGGAAGTAGGCGGAGTAGCCGAGGCGGGAGGGGAAGTCGGCTTCCGGCTGGTCGAGCTCGATGGTGAAGGTTTTCTCGTCGACGACCTTCAGGCCTTCCATCTCGGCCTTGCCTTCCTCGTACCCGAGGATCGACTCGAAGAAGTTGGCGCCCAGCAGCGCGTTCTCCACGGTGTAGTTCCACGCCTTGACGAAGTCTTCTGCGGTGACCTGGGAACCGTCGGACCACTTCGCGTCCTTCAGGGTGACGCGGTAGGTCTTGTCCCCTTCGAGTTGGATGGACTCGGCGAGCTCGTTGTGCGCCTTGCCCTCCCCGTCGTAGTAGACGAGGCCCGAGTAGATGTTGTCGACGAGGCGGCCGCCACCGTTTTCGTTGGTGTTGCCGGGAACCAGCGGGTTCTGCGGCTCGACCCCGTAGGCGAGGACGTAGTCGTCCCCGCCGGTCGAGCCCTTGCCGCCGGCGTCGTTCGAGCTCGAACCGGAGTCCGAGCCGCCGCAGGCCGCCAGGCTCAGTGTCAGGGCGCTGGCAGTGGCCACCGCCGCTACTTTTCCGAAGCGCAAAGCGAATCTCCTTCTTGTCCGTGTCTATGTAGATTCGCCTGAACGAGTGCGACCAATCACACCGCAGCGAATTACGCTTATTTCATCACACGAAGGGAGTCTTCAGGAAAATATGTGGGGATTTCCTGGGAGTCCCCCACGTTTCCGCTACTTCGTGCCCGTTTTCGGCAAGTGTTATTAACCCCCCGTTTACCCCCGGTTCCGCTGCATAGCCCCTCTACTGCTCCCCTATGTCGCGGCGCGGACCCATCCCACCTCGAGCCCATCGCCCTGGCCGAACCGCAGCAGGTGCGAACCGACGATCTCCTCCGCCCGGTCGATGTGCTCCGCCGGCGCCTCCATCGCCAGGACGAGGACCTCGTCGCCGCAGAGCATGTCGCACGTGCCCAAGGGCACCCCGTTGTCGTCCTTGGGAAAGACCAGCTGTCCCCGCCCGGTCTCCGCGTCGAAGTTCGTGTCAATCTTTCGTCCGAGGTGGCTGGCCAGTTGCTTGGCGTAGCGCGCGGGGCGCTCGGTGGCGACCCGTGCCGTGGAGGTGACGAGTTCAGGCATGATCACACCCTACCGAAGCCCATCAGGTGCACTAGGCTTTCTGTGTCCCGCACAGATCACCTCCACGAGAAAGGGGGCCCACCATGGCAGGTGGCCTTCTCGCCCTGCTTGACGACGTCGCCCTGATCGCGCGCACAGCCGCCGCGTCCGTCGACGACGTCGCAGCCATGACGGCCAAGACCTCGGCGAAGGCGGCCGGGGTGGTCATCGACGACGCGGCCGTGACCCCGCAGTACGTCCAGGACGTCACCCCGGCCCGCGAGCTCCCGATGATCTGGCGCATCGCGAAGGGCTCCTTCCGCAACAAGCTCTTGTTCATCCTCCCGGCGGCACTCCTGCTCAACGCCGTCGCGCCGTGGGCGCTGGTGCCCATCCTCATGGTGGGCGGCGCCTACTTGTGCTTCGAGGGCGCGGAGAAGATCCTGCACAAGCTCTCCCCGCGCGGGCACGAGGCGGAGGACAAAGCAGCGGACAAGGACCCGAAGGACGAGGACAGCCTGGTCAACAGCGCGATCCGCACGGACCTCATCCTCTCCGCCGAGATCATGATCATCTCCCTCGACGAGGTCAAGGACGAGCCCATCTGGATGGAGGCGGCCGTCCTCGCCGCGGTGGGCATCTTCATCACCCTCGCCGTCTACGGGGCGGTCGCGCTGCTGGTCAAGGTCGACGACATCGGCCTCGGCATGATCCGCCGCGACCGCACGCCGCGCCTGGGGCGCGCGCTGGTCAAGGCGATGCCGTACGTGCTCAACGCGATCGGGATCATCGGCACCGTCGCCATGCTGTGGGTCGGCGGCCACCTGATCATCCGCGGTCTGGACGAGGTCTTCGGCGTCCACTTCCTCCACGAGCTCATCGTGGCCGGGCAGGAGGCGGTCGGCGGGGCCGGCCTCGCCGCCTGGCTCGTCGATACGGGCACCTCGCTCGTCGTCGGCTTGATCACAGGCATGCTGGTCGTCGCCCTCCTCAACCTTGTCACCCGTGCGCGGAAGGCTGCAGCGCGATGAACGCCGACGCGCACGACGCGATCGTCGTGGTCGGGGCCAACGAGAACAACCTCAACAACGTTTCGCTGACCATCCCCAAGCGCCGCCTGACCGTTGTCGCCGGGCTGTCGGGCTCGGGGAAATCCTCTCTCGTGTTCGATACCATCGCGGCCGAGTCGCGCCGCCTGATCAACGAGACCTACTCCACCTTCGTGCAGGGGTTCATGCCGTCGATGGCGCGTCCCGACGTCGACCGCCTCGAGGGCCTGACCACCGCGATCACGGTCGACCAGGACCAGCTCGGCGCCAACGCCCGCTCCACCGTGGGCACCGCCACCGACGCTACGGCCATGCTGCGGGTCCTGTTCTCCCGTATCGCCGAGCCCAACGCGGGCGGCCCCGGCGCCTACTCCTTCAATGTGCCCTCCGTCAGCGGCGGCGGCGTGCTTACCGACGCCAGGGGTACCAAGAAGATCCTCAGAGACTACAAACGCACCGGCGGCATGTGCCCCGCCTGCGAGGGGACGGGCCGGGCTTCCACCTTCGACGTTGACGAAGTCGTCGACAAGCAAAAATCGCTCGACGACGGCGCGATTACCGTCCCCGGTTACAAGCCCGGCTCCTGGCAGCTGCGCCACTACGCGGAGTCCGGTTTCTTCCCGGCTGACACCCCCGTCGCCGACTTCACGGACGAGCAGCTGCACATGCTGCTCTACGCGCAGCCGCAGAAGGTGGACTACCTGGGCTTCAACACCACCTACGAGGGCTTGATCCCGAAACTGACCAAGTCGCTGCTGAGCAAGGAGAAAGAGGGCCTGCAAAAGGCGATGCGCGAGTTCGTCGAGCGCGCCGTCACCTCCGGGCCCTGCCCCGCCTGCGGGGGCACGCGCCTGGCCCCGCACGCGCTGGAGTCCCGCATCAACGGGGCGAACATTGCGCAACTGTGCGCCATGGAGGTCGCCGACCTCGCCGAATGGATCGAGGGTGTCGACACTCCGGCCGTGGCGCCGCTCGTCGGCGCGATCCGGGAAACGCTGGGGCACTTCGTCACCATCGGCCTGGGCTACATCACGCTCGACAGGCCCAGCTCGACGCTTTCCGGGGGCGAGGCGCAGCGCATCAAGATGATCCGCCACTTAGGCTCCGCGTTGACCGATGTCACCTACGTTTTTGACGAGCCCACCGCCGGGCTCCACCCGAACAATATCGAGCGGATGAATACGCTGCTGCTGCAGTTGCGGGATAAGGGCAACACCGTGCTCGTCGTGGAGCACAAGCCGCAGACCATCGAGATCGCCGACCACGTCGTGGAGATGGGCCCGGGCGCGGGTAGTGCCGGGGGCAACGTCGTGTTCGAGGGCACCGTGGAGCAGCTGCGGAGCGCCGACACCGTGACAGCGCGCCACCTGAGCGAGAGCTACGCGCTCAAGCCTGATGCCGAGTGCCGCGGCGGCGACGGCGTGATCGAGGTCCGGGGCGCCGACGCCAACAACCTCGGCGGCGTCGACGTGGACATCCCCCGCGGCACGCTCACGGTGATCACGGGTGTGGCGGGCTCGGGCAAGTCCTCGCTCGCCCTGACGATCCCGCTGGACGAGAATACCGTGTGGGTCGACCAGTCCCCCATTTCCGGGTCGCGCCGCTCCAACCCCGCCACCTACACGGGAGCGCTCGACCCGATCCGCAAGGCTTTTGCTAAAGCAAACGGCGTCAAACCCGCGCTGTTCTCCCCCAACTCCGAGGGCGCGTGCGCCAACTGCAAGGGCGCGGGCGTGGTCTACGTCGATCTGGGCATCATGCAGGGCGTCGACGTGCCCTGCGAGGTATGCGAGGGCAAGCGTTTCGACGACGCCGTGCTCGTGCACACCTTCGGGGGCCTAAACATCGCCGAGGTGCTGGACATGCCCGCCTCCCAGGCCGCCGAGTTCTTCGCGGACGCAGAGCACAAGGTCGCCGCCGCCGCGCGCATCGCCGGGCACCTTGTCGACGTGGGGCTGGGCTACATCACGCTCGGCCAGCCCCTGACCACGCTTTCCGGTGGCGAGCGCCAGCGACTCAAGCTCGCGAGCCACCTCACCGACAAGGCCACGATGTTCGTGCTCGACGAACCAACTACCGGCCTCCACGTCGCGGACTCCGCCACGCTGGTCGGCCTTTTCGACCGCCTCGTGGACAAGGGGGCGACGGTCATCGTCATCGAGCACAACCCCGCAGTGATCACCCGGGCCGACCACATCATCGACCTCGGCCCCGGCGCGGGATCTGCAGGCGGACGCGTTGTCGCGCAGGGCACGCCATCCGCCATTGCGGGCCACCCACATTCGGTGACCGGAAAGCACGTGAAACGGTTCACCGCGTAGATATCCGCGTACCCTAGATGGCACACCTCCCCGGTTACGTAAGGAGAAACTTCATGTCCCAAAGCAAGAGCGACAAGGGTCCGAACCCGTACGCGGTCAACATCGAAAAGGCCACGGTGGACAACGAGGCCTTCCGCGACACGCTGTGGACGGGCAAGAATCTGCAGCTGACCGTTATGTCCATCCCGCCGGGAGGCGAGATTGGAGCGGAAATCCACGACGGCCACGATCAATTCCTCCGCCTCGAGTCGGGATCGCTGCGCGCCATGATCGGAACCAGTGAGTCGGAGTTGGAGCTCGACGAGACAGTCCACGGCGACGACGCCATTTTCGTCCCCGCGGGCAAGTGGCACAACTTCGTTAACGAGGGAGATGAACCGGCGAAACTCTACTCCATCTACGCACCACCGGAGCACAAGCCCGGTACCTTCCACGCCACCAAGGCGGACGCTGACGCCGACGAGCACTAGAGCGTGAATGGTTCGACTGTCTACCCCCTCGCGCCGTCGGCGTGGGGGGCTGCGGAAGAAATCCCGGTCGACAACGTAGTCCAAGCGTTCGTTGTCTCCGACACTCCCAGCGTGTACGGAACCTCGTACATCAACGTCCACTTGGAGCCGGACCCGTTGACGGGTGGCTGGCGCGTGCGCAGCGGCGACTCCGTGATCGGTGGCATCGCGGCGTCCCACCGCAGCCGCTTCACTCCCCTTGAGCGGGTCCACGGCTCCGGTCTCGTGCCCGCCACGCTCGCCGGCGTACGCCTAGACCCAGCACTAGGCCGCTTCGCGGTGGACGTCTTTCTCCCTCCGGCGCTCGTGTCGGTGCCGCGCAACAATGCGCCCACCGGGGCCGTGGTGCTGCCGCCGGGGGACATGTTTGTCGTGGACACCTCCGCGGGCGAGTTCACGGGCGGCGAACTCGACATGCGTTCACCAGGGCAGTGGCTCGTCGGACTGACCGTACTCGGCGACGCTGTCGTGGCCACGCTCGACGGCCGCGTGCTGGGCACCTTCAGCGACCAAGACAATACCGTTCTATCGGCTTTCGTCGGCGAAGAAACGGTTTTCGCCCGAGCCCACATCGTCGACGGCATGGTCGGACTCGACGTATCGGAACCCTCCCCCGACCCGGATGTCGTCCCACCTTTAACGATTCCTGCTGACGAGCCGAAGCGGGCGTGGACGGTGACGACATTCCCCGACGGCACGTGGTCTATCACGGTCGAGCGTAACGCCGCCGTCGACGCAGACGACATCTCCACGCCGACGGCCCACTCCCGCCCAGTCTCCAGCCCTACCGCCGACGGTGCCACCACAGCACCCGCGCCCTCCGTCGACTTCACCCCGACCACCAGCTTCCGCGCCTCGTCGGCAACTTACCTCACCGAGATGGAAAAGCTTCGCCTACGCCGCGAACATCAGGGACGCTCACGCGGCGGCCGTCATCGTCGGCGACATCCTTAAGTGTTTGCTAGTGTCGAAGTGTTTTTCTGGCCCCTCTTTCTAAGCGAGTTCGACGATGCGCCTGCCCTCCCGCACACTTGCCCTCTTGACCGCCGGTGCCCTGGCCGCCGGCCTCATGACTGCACCGACGGCCGCCGCACAGAGCTCCTTGAGCTCCATGAGCTCCAGGGGTTCGAGCAATCCGCGCCCGAAGCTGCCGGACCCCACGCAGAAGGGGCCCGGTGCGCCGGTGGTCATGCCCGGCGAGTACATCGTGCAGATCATGGGCGACATCCTCGGCCCCGGCATCTCGGACCTGGTCGGGTTCCGCTCGGGAGATCTCGGCGTGATGGCCCCGCTTGACGACGGCACCTTCGCGCTCATCTTCGGCGACTCCTTCCGCGAGACCGGCCTGCGCGGCGAGTGGATGAGCCCGGTCGGTGTCGTTGCCGAGCTCGTCAACGGCATTATCGAGATCATCCGCCCTCTCAATGCGGGCGACCGCGTCGAGCAACTGCTCGACTACGAGCACGTCGACAATCTGACGCTGATCCCCTCCGACATCATCAACATCGACGGCACACTGTACATGCAGGGCATGTGGAACAAGGGCATCGGCAACGTCCAGCGCACAGAGATTTGGAAGTCCACAGATTACGGACGCAACTGGACAAGCGTAGGAAAAACCTCCACCTCGTACATGGGCGGGATGGGAGACCTCATTTCGTGGGAGCGCGGACAGGACGGCTACATCTACGTGGTGTCGTCGTCATTTAAGCGCGACCATCCGGTCTACCTGTCGCGCTTCCAGCTCGAGGACATTGGAAACCGCTCGAAGTGGGAACTCTACAACCCGTCGACGGGTGTGTGGTCGAGCTCCGGCACGCCGATTCTGAAGGACAACGTCCAGGCCGGTGAGATGAACCTGCGTTTCATCGAGGGCCACTGGGTCCTGGCTATGTTCAACGAGGAGACGTTGCAGATCGAGGTCCGCATCTCCGACACCCTCGCCCAGGATTGGAGCGCCGTGCCCATTGCCGTAATCGCAAGAAACGGCCGCTGGCAGGAGGAGCAGACGCCGCTCAACTTCTCCCAGCCCTACGGCGCATACATCGTTCCCGGCTCCACGCTGGCGAACATGGACCTCGTCATCTCCCAGTGGAACACCTACAACAACAGCCGCTACAACTCCACGCAGTTCAACGTCAAGGGCCTCGATACCTTCTTCGGCATCAACCAGCCGGCGGTGGAGACGACGGAGGTGCTCAGCGTCGAGGAACAGCCGGCAGCGGTGGTACCGGAGCAGGTGCTCGAGGATTCACTCCTCGAGCAGCCGGAGATCACCGAGCAGTCGCGGTAACAGCTTCTCGCTTATCGACGCCCGCGTCACGCTCCGTAGGGAACCTGCGCACAATCGACGCGTAGATCGCGCCGTTGATGTTGTGCATCACGGCCGCAACTGCGCCCGGCAGCGCGGCTTCCGGGGTGAAGAACTTCCCCGCCATGCCGGAGGCGAGACCCGCGGACTGGGTGCCTACCTCGATGGCGACTGTGCGTCGGTAACTCTCCGGCAGGCCCGTGAAGCGCGCGGAGAAATAGCCCAGCAGGAAGCCCAGCACGTTGTGCAGGATGACGGCGACGAACACGATCAAGCCGACCGAGAGCAACGCGCTGCGGTTGGCCGCGACCGTCGGGAAAACCACGCCGCCGATACCGATGATGGAGATCCACGGCAGAACCGGGGCGATCTTTTCCATCCACGCATCGAGCAAGTACCGCAGGACCAGGCCGCCCAGCACCGGAAGCAGGACCGTCTGGGCCAGGGTCCACGCCATTCCCCGAGCGTTGACGTCGACATTCTCCCCGGCAAGGAGCAGCATGATGATCGGGGTCATGATGGGTGCGACGAGTGTGGACACACTTGTCATCGCCACCGAGAGGGCAACGTCGCCCTTGGCCAGGTAGGCGATGACGTTGGAGGCGGTGCCGCCGGGAACCGAACCGAGCATCAACAGACCCACGGCGATCGCGGAATCTAGGTTCAGCAGCTTCGCCACCGCAACCGCCCCGAGCGGCATGATGACAAACTGCGCGACGACGCCGATCACCACCGGGATCGGCCGTTTCGCCACCGTCTTGAAGTCCGGGATAGTCAGGGTCAGCCCCATTCCGAACATGATGATCATGAGGAAGTAGGTGATATAGGACCTGAGCGGAGCGAAGGGCTCGGGAACGAAGAACGCCAACGCCGCGCCCGCGAGGATGAACGCGGGGAAAGCGGTGACGGCGATCGCGGCCGATCGGTCTGCCCGGCTGACTTCCTGCGGGGCGGACGGTGGGTGAGTAGTCAAGTGAACCTCCGTAAGTACTGGGACGCATACACAATATCCCAGCGTCCGGGAGGCGCGTTCCACTAGTTAGGACTTGTGCTCATTAGTGGTCAAGAACCGTGGCCACCCACCCGTTCGCCTCGAAGTTGTACTCGACTCGTGTTGCGTTGCGCGCGTCCACAGCCTGGAAAAATTCAAGCCGCATGGGCTCAATCCGCCACACATGGAAGTGCTCGTTCGGAGCATCCTGGAGGCGCGCGGTGCCGCGCACGCGCACTGCACGATTCAGCGGCTGCCACCAGAAGTTCAGCGCTGCGACCGGGCTATCGCGCAGTTGCTTGACCTTCGTCGAAGCCGCGCCGGTGCCGAAGCAGAAACCGTTGTCTGTGAGCTCCATCAGGGTCATCATTCGAGCATCCGGCAGACCGTTTTCATCCACCGTGGCGAGCGTCGTTGCCCGGACGTCCTCACAACCAGCGGCGACGGCAGCGTCGAACCACTGGGCGAACAGCTCAAAAGGGTGGCTGGGGAGGTTGTCAGTATCGAAGTCGGGGGCTTGTCCAGTCAGCGAGGACTGCCCCGCCAAGTACTCGGAATCCAGGTAGGTCATGGTGTCGAAGATACCTGTTCACCTCCGGCAACAGGCTTAACCGGAAGTTCAACTGATAGGCGCCTGTTAGCAACCTCGAAATCTTATTGTTACAACCGCACAACAACCCGCCCTTTATTGAAAGGATTCCCCATGCGGTTCCGCCCTTCGCTCACGGCCGTCGCTGCTGCGTCCGTCAGCGCGCTCGCGATCTCCGGTCTACCCCTCGCCTCGGCTCAGACCGACGGCGAGTTCACTATCTCCAACATCACCGACTTCCACGGTCGTTGGAAACAAGACGCAAAGGACGGCATTCCCGGTGCCGTTGCCCTGAAGTGCGCAGTTGACGAGGCTGCGGAGGGGCGTAACCACGCGTTTACCTCCAGCGGCGACCTCATCGGTGCTTCCCCGTTTGCGTCCATGATTCTGGACGACGCACCGACCATTCAGATCATGAACATGATGGGCCTGGATGTCTCGGCCGTGGGCAACCACGAGTTCGACAAGGGCCAGGCTGACCTGACCGAACGCGTCGTCCGCGAGGCTGACTGGACCTACCTCGCTGCCAACGCGGACGGCTTGGAGAAGAACGAGGGCGAGATCGAGGACTACCGCATTATGGAGCTCGGCGGCGTTAAGGTCGCCTTCATCGGTTCCGTGACCGACGACATGCCCGACCTCGTCTCCCCGTCCGGCATCGAGGGCATCACCTGGCAGGACCCGGTTGAGTCGATCAACACCCTCGCTGATGAGCTGACCAACTCCGACGAGGCTGACGTCGTCATCGCCCTGCCCCACGAAGGTAACATCCCCGCTGACGCATGGTCGGAGAACGTCGACGCCGTCTTCATGGGCCACACCCACGAGTTCATCCAGCCGGCAGATACCGAAACATTCCCCATCATCTTCCAGGCAGGCGAGTACTCCAAGGGTCTCGCCAACATCGATTTCGCATACGATTCCGCAACAGACGATTTGACCGTCCAGAAGGCGGAACTGCTGGACGCTAAAACGATCATGGCGTGCACCACCCCCGACGCTGAGATCCAGACCGTCATCGACGCGGCGCTCGACGAGGCAGAGGTCGAGGGTTCCAAGGTCATCGGCACCCTCGGCGAGACCCTCTACCGCGGCAAGAACGCCGATGCGGACAGCGGCTCCAACCGCGGTGTCGAGTCCCAGCTCAACAACCTGCTCGCCAACGTGGCCAAGTGGGGAGTCGCCCAGAACTCGCAGGTCACCCCAGACATCGGGGTGATGAATGCGGGTGGCGTGCGCGCGGATCTCCTCGAGGGCGACGTCACCTTCGCGGAAGCGTTCTCCGTCCAGCCGTTCGGCAACGAGATCACCTACACCACCCTCAAGGGCTCCGACTTCATCGAAGCTCTCGAGCAGCAGTGGAAGGACACCGACCCGGAGGCTTCCCGCCCGCGCCTGTCGCTCGGTGTCTCCGACAACGTCTCCTACACCTACGACCCCACCCGCGCCTACGGCGAGCGCATCACGAACGTTATCGTCGACGGCGAGCCGATCGACCCGGACGCCGAGTACGTTGTCGCAGGTTCGACGTTCCTCCTTGAGGGTGGCGACGGGTTCACCGCCCTGACCAACGGCACGGATCTCGCGCAGCTTGGCTACTTGGACATCTCCGCGTTCACGGAGTACCTGGACGCCTACCTCAACGACGGCGACGCACCTGCACCGCGCACCGGCCAGGCTGACATCGGCCTGCGCTACGCTGAGCCGCTCGTCGCTGGCAAGGAGACCACCTTCGAGCTGACCTCGCTGATCTACACCCAGGGCGAGACTGCCGAGACCGTCACCGTCCAGCTTGGCGACGTGCGGCGCACCGTCGCTATCGACCCCGACTTCGGCGAGGCTGGTTTGAACGAGGCCGGCAAGGCCACCGTGACCCTCGATATCCCGGCTGACCTCGTTGGACAGCAGACCCTGCGCATCACCACCGACGCTGGCACCGACATCGCGGTTCCCGTGACCGTGTACTCCACAAATGCACCGGCCCCTGAACCGGCCCCGGGTTCCAGCTTCGGCGGCGGCTTCCTCGCCGGCGCGGCCACCGTCTTCGCCGGTGTCGCGGCGGCCATCGCAGCTGCCATCGGTGGCTTCCTGCCGCAGATCCTCGTCTTCCTGCGCTCCATCATCCCGGGATTCCCGTTCTAAACCTCACGCGCACCTAGACCGCGTAAAGCACCAGGGCCGGCGCCCATCACGGGTCGCCGGCCCTGGTGCTTTTTAAGGGCTCACAAAAGAGGTCAATATATTATAGACTCCTTATATGTTGAGCCGGATCGACGAACAGCCCAACCCCCACCACCCCCTCATCGTGGTGCTGGGTGACAACATCGACGATGAGGACCACGACCTCCTCTTCCCCGCCCTACGCGCCCGCGGCATCTCCGTTGTCCGCATCCACCCGCACGAACTCACGGTTGAGATGGACGATACGGCCATCCGCTTCTCCGCCGCGGGACTCGAGCTCAACCCCGCCCTGGTCCTCGGCTGGGTTCTCGACGACCTCCTCCCCATCGGCATGTCGCACCTCGACGCCTTCGCCGCGGCCGGCATCCCCGTCATCAACGATGCACTGACCCTGTTTCGCGCCCAGAGCAAGTACGTCTGCAGTGCGCACCTCGCGGCCCGCGGCATCGCGGGGTACCCGGCTATCACCGGCCGCGAGGCCGACATCCTCGAAACGTGGTTGAGAGAACTCGACGCGGCGGCGGTGATGAAACCCCTCTCCGGCTTCGGCGGCGAGGGGCTGACGCTTATCAGTTCTCCGGCGGACGCCCGGGAGGTCGTCGATAAGCATGCTCACGCCCCCGCCAGCTTCTACGCCGTGCCCTACATCGACAACCCCGGCCGCGACATCAGGGTCAACACCATCAACCACCGCGCGATCTTCGCCATGTACCGCTACGCGCCGGAGGGCGGGTGGATCACCAACGTCCGCGCCGGCGGCGGCATCGCGATGTGCCCGCTGACGCCCGACATTGCCGCGCTAGCGGAGCAGGCGTCCCGCGCGCTGGGCACGCTCATCGGCGGCATCGACATCGGGGAAAACACCCGGACCGGTGGTCTCGTTGTCTACGAGGTTAACTCCTGCCCCACCATAGAACCACCGGTGATTGAGCAGGCCGCCGACTTCCTCGCCGCGGCCACGCGCGACCTCGACTCCGCCCTGCGCACCTGGCAGCCGAGCAAGATCTACGACACGCTCGATGAGGATCCCGCACTGTTCCACTTAAGCAAACGCGCCAAATTACGCAAGTAACCGGCGGGGAGTAGAGTTGCGCCGGTGAATTCCGCACCCCGCACCTCACCGTGGCCCGCCCTGTGGACGATGATGGTCGGCTTCTTCATGATCCTCGTCGACTCCACCATTGTGGCCGTCGCCATTCCGGCCATTACGGACGCTTTCCAGGCCACCTACAACGAAGTCATCTGGGTCAACAGCGCTTACCTGCTCGCCTACGCGGTGCCGCTGCTCATCACCGGCAGGCTCGGCGACCGGTTCGGTCCGCGCACCCTCTACCTCATCGGCCTCACCCTGTTCACCGTATCGTCGCTCGCCTGCGGCCTCGCGGGCGGCATCGGGGCCCTCATCGCCGCGCGCGCCGTCCAGGGGCTCGGCGGAGCGATGGTCACCCCGCAGACGATGAGCATGATGATCCGCACCTTCTCTCCGCGCGAACGCGGTGGGGCGATGGGTGTGTGGGGCGCGACGGCGGGCGTGGCCACGATCACGGGCCCGCTGCTCGGCGGACTGCTTGTCGACGCCGCCGGCTGGGCGTGGATCTTCTTCGTCAACGTCCCCATCGGCGTTGTCGGGCTCATCCTTGCGATCCGCTTCGTCCCCGTGCTTGAGAACACAGCCCGCTCCCTCGACTGGCTCGGCGTGGCCATCAGCGCCGTCGGCATGTTCTGCCTCATCTTCGGCATCCAAGAAGCCGAGCGGCTGGAATGGTCCTGGCCGGCCTGGCTGCTCATTGGTTCCGGCGTCGTATTGCTCGCGGGCTTCGTGTCCTGGCAGCGGCGCATGAGAGGGGAGCCTCTCGTCCCGCCGCAGCTGTTCGGCGACCGCAACTACACCCTCGCCGCGCTCGCCATCGCCACCGTCGGGTTCACGGTGTCCACCTTCGCCATCCCGTGGATGATCTACATCCAGCAAGTCCAGGGCTTCTCCCCCACGCACGCCGCGTTGCTCATCCTGCCGGCAGGCGTTGTGTCCGCGGTTCTGGCCCCGTACATCGGCAAGCTGACGAACACGCGGTCGCCGAAGCCGTTCGCGATCGCGGGCCTCGCGCTCACCGGGTTGTCCGTCTCACTCATGGCCCTGATCGCCGACCCGACGATCAACCCGCACTGGCTGCTCGCCATCTCCGTCGTCAACGGCCTGGGCAACTCGATGATGTGGGGACCGTTGTCCATGATCGCCACCCGCAACCTCGACCCGCGTCTGGCGGGCGCCGGCTCGTCGGTCTACAACACCGTGCGCCAGGTCGGCGCGGTGATAGGCTCCGCCGCCATTGCCGCGCTGATGACGGCGCAGCTGAACCGCTACGCCGCGCCGGTCGGCGCCCCCGACCCCGCCGGTGTGGCCCAGGCGATGAGCAACTCGCTGTGGCTGCCCGCCATCGGCGTCCTTGTCGGCGCGGCGGTGGCCACGGGGTTCGCGCGGACGAAGTCGTGGGGCGACGCCGATGAGGCGTCGTAAAGCGTAAACAGCTTAAACAGTGGAGATGTGCCAGGCCATGCCGTACTTGTCCTCGCACTGGCCGTAGTAGTCGCCCCACGGAGCCTGCTGGAACGGCATGGTCACCGCGCCGCCGTCTGCGGTCAACTCACCCACGATCCGGGTGCCCTCCTCCACGGAGTCGACCTCAACGACGAAGGAGAAGGCGCCGCAGTCCAGAACCCCAGAGGGGTCCTGAATGTCGTCGCCCCCGGTGAGGTTGAAGACGCCGGTGAGCTTGCCGTGGGCGACGGCCTCGCGCGGCGCCTCAAACGGGAACTCGGCACCGTTGACCATCTGGTCACCGTAGGTCATGAGTTCCAGCTCGCCGCCGAAAATGGACTGGTAGTAGCGCAGCATTTCTGCGGCGTTGCCGTGGAAGGAGATGTACGGGAAAGTGCGAATAGCCATCGGGGCTCCTCGACAGGTGTTGGGCTGGGACCACAGATGAGATTACGCCACAGGGCGCGGGGGCACCCGGTAACCGACTTGGGACGAAAATTCCATATAGTGGACGCTTCTCGTTTAGGCTCTACGTCAATCATTGACACTTCACCGACACTTCACCGAAGGGAACGAACCCGTGACGTTCACACACCGCACCCGCATTGCAGCAGCCGCGTTGGCCACCGCCACCCTCGCGCTGGCCGGTTGCTCATCCGAGTCGGGGTCATCGCAGGCAGGGTCCGGCTCCGCGGAGTCGTACTCCATCGGCATTTCCCAGCTGGTTCAGCACCCGGCCCTCGATTCCGCCACTGCGGGCTTCAAGCAGGCCTTCGATGACGCGGGCATCGACGTGGAGTGGGAAGAGCAGAACGCCAACGGCGAACAGGCGACGGCGCTGACCATCGCCCAGCAGTTCGCCAACCAGGACCTCGACCTCGTCCTGGCCAACGCGACCCCCGCGGCGCAGGCCATGGCGCAAAACGTCGCGGACATTCCGGTGCTGTTCACCTCGGTGACCGACCCCGTCGAGGCGCAGCTCGTCGCCTCGCTGGAGGAGCCGGGCGGCAACGTCACCGGCACCTCCGACAAGACCCCGCTGGCCGATCAGTTCGACCTCATGACGGAGCTCGTGCCGGACGTGTCCACCATCGGCATCATCTACTCCTCGGGCGAGGTCAACTCCCAGATCCAGGTCGACGAGGCGACAAAGGAGGCCGAGGGCCGCGGCATCTCCGTCGCAACGCAGACGATCACCAGCGTCAACGAGATCCCGCAGGCCGTGGCCGCCCTCGGCGACGTTGACGCCTTCTACGTCCCCACCGACAACATGGTTGTCTCGGGCATCTCCTCCCTGGTCCAGGCCGCGGAGGAGAAGAACACCCCGGTGATCGGCGCCGAGGCGGGAACCGTCGAGGGTGGCGCGGTGGCCACCATCGGCATCGATTACTTCGAGCTGGGCCGCCAGACCGGCGAGATGGCCATCCGCATCCTGCGCGACGGCGCTGACCCCGCCACCATGCCGGTGGAGACCGCCAACCAGTTCTCCTACTACGTCAACGAGGACGCCGCCACGGTGCAGGGTGTCACCATTCCCCAGCACATCCTCGACCAGGCCGAGCGCGTCTAACAGCAATGATCGGCGCACTTGAACTAGGCCTCATCTACGGGGTGATGGCCCTCGGGGTCTACCTCACGTTCCGCGTCCTCAACTTCGCGGACCTCACGGTGGACGGCAGCTTCACCACCGGCGCGGGCACCGCAGCGGTGTTGATCACCAGCGGCGTCAACCCGCTCGCCGCGACGGCCGCCGGCTTCGTCGCCGGCTTCCTCGCCGGGGTAGTCACCGGCCTGCTCCACACCAAGGGAGGGATTGACGGCCTGCTCGCCGGCATCCTCACCCAGATCGGGCTGTGGTCGATCAACTTGCGCATCATGGGCGGCGCGAACCTGTCCATGCTGCGCGAGACCACCCTATTCACCCCACTCCGCCAGGCGGGGCTGCTCGGCACCTGGGCCAGCGTGGCCCTGCTCGCCGTCGCGATCGTGCTGCTCAGCCTGCTGGTCTACTGGTTCCTCACCACCGACCTCGGCCTGGCCATCCGCGCCACCGGCGACAACGGCCCGATGATTACCTCCTTCGGCGTGGCCACCGACAACACGAAGATACTCACCCTGGCGCTGTCCAACGGGCTGGTCGGCCTGACCGGCGCGCTGGTTGCCCAGTACCAGGGCTTCGCGGACATTTCGATGGGCATCGGGCTCATCGTCGTCGGCCTCGCCTCCGTCATCGTCGGCCAGGCGATCGTCGGCCAGCGCCACCTGCTGCAGGGCATCATCGCCGTGGTCGTCGGCGCGGTCGCGTACCGCCTCATCATCTTCTTCGCCCTCCAGGTCGGCCTCGACCCGAACGACATGAAGCTCGTGTCCGCGGTGCTGGTGGTCGCGGCGCTTCTTCTGCCGA
Organism: Corynebacterium mycetoides; assembly: GCF_900103625.1. Classification (NCBI taxonomy): domain Bacteria; kingdom Bacillati; phylum Actinomycetota; class Actinomycetes; order Mycobacteriales; family Corynebacteriaceae; genus Corynebacterium; species Corynebacterium mycetoides. The sequence goes on along the minus strand of NZ_LT629700.1, from coordinate 232,173 downwards.
AACTGACCTCCCGAGCTAAGGGGAAGGCCCATGCTTGAAATCCGTGATGTCAAAAAGACCTTCTTCCCCGGCACCGCCAACGAGCGCGCCGCGTTAAAGGGTGTCAGCCTCACGCTTGACGAGGGGGACTTCGTCACCGTCATCGGCTCCAACGGCGCGGGCAAGTCGACGCTGCTCAACACCATCGCGGGCCGCCTGAAGCCCGACGCGGGCAGCGTGCTTATCGACGCGCGCGACGTCACCGGGCTCAAAGAGCACACCCGCGCGAAGCTAATCGGGCGTGTCTTCCAGGACCCCCTCGCCGGCACCGCCCCGAACCTCACCATCGAGGAGAACCTGTCGCTGGCCTACCTGCGCGGCGCGTCCCGCGGCCTCGGCCGTTCCCTGACCAAGGCGCGGCGCGAGCTGTTCCGGGAGCGGCTGGCCACCCTCGAGCTCGGCCTGGAAGACCGCCTCGGCCACAAGGTCGGGCTCCTGTCCGGCGGCCAGCGCCAGGCGCTGTCGCTGCTCATGGCCGGCTTCACCAACCCCAAGGTCATGCTTCTCGACGAGCACACGGCCGCGTTGGACCCTGAGCGCAGCGATCTGGTGACCACCCTTACCCACACGATCGTGGAGGACGGCGGGATGACCACGCTCATGGTTACCCACAACATGGAGCAGGCGATCCGCGTGGGAAACCGCCTGATCATGATGCACGACGGCCAGATCGTGTGGGAGGCGGCAGGAGAGGACAAGCGCAAGCTCACGGTGCGCGATCTCATCGCCCAGTTCGCCGCGATCAAGGGAGCCACCCTGTCGGACAAGGCGTTCCTGGGCTAGGCCGGTCCAGCAGACGATGCGCAAACCCCGCACGCCGAAAAAGCGCATTGAGGGCACCTACCCCATCGATTCCGACAGCGCCCGCATCGTGGCCGATCCCGACCGCGACGGCGGCTACACCCTGGAGGTCAACAACGTTCCCTCCTCGTACGTCGTCCTGGGCGCGCCCGAGGTGCTGGGATTCGACTACATGGAGTGGATCGCGGGGTTCGTCACGGCCACGGGCCCCTTCACCAGCGTGCACCTCGGCGGCGCGGGATGCGCGCTACCGTCGTACTTCTCGCAGCGGTGGGGCGGCGCCCACACGGCGGTGGAAATCGACGGCGCGCTGGCCCGGCTCGTGCGCTGGGCGTTCGAACCGGAGGTTCCCATCCGGGTGGCGGAGGCGCAGGCGTTCACCCACGCGCTGGAACCGGGGTCGCAGGACATGATCGTGCGCGACGTCTTCGCCGGACCCGACACCCCGCGCCCGCTGACCACGGTGGAGTTCTACCGCGCCGCCCACCGCGCGCTCGCGCCCGGGGGCGTCTACGTGGCCAACATCGGCGACGGCCACGGCCTGCCCGCCACCCGCGCCGAGCTCGTGGGGATGCGTGAGGTGTTCGGGCATGTCGCGGCCGTCGCTACGCGCGAGATGCTCGACGGCCGCGCCTACGGCAACGTCGTCGTGGCAGGAGCGGATGTCCCCCTCACCCACCGCGGGCCCGGAGAGTTCCGCGGCGATTTAGGGGGTTAGTCCCTAAAGCCCGAACTGTGCGGAAATCTGGGCAATCGCCTGGTCAATGAGGGCACGGGCCTGCGGGAGGTTGGCAACCAACGCGGTCAACGCGCCGAGGATGGCCACGGCGATCCCGGTTCCCGCGAGCAGCGGGGAGGAGCCGGCGGCCACGGGCGCTTCCGGCGCGGGGGTGGTCGGGGCGGTCGGGGCCGCCGCCTCGCCGGAGTGGACGAGGGTGACGTCGTCTACCAGCGAGCCGTCCGCGGCGTTGACGCTGCGGACGCGCAGCGCGTCGCCGCTGACGTCCACCACGGAGTAGTCGGGTGTGTAGTCCTGGTTCCAGAACGCGATGGTCGGCTGGTTCAGTCCTTTCTCGCGCGACTCCTCCAGCGTCATGCCCGGGTACTCTTTGCCGTCCTTGCCCTCGTACTCGTAGTACTTGCCGCCGCCGGCGGTGTTGAGGGTCAGGTAGAGCACCTCGCCGTCGTCCTTGGACAGCACGTCGCCGGGTGCCGCGTAGGCGTCCGGCACCTGCGGTGTCGGGCCGTTCATCAGGTGCGAGCGGTTGTACATGTGGTCGTGGCCGTTGAGGACCAGGTCGACGCCCACCTCCGAGAACACGGGGCTGAGTTTGTTGCGCATGCGCACGATGTCGCTGTCGGTGTAGCGGCCGCCGTGAGAGTGGAACGCGAAGTGGTTGAGCACGATGATCCAGTCCTTGTCGCCGCCGTGGGCCGCGACCGTGTCGCGCACGAACCGGGCCTGCTGCTCCAGGCCCGCGTCGTCCTTCAGGTTGGAATTCAGGGCGATGAACAGGGCGTTGTTCTGCTCGAAGAAGTAGTTCGACGTACCGGCGAGCTCGTTGGGCAGGTTCCAGTGCTCCTGGAAGTGGCGGCTGGACACGTCGGTGGGGTAGGTCTCGTGGTTGCCCTGGATGGCCGCGAAGCGGAAGTCGCGCAGCTGCGGGGCGGAAAAGAACGCGTTGTACTGGCCGAGCGGGGTGATCAGGTCGCCCCAGCCCTCGACCTGGTCGCCCAGGCTGACGAACATGGAGGCGTCCGGGTTGGCGGCCGCGGCGTTGGCGGCGGTGGTGCGCCAGACGTTCGCTTGCTCGGCCACCTTGAGGTCAATGCCGATCTGGGCGTCGGTCACGGCGACGAACTTCCAGGTGTCGTCGCCGTCGTCGATAGTGAAGCTGTGCGGCTTGCTCCACCCGCCTGCCTCGGAACCGATCTGGTAGGTGTAGGTCACGCCCGGGGTCAGGTCGGTGACCTCGGCGAAGCGGGAGACGTAGGCCACCGCGCCGTAGTCCGCCTCGCGGGAGGCGACCTCGGAAACCGCAGCGGGGTCATTCGCCGGGTGCAGGCGAACGACCTCGGCGCCGTTGTAGGTGGAGCGCCAGGAGAAGTTGACGCTCTGCGCGTCCGCGCCCACGCCGGTGACAGCGCGGAAAATCGGCCCGGACTGCGCGCCGGCAAACGGGGATCCGGGCGAGGACGAACCCTGGGCCGGGGCGCTGGATTGGGCGTGAGCAACGGGGGCTACTACGGGAGATACAGCCAGGCTGAGTGCCACGGCGGTGGCGACGGCGATCTTTGTGGACATGGTGTGTACCTCAGAAAGGATAGTCGAGATTGGCGGGGACCTGCCAATAACAGCACAACCGCGTAACGTTATGGCGAACAATTGATGTCACTCAGGTGACATTTTCCAGCGCCCGGCGCAGTTTCACCGCCGCCTCGCGGCCCGCCCGGTTCGCGCCGACGGTCGACTGGGACGGGCCGAAGCCGATGAGGTGCACCATCGGCTCCGCCACCACCTGCGTTCCGTCGACGGCGATCCCGCCGCGGTCATTGACAAGCCCCAGCGGCTCGAGGTGGCTGAGCGACGGCCGGAAGCCCGTCGCCCACACCAGAGCGTTCAGGCGGGTCAGCGTCCCGTCCGCTTCCACCACGCCCTCCGGCACGATCTCCCGGAACATGTCGCGCCGGTTCAGCGCCCCGCGCTCGCGCGCCGCCGCCACGTAGTCCGCCCCCGCGAACAGCCCCGTGTAAGACACCACGGAGCGCGCCGGCTCGCCGCGCTCCACATTCTCGGCGACGCGGCGTTCCACCTCGCGCCCGTCGAAGTGATCCCGGAAGTCGGGCTCGCGGCGGGTGTACCAGAACGTCTCCGCCACGCGTGAGATCTCGTCCAGGTGCTGCAGCGCGGAGATCCCCGCCCCGACAATGCCGACGCGCATCCCCGCGAACTCGTCCGGGCCCGTGTAGTCGCGGGTGTGGATCTGCCGGCCCGCGAAGCTGCTCTGCCCGGGGTAATCCGCCCGCAACGGGGTGTCCCACGTGCCGGTCGCGTTGATCACGGCCTTCGCGCGCACCCGCCCCACCGTGCTGTCCACCACGAACTCGTCGCCGCTTCTGCGCACCGAGAGAACCCGTGCCGGGCGGATGACGTTCAGGCCCGCGGCACGCTCGAAGTCCGCGAAGTATGCGGGCACTGCCACCGACGCCTTCTCCTGCGGGTCAAGCTCCGGCGGGTGGAACAGCGGCAGCCCGAAGATGCCGTTGACCCTGTCCACCGTCAGCGTGTCCCAGCGCTCCAGCCACGCGCCCCCCGGCTCCTCGGCGGCATCGAGCGTGATGTGGTCGATGCCGCGGCGCTGGAGGTGGAAGGTGGCGGACAGGCCCGCCTGCCCCGCACCGATGACCACCACGTCGGTGGTCATCTCCCCCAGCTTCATCACTCCTCCTCATCGACGAAGCGCAGCGTGTCCAAAAACGCGTCAAAGTCGTCGTAGAGCTCGGCCGCATCGCGCGTCTCCGCGGTCATGACGACGCAGAGCACACGCAGTTCCCGGCCCTCACCGACCATGTCCGGCAGCAGGTAGAACACCTGGTACTGGGTCAGCTCGAGGGTGCCGGCAGGCGCCTCCACCGCGAAGCTGAGCGTTTGGCGGCCGACGGTGCCGTCGTCGTTCATCGCGTCCTCGCCCACGCTCAGGTTGGTGGCGTTGGTGGCCGTGACCGTGGCGGAATCCTCCATCACGGTGGCCAGTGCGGTGCCCGGCGCGACGCCGACGGTGGTCGCCCCGATGTTGGGGCGGAACGCGGGGTAGTTTCCGGAGTGGGCGACGATGAAGTCGTAGCCTTCCGGGGCCTCGCCGATGAACCAGGCGTCGTTGGGTAGGTCGAAGCGGTAGCGGGTACTCACCGTGCCCATTCTAGCCAGCGAACCTCGTCCGGCTCCTTGTCCGGGCGCCAGCCGCGCCACGACGCCTGCCGGACGCTGCCCCCGCGCGTCCTGCCCGCCAGCTTCACCTCGGCCACGTACCGCGGTTCGACCCACCAGGCGTCCGCCGCGTCGGGCCCCGGAACCTCCACCGCGGGTTCCGCGCGTTCGACGCGGCGCAGCTTGCCCTCAATCTCGTCGAGCTGCGCCGCGGTGAACCCGGTTCCCACGCGCCCGGCGTAGCGCAGCTCCCCGGCGTCGTCCGGCACGGCCACCAGCAGCGAGGACACGGCCCTCTTCCCGGTGCGCACACCGACGACGACCACCTCCTGGTGCAGCTCGGTCTTGAGTTTCAGCCACGCCTTCGAGCGCTCGCCGGGCAGGTACGGCGAGTCCTCCCGCTTGGCCATCACCCCCTCGAGCCCGAGTGCGCGGCTCGCCTTCTCGGCGGCCTCGTACGAGCCCGAGAACCGCGGCGGGATGGCCACATGCTCCGTCTCCGTGAGAGCCTCAAGCGCTTGTCGACGCTCCACGTACGCCTTCCCCATAAGCGAACGGCCGCCGATCTCGAGGGCGTCGAAAAGCATGTAGCGCAGCTCGGTGCCGGCAGAGCCTGTATCTTCAGCGCGCAGCAGCGAGAAGTCCGGGCGGCCCCGGTCGTCGAGCGCGACCAGCTCCCCGTCGAGCACCCCGTCCGCGGCCCCGCCGCCGAGCACCTCCGCCAGCTCCCCGGCGTGCGGGAACAGGTGGGTGAAGTCCTTGCCGTTTCTGCTGCGCAGCGTCACCGTGCCCGCTGCGACCTCGGCGATGATGCGGTAGCCGTCCCACTTCATTTCGTAGGCGTAGCGCACGCCGTCCTTCTCCCCCAGCGTCAGATCCGCGGGGCTGCCCGCCACCGCGAGCATCGGCGCCAGGGAGGGCGCCGGCTGGCGCGCCATCAGCTTCATCAGCCAGTTTTTTCCGCCGGTGTGGATGAGCGCGTAGCGGCGGGGGGTGCCACGCCCGTGGAACACCGCGATGACTTCCTCGCCCTCGCGCCACTTCTCTATGTCCACGGTGCCGGTATCCCAGATCGCCATCTCGCCCGCGCCGTACTGCCCTTTCGGGATGCTGCCCTCGAAGGTGGCGTACTCGATCGGGTGGTCTTCCGTCTGCACCGCGAGGCGGGTGACCGCGGGGTCATCGGGCGGGCCCTTCGGCACGGCCCAGGACACCAACACGCCGTCGCGCTCGATGCGCACGTCCCAGTGGACGCGCCGGGCGTGGTGCTCCTGGATGACAAAGATCGGCGCGCCTTCGCGTGCGGCGGGCACGACGCCCGGGATCGGCTCCGGCGTCTTTCGCGCGTCGCGCATTGAGCGGTAGGTGGCCAGCTTGTCGCGGGCAGGCGCGCCGAGCGCGGCGATCGGGTCCAGGCCGTCGCCCACCCGCGCGAGCACCTCGTCGAGGCCGAGGTGTGCGAGTGCGGGGTCCTCGATCTCCTCCCACGTGCGCGGGGCGGCCACCATGGGCCGCTGCCGGCCCCGCAGCGAGTAGGGAGCAACCGTGGTTTTCGACGCCTTGTTCTGGCTGAAATCCACGAACACCTTGCCCCCGCGCTCGCGTTTCCTCATCACCGACGTCACCCGCTCGGGGTGGTCCTCCTCCAGGCCGCGGGCCAAGGCCTTCGCCACCTCGCTGACGGTGTCGGAGTCGTAGCTGCCGTCCAGCGCCGCGTAGAGGTGGATCCCCTTCGACCCCGAGGTCACCGGCACGGCGTCCATGCCCATGCCGTCGAGGATCTCGCGGCACCACAGCGCCACCTCGGCCGTCTGCGCCAGGCTCACCCCCGGCCCGGGGTCGAGGTCCAGCACCATCCGGTCCGGGTTCGCCCGCGAGCCGTCGGGCGTAAAGCGCCACTGCGGGGTGTGCAGCTCTAAGGCGGCGACCTGGGCGAGCCAGGCCAGCGTCGGGGAGGCGTCGACAAGCGGGTAGCGGTTCACGGACTCCGCGTGCTCGATCTCGCCGACGGTGACCCACTCGGGCGCGGACTCCTCGAGGTCCTTGCGGAAGAAGCTCTCCCCCTCCACCCCGTCGGGCCAGCGCTTGCGGGTGACGGGGCGGCGCGCAATCTGCGGGATCATGACGTCGGCGACGCTGAGGTAGTAGTGCATCACGTCCGCCTTGGTCGTGCCCGCCGCGGGGTAGAGCACCTTGTCCAGGCTGGTCACGTTGAGGCTGCGGCCGCCTACCTGGAACTTCATGCGGCTCCCCTTTCTTTGGATAGGCTTCATCCTATGCGCGCAATCTGGTCCGGCTCCATCACGTTCGGCCTCGTCAACGTCCCCGTCAAAGCGTACGGGGCGACCGAGGACCACGACATTTCCTTCCACCAAGTCCACGACCGGGACGGCGGGCGGATCCGCTACCAGCGGCGCTGCGAGGTGTGCGGCGAGGAGGTGGACTACAAGCACATCGACAAGGCCTACGAGGAGGACGGCGACACCGTCGTGCTGGACAAGGAGGACTTCGACGCTCTGCCCGAGGCCGACAACAACGAGATCGAGGTGGTCCAGTTCGTCCCCTCCGACCAGATCGACCCGATCCTGCTGGAAAAGTCCTACTACCTCGAGCCCGAGGGCAAGACACCGAAGTCCTACCTGCTGCTGCGGCAGACGCTGGAAAAGACGGACCGCACGGCCGTGGTCCGGTTCGCGCTGCGACAGAAAACCCGCCTCGGCGTGCTGCGCGTGGCGGGAAAGGTGCTCGTGCTCCAGGGCATGATCTGGGCCGACGAGCTGCGCGCGGTGGATTTCAAGGGGACCAAGTCACGCGCGAAGATCTCCGACAAGGAGCTCGAGCTCTCCGCCCAGCTCGTCGAGTCCTATTCCTCCGACTTCACCCCCGGCGACTTCGAGGACGACTACCAAATCGAGCTGCGCAAGCTTATCGACGCCAAACTCGCGGAGGGCGACACCATCGACACCGAGAAAACCTTCGGCGAGCGACCGGACTCCGAATCGGACGACGCCGAGGTGGTCGACCTCATGGAGGCGCTCAAGGCGTCGCTGGAGAAAAAACGGTCGGGCAAAAAGAAGGGTGCGTGAGACACGCACCCGATAAGATCCACGGTATGACGCAGGACACAGTCGCACAGCCCAGCAATCAGATCTCCGCATTGTGGGAGCAGGTGGCGGATTCGCGCATCAAGCGCGGCCTGTTCTCCTCCTACCTGTGGTTTAAAGCCCCGTACTTCCGCACCGTCATGCCGCGGGTGCGCGAACTCGTGCCCGGCAGCCACTGCACGGTGCGCCTGGCCAAGTGGTGGGGCGTGAACAACCACATCGGCACCTTCCACGTGATCGCCGCGCTCAACGGCGCCGAGGCCGCCATGGGCCTGTTGTGCGAGGCCTCGCTTCCCGACACGCACCGATGGATCCCGCGCGGCATGCGCGCGGAATACCCCAGCAAATCCACCGGCGGGCTCACGGTGACCGCCTCCGCCCAGTGGCCCGACTTCGACCTCATCACCCGCGAGACCGGCGGCGAGCTGGTCACCGTCTCGTGCACGCTTATCGACGACGCCGGCAACGAGCCCGTCATCGCCGAGATCGACGTGTGGGTTAGTTCCCGGTGAGCTTCTTGAGGCGGTTGATCTGCTCCGAGGCCTGGGCCTTGGTCAGGTTCGCCGGGATCTGCTCGCCGGCCTGCCTGGCCAGTGTGTCCAGGTAGGACTTTTGCGCCTCGGTCATCGGCTCATCGCCGCTGACCCATTCGGAGGGGTCTTTTTCCAGGTTCGGGTCCTGCGCGTCGCCGGTGGCCCCGAGCATCTCGGGCTGGTTATTCGGATCAGTCATGTTTACATGTTACGCGCTGGCAAGCCTAGATCGCGCAGGTCTCGCAGGCGTCGGGTGAGATGATTCCCGCCTTCTGGCCGTGGCGGTAGATCCAACAGCCGGCGCAGAAGCCCAAGAACGCCTCCGCCGAGGCCGCCGCGACGAGCATCAAGAGCGTGACCTGGCCGGCGACGGTGTGCCCGGTCGCCGCGAACATCAGGGCGACGAGGGAGAAGGCAACTCCGATCCCCTGGGCGAATTGCTTCGGCGCGCCCGAGACGATGTGGGGGTCGCCGAAGGCGGCGCCGGCCAGGTAGCGGACGGAGAGCTGGCCGAAGAGGGAGTACTTCGGGCCGGCGTACAAACGCAGGGCGAACCCTGCAAAAAGCAGCGCGTTCAGCGCCAGCGCCACGAGCGCCGGCGCGACGAGCCACGCCACAATGGTGGTCAGTGCGAGCGCGACGACGAGCGCGGCCGTCGTGCGCGAGGCGTATTCATTAACACGTTCAGGGAATTCTCCAAAGGGCATGGACCACACTTTAGACAGTCCAGTCTAAAAAATAAACCCCTTTACAGACCGATTGTTCTATGGCTGGCCTACAGCTCCGGGACGTAGGGCTTCTGGTCCGCGACGGCGCGGCGCACCATGTCCCGGTGCGACGGGCCCGAGTGCGTCACCACCTCGACATCGCAGCCCGGCACCAACGCGAGCCTGCGCGCGGCCACGCCGATCTGGCGGTAATCAATAATGTCGTCGTCTTTGCTGATAAAGATCGTCACCGGTTGAACCGGGCGCATGTTCACCATCGAGTTGGCCAAGAAGTGCTCCAGTAGCGCCTCAACGTCCGGCCGGTCCTTAAAGATCTCCTCCCCGGAGATCGAGCTGACCTCCTTGAACGTGGTCAGGCACTCGCTGGAGGCCAGCCGCATCAGCTCCTTGCCGCGGTCGTTGAAGAGATCGCTCGCCACAATCGCCGCATTGAAATTCGCCGCGCCCTGCACCGCGTATGCGACGTAGGTGAGATGTTCGGCGTCGATCGTTCCGATTACTTTTCGCACGAGCAGCGAGTTCACGGAGGGGACGGGGGTCTTCGGGACGTAGCTGTCGCCGGGGGCGATCGCCAGCGTCCTGCGCAGTCCCGACGGCACGTCATCGGCCGACGCGGCGGCCACGGCGGCGAAGCCTCCCTGGCTCCACCCGGTGTTGTACCAGGTTTCCCCGAACGAGAACTCCCCGCGCGTCGCCCGGACCATCTCATTGACTGCCGAGGCCAGCGAGTGGCGGTCCGTGTAGGTGCCGCTGCCCACCGTGCCCAGACCCTCGTAATCGGGCTGGATCACCGCGAAGCCCTTGTCCAGCCAGGGTTGCAGGTAGTCGCGCGCCGCCAGCACGAGCGTCTCCTCGTCCGGGTGGGTGTCCAGCGCCGTCGAGGGGGCGGCGCGCTTACTCAGGCCCGTCGTGCCGTGCGCCCAGCTGAGCACCGGCCACCCGCCCTCGGGCGCGTCTCCGCGCGGGAGGGTGACCAACCCGGTCGCGGCGATCGGCTCGCCGTGCGCGTTGCGGGAGCCATACCGGACGAGGAACGTGGCCGCACCGCCCGGGGCGGAGATGATCCGGTCGCTGTCCAGCTGTTCTTTCTCCAGCACCGTTCCCACGGCGGATTCGGGAATGGCGAGCTCGCGGGCGGCGGCGCTCGTGGTGCCGGCTCCGCGCCGGAAAGAACGTGCGTTGTGTCGCGAACGGTACGCGGTGTACGCGAGCGCGGCGGCCGCCGCCGCGCCCAGGACAGTCAGTCTCGTGTCAACCATGACACCGAGCCTAACCGCGTCCGGGCAGGCCCCTAGACGTTGAACTTGAACTCGACGGTATGTAGTTGCAAAGTTACTTTCTCGTTAGCCTGCAACAATCAGAAAACAGTAATTGCGTCAGTACACAGAGAACATATGGGCGCATGGAAACACGTAAAGCTTTTGCGGGATGGCGTGGACGTCAACGTGAAGATTCTGGAGAACCTCGCCGCCCACGTCGCTCCCGCGTTGGGTGGCAGCCGAACCACAAAGGTTGCTTCACGCCTCGACGTCATGAACCGGCTCGGCCGGGCTATGGCCGATCCGACGCGCTCCCGAATCCTGATGACCCTACTCGACGGCCCGAGCTACCCAGCCGTGCTTGCGCGCGACCTTGACCTGACCCGTTCGAACGTCTCGAACCACCTGACCTGCTTGCGCGACTGCGGCATCATCGTCGCCGAGCCAGAGGGCCGCAAAACTCGCTACGAAATCGCCGATCCGCACCTCGCGGCAGCGCTCGACGCGCTGGTGAACGCAACGTTGGCTGTCGACGAAAACGCCCCGTGCATCGACCCTGAGTGCTCGGTGCCCGGCTGCGGTGAAAAGGGGCGGACGCATGAGCTCGGCGTGTGGATGCGAACACGAAACCGCCACGGAGATTGAAGAGCTCGATCGGCCATGGTGGAAGGACCCCGAGTTGCTACTGCCGATCTTCTCCGGCGTAGCCCTCTGCATAGGCCTGGCGCTGGACTGGTCCGGGCTGGAGACACCCGCGACGATACTGTTCTGGGTCGGTCTGCTGCTAGGCGCATACACGTTCGCGCCCAGCGCAATACGGAGCCTTGTCACGAAGCGCAAGCTCGGCATTGGTTTGCTGATGACGATCAGCGCGGTCGGCGCGGTGATCCTCGGCTTCGTCGGAGAGGCCGCGGCGCTAGCGTTCCTGTACTCGATCGCTGAGGCGCTGGAGGACAAGGCAATGGACCGGGCCCAGGGCGGACTGCGGGCACTGTTGAAGTTGGTGCCGCAGACCGCAACGGTGCTGCGCGACGGCACGGCGGTCGAGGTCGTAGCGAAAGACCTCGTGGTTGGCGAGCTGATGCTCGTGCGCCCCGGGGAGCGGATCGCCACGGACGGCATCATTCGTTCCGGACGCTCCAGCCTTGACACCTCAGCGATCACCGGAGAATCCATTCCAGAGGAGGTCGCGCCCGGCGACGAGGTGCCCGCGGGAGCGATCAACTCCGCCGGTGTGCTGGAGGTCGAGACGACCGCAGCTGGAGCGGACAACTCACTGACCGCACTCGTGGACCTGGTCGAGCAGGCGCAGGCGGAAAAGGGCGACCGCGCCCGGATCGCCGACCGGATTGCCCGACCCTTAGTGCCCGGGGTGATGATCCTGGCGGTGCTGGTCGGCGTGATCGGCTCGCTGCTGGGCGACCCCGAGACGTGGATCACCCGTGCACTGGTGGTCCTGGTTGCAGCGTCGCCGTGCGCGCTGGCAATCTCCGTGCCGCTGACGGTCGTGGCCGCGATCGGCGCAGCCAGCCAGTTTGGCGTGGTCATCAAGTCCGGAGCGGCGTTCGAGCGGCTCGGCGGCATCCGTCACCTGGCGGTGGACAAGACTGGAACCCTCACCCGCAACCAGCCCGAGGTTACCGGCGTGGTCCCGGCAGACGGATTCAATCGGGCGCAAGTGCTTGCTTTTGCGGCGGCAGTTGAGCAGCAATCGACGCACCCCCTCGCCGCGGCGATCGCGGCGGCGGGGCCCGAAGCGCCCGCTGCCCTGGACATCAGCGAGGAATCCGGGCATGGCATCAGTGGCACCGTCGAAGGTCGACGGGTGCTGGTGGGCAGCCCCCGATGGATCGACGCCGGGCCACTGAAGGCCGATGTTGAGCGCATGGAGTCCGAGGGGCAGACCTGCGTCCTGGTCGCCGTCGATGACGCCCTTGCCGGGGCGATCGGGGTCCGCGACGAGCTGCGGCCCGAGGTGCCCGAAGCCGTGCAGACCCTGCACGCCAACGACGTGGAAGTGAGCATGCTCACCGGTGACAACACTCGCACCGCCCGGGCACTGGCTGAAATCGCCGGAATCGACGACGTGCGCGCCGAGCTGCGCCCGGAGGACAAGGCGAGCATCGTAGCCGAACTCTCCTCCAAGACGCCGACGGCGATGATCGGTGACGGCATCAACGACGCGCCGGCACTGGCGGGCGCGACGGTGGGCATAGCGATGGGAGCGACTGGCTCCGACGCCGCGATCGAGTCCGCTGATGTCGCCTTCACCGGCCATGACCTCCGGCTGATCCCACAGACTCTGCAGCACGCCCGCCGAGGCAGCAGGATCATCAACCAGAACATCGTGCTGTCTCTGGCCATCATCATCGTGTTGATGCCGCTGGCGATCAGCGGCATGCTGGGCCTGGCGGCCGTCGTGTTGGTTCACGAGGTCGCCGAAGTCATCGTGATCTTGAACGGCCTGCGGGCTGCGCAAGCGAAGCGCTGAGCCACACTTTCGCCCAGCGCGCTGGCTCTCCAACGCGGATCTTGGAAGGATCGAGCTGCTCAGGGAGCAAGCGACATCTCAAAACATTTGATGCGGAGCTTCATCGACACGGCCCGCGACTACCTGGGCAGTGTGTTTGGCAAAGGGCCCCACACCCATCAGCGTTGCCGAGCCGTCGCCGGTCCAGTTGCCGTAACCGACTAGATGCAGATTCCCCACTTCAGGTTCGCGGCCGCGCATGAGGTGGCGGAATGGGCCGAGGGCCGGACGAAAACCAGTGCACCAGATCAGGTGGTCGTGGTCGAGCTCGTTCAAGCTATCGAAGATGGGGGTAGCGGTGAGCTGACCGGAGTTGCGGAGCTCACGTAGATGAGGAAGCGCAACAATGTCCCCGAGGTTCGGGCCGGAATCGCCGCCGAGAATCCGGCGGCGGCTGTTGAGAAAGAGATCGCGGCCATCGATGTCGTCAGGCATCCAGCGCGGTTGCTCACGTGTGTACCATGTGACCTCCGACGTCCCGATGAGATCCGCGGCGATCTGAGCACCCGAATTCGCCCCACCGACCACCGCGACCTTCGCACCGCGGAATGGTTCCGGCCCGGGGTAGATCGACGAGTGCCACTGGCGGCCACGGAAGGTGCCGGGATAGTGGGGCACGAAAGGCGCGGACCACGTGCCTGTGGCCGCGACAACGTGCTCCGCTGTGAACTGACCCGCAGACGTGTCCAGATGAAACACCCCACCATCACAAGACACGCTGCGGACGTGTACGGGGCGCCTAACTGGGATGTCGTAGCGCTGTTCGTAGTGTTCCAGGTAGTCGATGACATGGTGTGCCGGCGGATACCCCGGGTAGTGCGGCATAGGCCAGCCGGGCAGATTAGAGAACCCCGCGGCAGAGAAAAGCGTCAGCGAAGGCCATGCGTGCAACCATGCTCCGCCAGCTTCTTCCTGGTTGTCCAGGACCAGGAAATCCACTTTGAAGCGCCGCAGATAATAGGCCGTGGCTAAACCGGACTGGCCACCGCCGACGACGATGGCAGTGTGGTGCTCAGTCATTGGAGAGCACCGCCATTGCACCCGCAGGGACCTCAAGCGCCGCCTGACGGTCATTCTGGCGCGGGCCACCGCACGCAGGCGGGACAACACCGGCGGAGGCCACAATCTCCGCCACCATTCTGATGGACAAGCGCTTCATGCCCGCGAGTGTAGCCAGCGTCCCCCGAAAAACTGCAGAACCCGCAACACTCTTCTCGGGCCCAGTTGCAGTCGACTACCCGCTTTCCCATGCGCGGTCTCTCGATAGACTAACCACCATGGAACGTAGCTACGGGTGGGTGCACATCGACAACCCCGTCATCCAGAACGAGGCTACGGTTCGGCTTCACGGAGCCGGTTTATCGGCCACCGGAGTGCAATACGGAGAGGGTTACCAGGCAACCTGGGCACTAGAGGCCACGGAGAACTGGGCCACCCAGAATGTGACGGTGAACGTTGAAGGCGATGGTTGGGAGCGGAGCCTCAAACTCGTCAGGTCCGAGCAGGGCGTATGGTCGTCGCAGACCAAAGAAGAGGGGACCCCGCCAACAAATCTGCCCTCCCCCGGAATTGTTCGTTCAGCAGACCTGGAAGACGCGCTGGATTGCGACCTCGGCCTTTGCCCGCTCACGAACACGATGCCCATTCGCCGCTTGGGGCTTTTGGAAGCTCAGGTTCCTAAGACGCAACTCATCATGGCCTGGATTGATATGCCATCGCTAGAAGTGATCGCTTCGGACCAGTACTACAGCTCAATCGACTCTAAGACAGTCCGCTACGCAAGTGGAACACGTGGAGTCGATGTCGAATTAGAAGTGGACAGTGACGGAGTGGTCGTACATTACCCTGATCTCGCCCAGCGGGTCTGATTCAGGCGGCTCCGCTCAAGAGCACCTCGGGTTCGGGGTACGGTTGCACCCATGCGCATCTTCACCGTCGGCCACTCCAACCTTGAATTCGACGAGTTCGTGCGCATGCTTCAGGCAGCCGGGGTCGCGGCAGTCGTCGATGTGCGCAAGCTGACCGGTTCACGGAAGTACCCGTGGTTCAACGACGACTCCCTCACCCAGCGCCTCCCCACACACGGCATCGCCTACATGAAGAACGAGGGGCTGGCGGGGCGGCGCAACGTATCCAAGACGATCCCGTTCGAGGTCAACGCCAACTGGCAAAACCGCAGCTTTCACAACTACGCCGACCACGCCCTGGGTGAAGAATTCTCAACAGCATTGGAGAAACTGCGCCAGCACGCCGCTCACACGCCGACCGCCATCATGTGTTCCGAGGCGGTGTGGTGGCGCTGCCACCGCCGCATCATCGCTGATCACCTCCTCGCCCACGGGGACGAGGTGGAGCACGTGCTGGGGTTGGGGGCCGAAGGTGCGTCGATACGCAAAGCAACGCTTAACGACGGTGCCGTGGTCGGCGACGACCTCCTCGTGCGCTACCCCGCGCGGGAATAGCGCTTACACCAGGGGCCAGGGGTAAGGAAACTCGGACTGGGGCTCGGGCAACCACGGCAGGCGCACGATGCGTAAGGCGCGCGATTTCAACGCCGCCACCTCTTCCGGTGTCAACAATGACGCCACCTCCTCCGGCACTTCCCCCGTGAGCGGCTCGACCGCATCCACCAGCTCGGATGGGATCGCCTCGTGCGCGAAGTCCCAGATCACGGTGCGCAACTTCGGATCATGGTGAAAGCACAGTCCCTGGTCGATGCCCCACACGTGGTCAACGCGGTTCTCGTTTTGCGAGCGGGCGAGCAAAACATGGCCCGATTTACGGTCCGTGTTATTCACCAATAAGTCGAAAACAGCCATGCGCAGTAACTGGGGATGCAGGTCGGGGCGGGTCTCGAACAGCGGGAAATAGTGGGAGCCGTCGTTGTCCACGTAGTACTGCAACGACCCGACACCGAGCGGGCCCACCTCGCGCACCACCGTGGGCGGCACGATGTCCCAGCCCAGCCACGCGCTGAGCAGGTACGCAGCCCGCTCGCGCCGCCACAGCCCCGCCGGGAAATCGTGGAGGTAGCGCTCCCCCGCCTCAGGCTTGAAGATGCCCCAGCAGTAGTCCTCTCGGCCATCGTCGCGAGCTAGCGTGAGGTCCACAACCACCGTGAGGTTCGAGGACTCCGCGAGCTGGCCTACGAAACCGACCTCGCCGTGTTGAAGCAGTTCAAGCAGCTCATTCGCGGTCACAGCTCAAGCTCCGACACTGAGCACGGTTCCGCCGGGATCTGCTGGAACGCGCCCCACCCCCGTCCCGTGAAATGCGCCAACGCCGCCTTGATCGGGTCGGCGTGGGTGAAGCAGGCCACCGCCTCGCCCGGGTGCCGCGCCGCGATCGTGCGCACGCAACCCACTACGCGGTGTTGCATCTCCACGAACGACTCGCCGCCAGGGAAGCGGAACTCCCCAGGCCGCCTCTGCACGACCTGCCACTCGGGCAATTTGGCAAGGTCGGCCAAGGATTCGCCGGTCCATGTGCCGAAATCGGCTTCCAGGAGGCCGTCGTCAAGCATGAGCTCTTTGTGGAACCGTTCGCAGGTGGGTAAAGCGGTCTCCCGGGCGCGCTCGAGCGGTGAGGAATACACCGCGTCGACGCTGGCGAGTTGCTTGGCCACAGCCGCGGCTTGCATGCGCCCCCTCTCCGAAAGGTGCAACCCCGGCGCGCGCCCGGGAAGGATTTTGCCGGTCGTCGGGGTCTCGCCGTGGCGAATGAGGTAGATGGTGGCCATGAAGCGATGGTAAGCCATCGCGGAACCCGCGTACCCTGGCCGGCATGACTGAAGCGCCCAACTCCTGGCCATCCATCACCACCCTCGGCGAGCTCAAGGCCGCCGGCTACACCTACAAGACCGTGCGCGAAGAGATGCGCGACAACCTCATCGCCACACTGCGCGCCGGCGAAAACCCGTGGCCCGGCCTCCACGGCCTCGAGCACACCGTGTTGCCGCAGGTCGAGCGCGCCATCATCGCCGGCCACGACATCGTGCTGCTCGGCGAGCGCGGCCAGGGCAAGACCCGCCTGCTTCGCACGCTTCCATTGCTTCTCGACGCCTTCGTGCCCGTCATCGAAGGATCCGAGCTGCGCGAACACCCCCTGAACCCGCTGACGGACGCCACGAAGCGCCGCGTCGAGGATGAAGGAGACGCGCTGCCCATCGTCTGGATCCCGCGCGAGGCCCGCTACTCCGAGAAGTTGGCCACCCCGGACACCTCCGTGGCGGATCTGATCGGCGACGTGGACCCGATGCGCGTGGCCGAGGGCCGCCGCCTGGGCGACCCGGAGACTATCCACTACGGCCTCATCCCGCGCTCCAACCGCGGCATCGTGGCCATCAACGAGCTGCCGGACCTGGCGGAGCGCATCCAGGTGGCCATGCTCAACGTGATGGAGGAAGCCGACATCCAGATCCGCGGCTACATGCTGCGCCTGCCGCTGGACGTGCTGGTGGTGGCGTCGGCGAACCCGGAGGACTACACCAACCGCGGGCGCATCATCACCCCGCTCAAAGACCGCTTCGGCGCGGAGATCCGCACCCACTACCCCATCGAGTTGGACGACGAGATCCGCGTCATCGAGCAAGAATCGCAGCTCACGGCCACTGTGCCGCAACCCATTATGGAAGCCCTCGCCCGGTTCACCCGCGCGCTGCGCGAATCCGACGCGGTGAACCAACGCGCCGGTGTCTCGGCCCGCTTCGCTATCGCCGGGGCCGAGACAGTCGCAGCCTCCGCCGCCCGCCGCGCCGCCATTACCGGGGAGGACCCGGTCGCGCGCCTAGTGGACCTGGAGGCTGCCGTCGACGTGCTCGGCGGCAAGGTGGAGTTCGAGCACGGCGAGGAAGGCCGCGAGTGGGACATCCTCGAGTACCTGTTGCGCAACTCCGTTGCTCAGACTCTTCGCCCCCGGATCAAGGGACTCGACTTCGCCCCGCTGATCGAGGCGCTCGACGGCTCCACCTTCATCACCACTGGAGAAAACATTACGGCGGCGGAGTTCCTCAACGGCCTGCCCCAGCTCGAAGGCACGCTGTACGGAGACATTGCTTCGACCTTCGGCGCCGAGAGCGAGGGCGAGCGCGCTAGTGCCATCGAGCTCGCGGTGGAGGCACTCTACCTCACCCAAAAGATTTCGAAGGACTCCGGCGAAGGTGAGAGCATCTATGGCTAAGCAACGCAGGTACCGCAGGTACACCCCGGGCCCGGATCCACTCGCCCCACCGCCCGACCTGACCAAGGCGGTGCGCGCCATTGCCGACGACGTCATGTACGGCTACTCCGCCGAGCAGGCCATGCGCGAGTATCTGCGCCGCGAGGGCTACGACGACTTCCTGCGCCAAATCGCGGAGCGCCGCAAGGAGCTGCTGCACAAGACCAACCTCGGGGGCACGCTCCAGGAAGCGAAGAAGCTTCTCGACGAAGCGGTGCTCGCCGAACGCGGCCAACTCGCCCGCGATGTGGATATGGACGATCTCGACCGCACAATGCGGGAGATGACACTCGACAACCTGCCCGTCTCTCCCGCGGCGGCGGTGACCGAACTGAACGGCTACGACTGGGCTTCCTCAGAAGCGCGCGAGAAGTACCAGCAGATCAAAGACCTCATCGGCCGCGAACTCTTAGACCAGCGCTTCGCCGGCATGAAAGAGGCGCTGGAAGGTGCCACCGATGAAGATCGCGCATCCGTCGCCGAGATGCTTCGCGATCTCAACGTGCTGTTGGGCAAGCATCGCGCCGGCATGGCCACGGAGCAGGACTTTCAGGATTTCATGGCCAAGCACGGGGATCAGTTTCCGGAGAACCCCCGCAACATCGAGGAGTTGGTGGAGCTACTTGCGCAGCGATCGGCGGCAGCCCAGCGCTTGCTCAACTCCATGACGCCCGAGCAGCGCGCCGAGCTCATGCAGCTCGCGGCCGAGGCCTTCGGCTCGGAGGAGCTGATGAACCTCGTTGGCGAGCTGGATGCGAACCTGCGCGGCATCCGCCCCGACCTGGACTGGACCGGGTCCGAACCGTTCGACGGCGACGGGACATCGGGCGGCATGGGCCTCGGCGAAGCCACCCGCGCGATGCGCGACCTCGGGCGCCTCGACGAGCTCGCTGCCACCCTCGGAGGTGAACGCCCCGGAGACATTGACTTGGACGACGTCGCCGACCTCTTGGGCGCTGACGCCGCCACCAGCGCTAAACATCTGCGCGACTTGGAGAAAGCGTTGCGCGACTCCGGATTGCTGAACAAGAGCGAGTCCGGCTCGCTGCAGCTGTCCCCGAAAGCGCTGCGTATGCTGGGCAAGGAGCTGTTGAAGGGCGCGACCTCCCAGTTATCCCGTGGCCAGCGCGATTCCCGCCTCGCCGGTCAGCAGGGCGAACCCACCGGTGGCACCCGCCCTTGGGAATTCGGCGACACTCCGGCGTGGGACACCACCCGGACCATCACGAACGCGCTCCAGCGCAGTGCCGCCAGCGGCGAGCCGTTCGCGATCACCGTGAACGACATCGAAGTGGTCGAAACCGAAGCGCGTACGAAAAACGCCGTTGCACTCCTTGTGGACACCTCCTTTTCCATGGCGATGGAAGGCCGCTGGACGCCGATGAAGCAGACCGCGCTAGCGCTGAACCACCTCATCACCACGCAGTTCCGCAGCGACGAGCTCGCGCTGATCGGTTTCGGCCTCTACGCGCAGACGCTGACGATCGAAGAACTCACCGCCCTGCCGCCGATGCAGGAAAAGGGCACCAACCTGCAGCACGCGCTGCTTCTCGCCAACGAGTTCTTCACCCGCCACGCCGACTACGACCCGACGCTTCTCATCGTCACCGACGGCGAGCCGACCTCTATCCTGACCGAATGGGGCGAGGCCTACTTCAACTGGCCGACCGACCGCATCACGCTCGCGCGCACAGTCGATGCGCTTGACACGGTGACCAAACGCGGGACGAAGATCACCTTCTTCCGCCTCGGGGATGATCCAGGGCTTATTTCGCTTATCGATGCCCTCGCCAACCGCACCGGCGCCAACGTCGTCGCCCCCGACCTCAACGAACTCGGAGGCGCTGTGGTGGGAGAGTACCTCCGCTGGTAACAGCGTTAAACGCTAAACGTTGAATTTGAACTCCACGGCGTGTCGGCGCAAAGAAACCGGGCCCGACCCCTGGAAAGTGGACACAGGGAATTGAACTTATGCGGTCAAGGTGAGTTTACCGCAGGTGCGGTTTTCGAACTCGAGGGGCGACAGATAATCGCACCATGAGTGTCTGCGCTTCTGGTTGTAGCGCACACACCACGCGAAGACGTCCCGTCTGGCGTGCAGCAGTGAGTCGAAGCATTTCCGGTTTTGCAGCACCTCGCGTTTCAATGTCGCGTTGAACGACTCCGCTAGCGCGTTGTCTGCGCTGGTTCCCACCGCTCCCATCGATTGGGTCACCCCTAGCATCGTGCATCGTGAGCTAAATGCCTTCGAGGTATAGACACTGCCGTGATCTGAATGAAAAATCGCTCCTTTCAGACTGCCTCGGGCGCGCTGTGCTGAGTCCAGCGGAGCGCATCGATAACCAGATCGACGCGCATGTGGTCAGCAATAGAAAATCCCACCAGCCTGCGGGAATAACAATCGATCACGGTGGCAAGATACATATTGCCGCCACCGGATACCGGCAGGTAGGTAATGTCGCCGACGAGCACGCGATTCGGCGCCGGGGCATGAAACTGCCTGCAAACAAGATCTGGAAAGACACCACGGCCAGCATCTGCCACGGTGGTGCGCACGCGGCGTTTCTTCGTGAACCCCTGGATACCCATAGTCTTCATGATGCGTGCGACGCGTTTGTGATTGACCACCGCATGCGCCCCCGAATCAGGATCGTTCAACGCCGCGGCGATGCGCTTAGCTCCGTAGAGTCCGTGTTCCTCACGGAACACAGTGCGGATACGAGCACCGAGAACAGCATCGTCAAGAACCTTCTGGCGGCGCGCGGCCTGTGTGTTTTTCCACTTGTAATAGGAAGATCGCCGCACCTTCAGCACGTGGCACATCCGCTTGACCGAATACTCGGTGCGATGGTCCCGGATGAACTTGAAGCGGATCACAAGCCCATCTCTTTCGCAAAATACTGCGCCGCCTTGCGAAGGATGTCTCGCTCTTCTTGAAGAAGCCGGTTCTGCTTCTCGAGTTGTCGGATCCGCTCTAAATCCGATGATGTCCGGGCTCGAGCTGCAGCATCAATCGCGCGGGCTTTTTTGCCCGTGCCATAGCGCTTGACCCAGGCAGCGAGACTGCCACGGTTAACACCGAGATCATGAGCAACCGAATTAAGAGACGCACCGTCTGTGTCTTCATACATCGCGACCGCGTCGCGCTTGAACTCCTCAGTATAGGACTTACGAGGCATGAACTGAGACTACCCTCCTCCGGCTGTCAACCGGGGCTAGCCTATGTCCACCAACAAGGGGTCAGGTCCGTCATTGGATTGGACGTCTGGCGACAATGGTCGCCACTGGCCCGCGCGACGGAACGGGCTCGCCGAACACGCCTGAGGGGATGGACCCCGGGCCGGAGCGCCGATTGGCTCCGGTAGCGCCTTCTTGACGGAAGGAGAAACGCTACCGGGAGTTTCCATGGGCGCATTCGCTTTACCGTCACTAGAAGACGAGAAAACACTTCTTACCATGCAGGATGCGGTGGCCGAAGGTTTCGGCGGCTGCTCCACCCTCCGCAAGTACATCTCCGAGGGGTATCTGCGCGCCAGCAAAATCGGTGGGCGCATCAAGATCGAGAGGGCTGACCTCGAGGCCCTCAAACGCCCCACCGGCCGCCAGCCGACATTTGAGGATATCGAGTCGGCCGTGAGCCGCATCGCCGCCGCTGCTCCCCCGCTGAGTGATCAGCAGATCCACCGTCTCGCTCGGCCCCTGGGCGGTGGCCAGCAATGAGCGCAAATAAAAACCCCGCCAGCCTGGGTGAACTGCTCCCCATTAGTTGGACTGAGAAATCAGTTACCGACTAGTGGGGAGCAGTTTTCATTGAGAGCACGAAGTTCGCTGAGCGAATATCAGCGCGAGCAGCTGGTGGAGTGTTTCGAGCAGGGCATGGGATACCGAGCAGCTGCGAACATGGTCGGGGGTTCGACAAGTGCAACACGCCACTTCTATCGGCGGTTTCAGCTGCATGGCAGGCTGTGTCTTGTGGAGAAACCGACAAAGCAGCAGTACTCGTTCGAAATCAAGAAGGAAGGAGGGTGTCAGATGGTTTGTGTGTGAGGGATTCCCCTCACACCAAGGAGATGAACCAGAATGACTACCGTGGCACGACGAAACCCAGAGGACTCCGCAAAGATCAAAGCGATCGAGGAAAAGCTCCTCGCCAATCCTGAGATGGCGAAGCTGATCGACGAGCTCGGCACCTCCACCACGGATGCCAACGATCTCGTCCGGGGCCTGCTCCAGGCCTCGATCAACCGGGGCCTCAACGCCGAGATGGATGCCCACCTCGGCTACCAGCACGGCGACCGGAACAGCAAGGAAGCCGCTGGTCAGAACAATTCCCGTAACGGTTCCTACCCCAAGCGGGTCGATTCGAACTACGGACCGGTCGATGTCGCCGTTCCCCGGGACCGTGACGGATCCTTCCTGCCGACAATGGTGCCCAAAGGATCCCGCCGGCTGACCGACGTCGACGACATGATCATCAGTCTCTATGCCGGTGGCATGACCGTCCGAGACATCCAGCACCACATGGCCACCGCCATGGGCGTGGACATCTCCCATGAAACAATCTCCGCGATCACCGATGCGGTCCTTGAGGAGGTCATGATCTGGCAGAACCGCCAACTTGATGAGTTCTACCCCGTGGTCTTCCTCGATGCGTTACGGATCAAAGTCCGTGACGGGGGCCGGGTGGTCAACAAATCCGCGTACCTGGCTATCGGGGTGGACATGGAGGGGATCAAACACATCCTGGGTATCTGGCTGGCTAAAGAGGAAGGAGCCTCGTTCTGGGCGCAGGTGTGTGCCAACCTCGCTACCCGCGGAGTGCACGATGTGTTCATCGTGTGCTGTGACGGGCTCAAGGGTCTGCCGGAGGCTGTGGAAGCCACCTGGCCGGATTCGATGGTCCAGACCTGTGTCGTCCACCTGATCAGGGCAGCAAACCGGTGGGTGGCCTATGGAGATCGTAAGGCGGTGTCCGCCGAGTTGAAGAAGATCTACACCGCCCCCACCGAGCAAACCGCTCTGGCGGCGTTGACGGAGCTCGAGGCCTCCGAGCTGGGGGAAAAGTATCCGCAGTCAGTCAAGGTGTGGCGCGATGCGTGGGACCGGTTCATCCCGTTCCTGGAGTTCCCACCGATGGCTAGGAAGGTGATCTACACCACGAACTCGATTGAGTCGATGAACAACGAGCTGCGTAAAGCCACCCGGAATCGGGTGCAGTTCACCAACGATGAGTCTGCGATCAAAACCCTGTGGTTGATGATCTGCAACATTGAGGACAAACGGGCCGCCAAGCGTGCTAAGCAGGGCAAACGGGCCGCGGCGACCAGCGGCCGGCTGATCGAGGGCAGGCGGGTGACGAACTGGAAGCAGGCCATCAACCAGATGTCTGTGGCTTACCCTGACCGCTTCGAGCCCTACCTCTAATAATCACGCCCCACACACAAACAACTTGACACGCTCGAAGAGGAGCGGCTGCGCCGCCAGGTTGCGCGACTGGAAGCAGAAAACGCCTACTTAAAAAAATTGCGGGACTTGAGGAACCAGGGACACGCCTAAAAGCCCAGGCGATCGTCATCCTCAAGTCACACCACCGCTTGGAGTACCTCCTGGATGCGGCCGGCATGGCACGGTCGACATTCTTCTACCACCAAAAACGACTCAGCGAGCCAGATAAACATGCTGTGCTCAAAGACGCGATTCGGGAAAGCTTCGAACGCAACAAGCATCGCTACGGCTACCGGCGGGTGCTGCTGGACCTGCGTGCGTAACCAGAGCTGGGTGGTCAACCACAAACTCGTCTACAAACTCATGCATGAGATGGGGCTTCGAGCCAAGATCCGCCAACGCAGGCCTTATGTTTCCTACGCTGGGACGATCAGCCACATCGCTGACAACAAGCTCGATCGCAAGTTCACTCCGGACAAGCCCAACACCGTCTTTGTCAGCGACGTCACCGAGTTCAGGGTTGCAGGCCGCAAGATATACCTGTCACCGGTGATGGACTTGTTCGACCGCTCCATCGTCGCTCACACCGTTGCCACATCGCCGTCGATAGCCTTTACCGCCGATTCTTTATCCAAGGCAATCGCGGCATGTGCACCTGAACCCGGGTGGATGATGCACACCGATCAAGGCTTCCAGCACCAGCATTCCTCCTGGCGCAACCTGATCGGCAATAACGGAGGTGTTCAGTCGATGTCGCGAAAAGCCAACTGTTACGACAACGCGGTCATGGAGAACTTCTTCGGGCACGTGAAAACCGAGATGTACCACGGTGAAGTCTTCGACACTGTCGCAGAGTTCAACCAAGCGATCTACGAGTACATCGGGTGGTACAACACCGAACGCGTCCAACAACGACTCAAGGGCCTGACCCCGATGCAGTATCGGAATCAGACCCGTGAAGCCCTAACCGCCTCGAATTAAACCAGTCCAACTTTCGGGGGCTAGTTCATGTATAGGGGGAGCTTGGCAGTGGTAGTCAAAATCTCCACCTCGCTCTCGATTCCACAGTCGTTTAGCGTCCTTGTCGGTGAACTACTGAGCTACGCTTCAAACAACCCCAATAACGCGAAGCGTCATTAACGCCCGGCGTTACACGTTGAACTTGAACTCCACGGCATCTCGTTGCAAAGTTACTCCCTCTCGTTAACACCATCAAAAGGAGTGTTATCCAATGAAAGCGTTCGGCTTCTTAAGCTTCGGGCATTACGCCTTCGGCAGCTAGCGCGGGCCATCTGCGGAAAAGATCGCCAAGACTCATCTGGAGATCACCCAGGCTGCGGACGAAATCGGCGTGAACAACGCGTCCTTCCGAGTCCACCACTTCGCGCTGCAGGCCTCCGCCCCGATGCCGCTGCAGTGTGCTGTCGCGGCCACCACCAAAAACATCGAGGTGGGCACCGGCGGCATCGACATGCGCTAGCGCATATCGGGGTTGTAGCGTTTGAGTCATTGACTCCCGTCGTCTACAAGTACCTACACACTTGATCGGGGCTGCACGTTTCAGGGTCCGGGTGCGCGGCGTCCTGTCTGAGGTCCGCGATAGTGTCGCGCAGCACGGAGAGCTGCGCGATCTGCTGCTCGATCTCAGCGAGGCGCACGTCAAGCAGGTCGCGCACGTGCTCGCAGGGCGCATGGCCGCCGTCGCGGATGTCGAGGATCTGGCGGATCTGGGCGAGGGTGAGGCCCGCGGCCTGGCCGCGGTGGACGAAGTCGATCCGAGCGACCGTCTCGGGCGCGTAGTCGCGGTATCCGGACGGCGTGCGCTCGGTCGGGGGCAGAAGGCCCTGTTCCTCGTAGAAGCGAAGGGTCTTCGCGGTAGTGCCCGCCCTCTCGGCGAGTTCTCCGATCCGCATTGCTGTCTCCCTCCGTGGCCGCGCTTGACCTTCCCCTGCACTGGAAGGTCCAGTATGGCTGAGACAGAGCAGAAAGCCAAGAGTTGACAGGAGCAGCGATGCCTACGAAGTACGATCTCGCCATCATCGGATCGGGAGGCGGCGCGTTCGCCGCTGCGATCCGCGCCAGCACGCTCGGGAAGTCGGTGGTGATGATCGAGCGTGGCACGCTCGGCGGCACCTGCGTGAACACGGGCTGCGTGCCGTCGAAGGCCCTCATCGCCGCCGCCGATGCACGGCACGTCGCCGCCGACGCCGCCGACCGGTTCCCGGGGATCGCGACGACGGCAGGCCCAGTGGACATGCCCGCGCTGATCGCCGGGAAGCAGGCGTTGGTCGAGACGATGCGGGGCGAGAAGTACGCCGACGTCGCCGATTCATACGGGTGGCACGTCCGGCGGGGAGACGCCGGGTTCGCGGGCACCCCGGACGCGCCGGTGTTGGAGGTCACCGCCGCAGACGGAGCGGTCGAGACGATCGAGGCCGAGCACTACCTGGTCGCCACCGGTGCGCGGCCGTGGTCTCCGCCGATCGACGGCCTGGACGAGGCCGGGTACCTGACCTCGACCACGGCGATGGACCTGACCGAGGTCCCCGAGTCGATGCTGGTGCTCGGCGGCGGCTACGTCGCCCTGGAGCAGACGCAGCTGTTCGCCCGCCTCGGCTCCCAGGTCACGCTGCTGGTGCGGTCCCGGCTCGCGTCGAAGGAGGAGCCGGAGGTGTCCCGGACACTGCAGGAGGTGTTCGCCGACGAGGGCATCCGGGTGGTCCGCCGCGCGGTGCCGACCCGGGTGTCCCGGGACGCGGCGACCGGGCAGGTCGTGGTTACCGCGGACGTGTCCGGCGGCTCGCAGGAGTTCCGCGCCGACCAGGTGCTCGTCGCCTTCGGACGCCGTCCCGTCACCGACGGCTTGAACCTCGATGCGGTCGGGGTGAAGACCGGGGACTCCGGCGAGGTGGTCGTCTCCGACCATCTGCAGTCGTCGAACCCGCGGATCTGGGCCGCGGGCGACGTGACCGGGCACCCGGAGTTCGTCTACGTCGCGGCCCACCACGGCACCCTCGTCGCCGAGAACGCGTTCGCCGACGCCGACCGGTCCGTCGACTACTCCCATCTGCCGCGGGTGACGTTCACCGGACCGGCGATCGGCGCGGTCGGGATGACCGAGAAGGAGGTCGTCGCCGCGGGGATCCGCTGCGACTGCCGCGTGCTGCCCCTGGAGTATGTGCCCCGGGCGGTGATCAACCGCGACACCCGCGGGTTCATCAAGATCGTCGTGAACGCCGATACGAGCGAGATCCTCGGCCTCACCGCCGTCGCCAAGGACGCCGGGGAACTCGCCGCCGCAGGCGTCCACGTGCTCGGCAAGACCATCGCCGAAGTCGCCGACGCCTGGGCCCCCTACCTGACCATGACCGAAGGCATCCGGATCGCCGCGAAGTCCTTCACCACCGACCCGTCACTGCTCTCGTGCTGCGCATGAACGGCAACGCATGCAATCGGGGAGATCTCATCCGGAAGAGGTGCAGACGATGAGCGCCGATCACGACCGCGACGAACGGCGCGCCGGTCCCATCGTCGCCGCAGGGACCGGGCTGCTCCTACTGGCATGCTGCGCGCTTCCGTTGCTGCTCTGCTGCGGCCTGCCGCTCATCGCGGCGGGCGGAGCACTCGCAGGCGTCGGAGGGCTCCTCGGCAATCCCTGGATCATCGGTGCCGGGAGCGCCGTCGCGATGGCCGTCACGGCCGGGATGCTCGTCAGGCTACGGCGGCGGCACCGAGGCCGCAGGACTGGCTGCTGCGAAAATCCTTCGACTGCTGATCGGAACCGGTAGCTCGATCGGATCCAGCCATCACCGCCAACGGGGCCACCTCGGCATCCCGCGGCCCTTCCAAGTCTCCACGAGACCGGCGACCCAGCGGACGGACGCGAAGAGTCCGTAGCCGGCCCCGGCGAGGCCCATGGAGACCACGAGCCAGCGACCGATCCCGAGCCACACGCTCCCGTCCACGTCGAGGGCCCACTGAGCGCCCGTGATAAGCCCGGCGACGGCCATCCAAACACCCACGACGATCACTGCGACCGGCAGCAGCGCGAGGCACATCGACGCGGCGACAGACCAAAGCTGACGGGCCTCCAGCTTCGCCGTTGTGGCGATGATCTTTTCGGCCCGCTCGTTCGCGGCGTCAATCTTGGCTGTTGCCACGGCCCCGGCGTCGGCAGCGGCCCTCTCGATCGACTGCACAGCCTGATCCCGGGCCGTGCTGATCGCGCTCGTCGCCTCGGCGCTGGCTTGGGTGATCGACTCCCGCCAGGCCTTCTGCGCACCGTTCGCGGCCCGCTCGAACTTAGCCCGGCTCTCATCGAGATGCTTGGCGGCAGCCTCGGACTTAGAGGCTGAGCCCTTCAGACTCTCCCCGTTGAGGTTCACGCTCATACCCGCGAGAGTGGACGCGATTCCGGCGAGCAGTTCGCTGTTCTCGTTCGACTCCGGCGGCGGCGACGTTGAGGTCAGCTGATGCGAGATCGCGGAGAGCTGCTTCTCCTGCTCCTCGCTGTCCACCTTCACGAACCCCGCGAGCTTCTTCTGCTGCTCGGTCAGCGTGGCGATCCTCGTATTCTGCGCCTCGACGGCGGCGAGGATCGAGGTCAACAGCTCCATCGTCTCCGGACTGCCGAGCGGCTGCGGCGACTGCACGGGCCCGTTCTGCTGCTTCAGCCTGTCGAGCGCTGCGCTCATGTTCCTGCTCCATCTGCTGCTGGTGGTAGTCGAAGAACGCCTGCGCGCCCTCCGGGGTGAAGTCCGCCGAGAGTGCGCTCGTGCGCTTGCGGCGCTCGGCACGCCCGGACTCGCCGCGGCGGTCCTCGATGTAGAGCGTCCAGGTCTCCTGCCCGGCGCGTTTGCCCTTCTTGCTGACGGGGCTGTGCAGCCGCATCCGTGGCACCCGATCCCCGTCATCACCGAGCTGCTGGTTCTGCTCCTCGATCACCGAGACCAGACCGGCCTTGTCCACCGCGCGGGGATCGGCCAGTGCGGCGCTCATCCGGTCGCCCATCTCGCGGTCGAGCGACCCCTCGGCGAAGTCTTCGCGGCGCAGCTCCCAGTCCTTCGGCGCGTGCTCCAGCCGCTTCACGACCGAGAGCCCGTGCTCTCGCATCAGCTCGTCGTTCGCCGACTGCACGCCCTTCTGATTCCCGGCCTTGCGGTCGTGGAACGTGCGATAGTCCGAGAGCGCCTTTCCCGTGCGGTTGTTGTGATTGAGAACCAAAATATGGTTGTGCGGCTTCTTTCCCCGCCCATCCACGTGACTGACGACGAGGCAGTCGGAATCCGGGTGCATCTTCTTGGCGAGCTGGTAGCCCAGGTCGTTCACCCGCTGCACGTGTTCGGGGTTCTTCGGGTCGAACTCCTCGTCGCTGAACGACTGGCGGTAGTGCAGCGCCTCGACCTCGCGCGTCGTGTTCTGCGTGAGCGCCCGTGCGCGCGCCGAGAACGCGCCGGGGCCTCCCGGCACTTCGCACGTGATCGCGACGCCCCGCTCGTCCTCCTTCCCGCGGATATAGTGCTCGGTGTCGGCGGCGCTGGTGCTCGGGCTGTAGTGGGTGGTGCTCATGCGACCGTCCGATCCCCGAGCAGGGCGCGGACCTCGCGCAGCAGCTCGATCAGCTCGGGCACCTCCGACGACAGCGCCACCGCCTCACCGGCACGTGCCCGGTGGTCCAGGTCGTTGACGTTGATCGCCAGCGGGCGGATCTGCGCGGCCAGCTCGCGCGCGTCCGCCGACGCCTGCACACGCGCCTCGACCCCGAGCAGGTGCGCGGCCACGGCGGCGTCCAACTCCTCGCTCCGAGCGGGAGGCGTGGAGGGCATCGCGTACGACGGTCCGCACCCACGTGCTCGGAGCCAGCCCGAGCCGCTCGCGGAAATCAAGGAGTATTTGGAGGTTATCAATGAGAAGCTCGACGTTCTCCTTCGCCAGCGCAGAATTGATGCGCTGGCCCAGCTTGGCGGTATCCAGTACACGATTGAAGAAGCTGACTAACTCTACCGACGCGATAACAGCGTTTCGGCAACCACTTGGTCGAAGGTCGCCCACCTAGGATCAGAGCTGAATGGCATCGAGTCTTACGCCATCGAACAACTCGATGACGCAGTTGATCAACTTCGGAAGCAGAAGAACAACTCCAAGAAACTTGAAACCCTCCTAGCTGGGTTGAAAGGCGATCTGCCGCTTTGGCTGGGTGTGGCTGCTCGGAGCATCTACCTCCATGATCGGATGTATGTCTTGGAGATCGCCCACGTGAACGAGTTTGAGCCCCGCCAGCTGGATTCTCACCGAGAGGGAATCCACGACGCGCGCAAGGATCGATTGGAATCGACCACCCGACGTCTGCTCGAGATGGATACAGCCGTCCGTGAGACAGCCAAGTTGAGCAATCAGGTCTGGGTGACCAACCCGATTCGCGCACGCCACATCACTGCTCACGCGAACAGTATTCACGACATTATTAGTGTGTTCGCGCAGCATGTGCGGATGAGTGTGGAGGATGCGGAACGTCTCCAGGTCCAAGGCTGGCGTCAATCTGTGATGTCGCTAGCGGGAGACACGGTCGATGCCGCGAACCGCGCCCGTCAGTCAGCGGTGGATCAGGCGCAGAAGGCCACCGAGAAAATTCGCGACATGAACGACGACCGGCTGCTTGCGAAGGCCGCTGAAATCGAAGCCCGGCGGGAGAAAAAGGAGAAAAGAGCGCTCGAATCAACCGACGACGAAGATCAATCTGCGACAGAAACCCGCACAACGCGACGCGGTTTACGTTTCCGTCGAGACGAGAAGAAAGCATAGAGGTTTTCTCCACGAGATAGGTAGCAGTTATGTTCCTGAGAATCCGTTTGAGCAGCGAGGAAGCATCACTCGTAACGAAGCTTGCGCGTGCTGAGGGCGTAACTGTTTCCGAGCTGTGCTCGATCCGCCATCGCGGAAAGAATCGAAAATCTGCAGGAACTTCGCTCAGCCGTCGAGATTGACTCCGGTAGGAAGTTCACGATGGATGAGATTTACCGGGAGGTCGGTCGCTGAGACTTACGTTGCAACTGGGCTGCGGTCTGGGTTGGTTGACGCAGGACGCAAGAACGTAGTATGGGCGGCATGCAGGACTTGACCATCGCGCCCGGCCCGGGGATCCCCGGCGGCCTCGTCGTCGCCGCGGCGGACCTGTCGGAGTGGTTCGCGAAGGCATCGGGCCCGGGCGGCCAGGGCGTCAACACCACCGACAGTAAGGTGCAGCTCTCCATCGACATCGCGGAATGCGCATCGCTTTCCGACACTCAACGCCGCCGCGCCCTCCACAACCTCGAACACCGCCTGGACGGCACGGTGCTCACCGTGAGCGCATCGACGCAGCGGTCGCAGGTCCGCAACCGTGCCGAGGCGCGGGAACGCATGGCCATCTTGTTGCGCGAGGCGCTCGCCCCACCGCCTCCCCCGCGGCGGAAAACGAAGCCGACGCGCGGCTCGGTGCGGCGCCGTCTCGAAGCGAAGAAGCGGCGCTCGGAGTTGAAGTCGACGAGGCGTAAGCCCCAGCTGCCGTAGATCGGGTCGACGCTGCCCCGCCTACGCAGTCATAGAACGAGCCGATGCGACCACCATCCCCATGACCGATGATCGGGTAACGAAACCTACATCCTACACATCTATGTGCGAAGATGAAGCGGAGATTCGCTCCGAGATTTAGGTTAATCATGGGATTTTTCGCACGACTTTTTGGCAACAAACAAACTTCCGAGAAACCGGCCAAACACAGCGTCCGAGGAAACGCCAGGTTAGCGCCATGGCCACAGAAACCGTTGGAAAAAACTCTCGAGCTACCCGACGAGTCCGGTTTCACTCTTTACGTCTACGATGATTCCGCCTTCTCTTCAGCAAAATATGGAGACGACATCCAGGTCGAGTTCTTCGCTGGGGAAGCCTATTTGAAAAGTAAGAAGTCCGGCTCAGAAATCGATACTCGAGAATCGGACGCTGTCTGCCTACTCCATCGAGGCCACCCCGTAGGAGTCATCTTCTTCGGCAAAGAGCATGCCAAATTCGCCTACACCAATGGGATCCGGCTCCTCGCAAACGCGACCGTCGGGGAAAAGCTCCCCGAACACGGCAACATACGCGGTCTCACGATCCACTTACCCGATTCTTGGACCAAGACCCGCCGACTCATTGAAAACTATGAGCTGAACAAAAGGATCCCTGGCACCGCTCAAACGATTCTTTTTAACGAATGGGACGAAGACGACCACGAGCAACTCCGCGATAGAGCGAAATGGGTGTTCGAAGAAGCGAATTTAGAATATTTACCTGTCCCGAAAGGCTCTTCGGCTAAACCACACATCATCGCTACCTCGACAGATGGGCGGAAGATTTTCCGCCTCACAGCCCGCAATTCGGCGTATCGAGAGGTTGCCTCAGCCATGGAATCATCCAGCAACTATGTGATTTTGGCGAAACGTCACGAAGGTTACGAGGGTTTGGTCGGGTACCGCATTCAGCTAGCCCATTGGTGAAGCAGAGAAGCCCAAAAACCCATAGTTCGCTATTTGCCAACCTGTGAGCGAGGCGCAAATTGACAGGTGGGTTACCGAAGCCGAAAACGGTTACGACGTGGAGACGCTGCGCCGACGAGGCCTTAAAGAACGCAATCTAAAATGGAGGTCCGACGGAGCGCGACCAAGCACGGCATCGAGCCCCGACGCGTAACTACACGTTAAATTTGAACTCGACCACGTCGCCGTCGGCCATGACGTAGTCCTTGCCCTCCATGCGCACTTTACCCTTGGCGCGCGCCTCCGCCATGGAGCCGAGCTCGTCCAAGTCGTCGAACGCGACGATCTCTGCCTTGATAAAGCCCTTCTCAAAGTCGCTGTGGATCACGCCCGCGGCCTTCGGCGCGGTGTCGCCCTGGCGGATGGTCCACGCGCGGGACTCCTTCGGGCCGGCGGTGAGGTAGGTCTGCAGGCCGAGGGTCTCAAACCCGGCCCGGGCCAGGGTCGACAGGCCCGGCTCGTCCTGGCCGACGGCGGCGAGGAGCTCGGCCGCGTCATCGTCGTCAAGCTCGAGCAGCTCGGTCTCGGTCTGGGCGTCGAGGAAGACGGCCTCCGCCGGGGCGACGAGATCGCGCAGCTCCTGCTTGCGCGCCTCGTCCGTGAGCACCGCCTCGTCGGAGTTGAACACGTAGAGGAACGGCTTGGCCGTCATCAGGTGCAGGTCCCGCAGCAGGGCCAGGTCGATCTCGCCGGCCTTGGCGGCGGCGAAGAGCGTCCGGTCGTCCTCGAGCACGGCCTGGGCCTTCTTCGCCTCGGCGGCGGCCGCAGCGGCGTCCTTGTCCTTGCGGCCGTCCTTCTCCAGGCGCGGCAGGGCCTTCTCAATGGTCTGCAGATCCGCGAGGATCAGCTCCGTGTTGATCACGGAGATGTCGTTGGCGGGGTCGACCTTGCCGTCGACGTGGATCACGTTGTCGT
Organism: Corynebacterium mycetoides; assembly: GCF_900103625.1. NCBI lineage: Bacteria > Bacillati > Actinomycetota > Actinomycetes > Mycobacteriales > Corynebacteriaceae > Corynebacterium > Corynebacterium mycetoides. Next base: position 199,122 of record NZ_LT629700.1, on the reverse strand, counting down.
CGGCAAACGCGCGCACCACCTGGCAGATCGCGTCGGCCTCGCGGATGTTGGCCAAAAAGGCGTTGCCCATGCCCTCACCCTCGGACGCGCCCTTGACAATGCCCGCGATGTCCACGAACGACACCGTCGCCGGCAGGATGCGCTCGGAACCGAAGATCTCCGCCAGCCGGTTAAGACGCGGATCCGGCAGCTCGACGAGCCCCACGTTCGGCTCGATGGTGGCGAACGGGTAGTTCGCGGCCAGGACATCGTTGCGCGTCAGGGCATTGAACAGGGTGGACTTGCCCACGTTGGGCAGACCGACGATTCCAAGAGTAAGGCTCACGGGGTCACATCCTATCCCACTCACGCCACGCCCCTTGAACCTATCGGGCAAGATGGTGCGGGTGAGCAACGATGAAGCGCAACAGCCACAGGACACCCCGCCGGACCTCGTCGACCGAGGGGTCGTGCTAAACAGCTGGCTCAAATCCGCCGCCATGTTCGCGCTCCGCGTCCTCGTCATCGCGGTGTTCCTCTACGCGCTCAGCCGCCTGGTCGGCGCGTTCTGGGAGGGCATCCTGCCGGTTGTGCTCGCGCTCATCGTCTGCACGGTGCTCGCGCCCATCTCAGGCGCCCTGCGGCGTTCCCACGTCCCCTCCGCGCTAGCCGCCCTCCTATCACTGCTGCTGTTCTTCGGGCTCCTCGGCTTCCTCATCCTGCTCATCGCCCCCGACATCGCCGCCCACTCCCGCATCCTCTACCTCCAGGCGCTCGAGGGCGTCCAGCGCCTCCAGCTGTGGCTGCAGGGCCCACCGCTCAACATGAACCCGGATGAGCTCAACGACGCCGTCAACAGCATCGCGCAGTGGCTGCAGAACCAGGCCGCCACCATCGCGGGCGGCGTCTTCGCCGGAATCGGCACCGCCGCCGGCCTCGTAGTCACCCTCGGCGTGGTGCTGGTCCTGACCTTCTTCTTCCTCAAAGACGGCCACCGCTTCCTGCCCTGGCTGCGCGCCACCGCGGGCGGGCGCCCCGGGCTCCACGCCACCGAGCTGCTCACTCGCGCGTGGAACACACTGTCCGGGTTCATCCGCGCCCAGGCGATCGTCTCGCTTGTCGACGCCTTCTTCATCGGCGTCGGGATCTGGCTCGTGGGCGTGCCCATGGCATTCACCCTCGCCGTGATCACCTTCATCGCCGGCTTCATCCCGATTGTCGGCGCGGTCGCCGCCGGCGCCTTGGCGGTGCTCATCGCGCTCGTCTCGCTGGGCTTTACCAAAGCCCTCATCGTGCTCGTCATCGTCATCGCCGTGCAGCAGCTGGAGGGCAACGTGCTCTCCCCGATGCTGCAGTCGAAGGCGATGGACCTGCACCCCGTCATCGTGCTCGTCTCCGTCACCGTGGGCGGCGGGCTCTTCGGCCTCGTCGGAGCGTTCTTGGCCGTGCCCGCCGCGGCCATGATCGCGGTCGTGTTCCGCTACCTGATGGACGTGATGAAGATCCACTCGGGCGAGAAGCGTGCCGACGACATCGACTACGCCACCCCAGAAGGCCGCGCCATCGCGGACCTGGAGGAGCGCGAATCCGTCTACGAGCGCAAGGAATGGCGCGGCGACCGCGACTGGGCCGCCGCCCCCGTGCCCCCCGAGGAGGCGGTCGCCCCACCGGAGGGAAGCGCCAGCTGGGAGGTGCTGCGGCGCAGCGGGCAGCTGCTCAACCTCGCCCGCCCGAGCCAGCTGCGCAAACGTTTCGGATCGAAAGATTGAGCAGAGTTTAGGGTTAAGTAAGCCCCATGCAGGTTGCAACAGTCCTTGTCATCTTCGTCCTCGGCGTGCTCTTCGGCGCCCTGATCGGCGCCGGCCTCGTCTACGCTCTCACGCGCAGCCAACCAGCGCCAGCCCCGGCGCCGGCGCCTGAGCTGGACATCACACCCGTCTCGCTCGCCCTGGAGCGGCTCGAGGGCCAGCTCGACGAGATGGACGAAGACCGCTCAGTCGCCATGTCGGCTCTGGCGAGCCACGTGCAGGCCATCACGCGGACGTCGACACGCTTGACAGACCGCACTGACCAGCTCATCTCCGCCCTGCGCTCCCCGCAAACCCGCGGCCGCTGGGGCGAGATGCAGCTGCAGCGCGTCGTCGAGCTCGGCGGGATGGTGGAGCACTGCGACTTCGACGTGCAGGCCACTGCGCTTGTCGACGGCGCGCACGTCCGCCCCGACATGGTCATCCGCCTGTCGGAAGGCCGCAACATCGTGGTTGACGCCAAAGTGCCGTTCTCGTCCTACCTCGACGCCCTCAACACCGACGACCCGGAGGAGAAGCAGGGCTACCTGCGCCGGCACGCCCACCTGCTGCGCTCGCACGTGGACACGCTGTCGTCGAAGTCCTACGTCGGAGCGTTCCAGCCCACCCCGGAGTTCGTGGTGATGTTCGTGCCCGCCGACCCCTTCCTCGACGCCGGCCTGGACATCGACCCCCACCTGCTCGACTACGCGTTTTCCCGCGACGTCGTCATCGCGACCCCCACCACGCTGTTCGCCCTGCTGCGCACGGTGGCCCTCGGCTGGCGCCAGGAGGCCGCGACCGAGCAGGCCAAGGAGATCCAGCGCCTCGGGGCGGAGCTCTACCGGCGCCTCGGCACAATGGGCGAGCACTACAACAAGGTCGGGCAGTCGCTGGAACGCGCCGTCGACGCGTTCAACGCCACGCTCGCCTCCATGGACTCGCGCGTGATGGTCACGGCCCGGAAGTTCGAGGAGCTCGGCGTGGTCAGCGCGCGGCGCGCCCGGAATCAGGCCCTGGAGAACATTTCCGCCGCACCGCGGCACGCCGCCGAGCCCTAAATGACCCGTCCCACCCGGTAAGGTGAATCACCGTGTCACACGCCTCTCCCAGAAAACCCCGCGCCACCTTCGAGGGCTTTCCCACCGGGTCAGCCATCGCCATCGTGTGCGCCGCTCTGTTCACCGGAGGGCTGCTGTCGGTGTACGCGGGGGACATCTCCTGGCCGTTCCTCACCCTGTTCGCCGTCGCCACAATCGTCGTGGCAACGGCGGTCAACCCCCGCGGGCTCTTTCTCACCGTCGCGCTGACCCCCCTGCTCTACGCGCTCGCGATCGTGGCAACGGGGTTGTTCATCGCCAGCGGGTCCACCGCGGGCGGAGTCGGGATATCGCGCACGGATGTGCTGGTCATCGCCTACCCGATGCTGCAGACGTTCCCGGTGCTCGCCGCGACCACCCTCGGGGCGGTCGTGATCGCGCTGGTGCGCCTGCAGTTGCTGAAACGGCACAACGAAAACGTCGCCCGACAGGAGAGAGCGGAACGACGCCGCGTGGCGCGCAGCAACCGCCGCACATCCAGCGAGGGGCGCCGGGCGCGGGAACGCGTCACGGTCAGCGAGCTGCAGGAAATCGTCGAGCGGCGGGAGCGCGCCCGCCGCCCGCTCAACGACAACCTCTACGGTGACTAGTCGCTAGACGCGCGCGGCGCGCAGGTCGCGCGGAAGCGCGAACGTAATGGATTCCGTGGTTGTCGTGACCTGCTCGACGTTGGTGTAGCCGCGGTCATCCAGGAACTCGATGACCTCGCGCACCAGAATCTCAGGCACGGACGCGCCGGAGGTCACACCGACGGTTTCCACCCCGTCCAGCCACGCCTCGTCGATCTCGTGCGCGTAATCCACCAAGTAGGAGGCGCGAGAGCCGGCCTCGAGAGCGACCTCGACCAGCCGCTTGGAGTTCGAGGAGTTCTGGGACCCCACCACGATCATCAGATCGCACTTGGGGGCGATGGACTTCACCGCCACCTGGCGGTTCTGCGTGGCGTAGCAGATGTCGTCGCTCGGCGGGTTCTCCAGGTGCGGGTAGCGCGCGTGCAGCTCGTTCACGATCTCCATGGTCTCGTCCACCGACAGCGTCGTCTGCGAGAGCCAGACCAGTTTCTGGTCGGCGGGGAAATCGGGCAGGGAGTCCACGCCGCCCACGCCGTCGACAAGGTGGGTGACCTCGGGAGCCTCGCCGGCGGTTCCCTCGACTTCCTCGTGGCCCTCGTGGCCGACGAGCAGGATGTGGTAGCCGTCGCGGGCGAAACGCTTGGCCTCGTTGTGCACCTTGGTCACCAGCGGGCAAGTGGCATCCAGCGTGAGCAGGTTGCGCTGGACGGCGGACTCGCGCACCGCCGGGGAAATCCCGTGCGCGGAGAACACCAGGTGCGCGCCCTCGGGGACCTCGTCGGTCTCCTCGACGAAGATCACGCCGCGCTTCTCCAGGGTCTCCACCACGTACTGGTTGTGCACGATCTGCTTGCGCACGTAGACGGGGGCGCCGTACATTTCCAGCGCCTTCTCCACGGTCTCAACGGCCCGGTCCACGCCGGCGCAGTATCCACGGGGAGCGGCCAGCAGGACGTTTTTTCCCTGTTCAGTCATGGAACCTAGGGTATCCAAAAGGAGTCTAAAAGGATAGACGGCGCCGTAGCGCGCTAGAATCTGTAGCTTCGCAGGTGGACGAGAAAGGGGGCGCAGATGACGGAACCGAAGAGTTCGCCCGAGAATCCGTGGCCCGTGTCCAAGCTCAACGGCACGGTGAAGAAGTGGATCGAACGCCTCGGCTGGCTCTGGGTCGAGGGGCAGCTCACGCAGATCAACGTCAAGCCCACGTGGAAGATGTCCTACCTCACGCTGCGCGACACCCAGGAGCAGATCTCGGTGCAGCTGACCGCGGAGACGGCACTGCTGCGCTCACTTCCCACCCCCCTGAAAGACGGCGACCGCGTCGTGGTGCTGGGCAAGCCCAGCTTCTACGCGGGCCGGGGGTCGTTTTCGATGTACATCACGGACATCCGCCACGTCGGCGAGGGTGAGCTGCTGGCGCGCATCGAGCAGCTGCGCAAGCAGCTTGCGGCCGAGGGCCTTTTTGACGCTGCCCGCAAACGCCCGCTGCCCTACCTCCCCACCACGGTCGGCCTGATCACGGGCAAGGGCTCGGCAGCGGAGCGCGACGTGATGTCGGTGGCCCAGGCGCGCTGGCCGGCCGTGCGCTTCCGCGTGATCAACACCGCCGTGCAGGGCGCCAACGCCGTGCCCGAGGTGGTGGCCGCGCTCGGGCAGCTCGACGCCGACCGAGACGTCGATGTCATCATCATCGCCCGCGGCGGCGGCTCGGTGGAGGACCTGCTGCCGTTTTCCGAGGAGGCACTGCAGCGCGCCGTCGCCGCGGCACGCACCCCCGTTGTTTCCGCGATCGGGCACGAGCCCGACAACCCCGTGCTGGACAACGTCGCGGACCTGCGCGCGGCCACGCCCACTGACGCCGCGAAGCGCGTCGTGCCGGACGCCGCCCAGGAGCTCGCCTTTATTACGGAGGCGCGTTCGCGCAAAAACGCCGCCCTGCGTGGCTGGGTTCACCGCGAGCGCTCCGCGTTACAGGCCGTGCGCACCCGCCCGGTTTTGGCGGACCCGATGTCCTCCTTGACGCGCCGCCGCGAGGAGGTCGGTCGCGCAGTGGCTCTCATCCGCCGCGACGTGGACTACCTCCTGCGCCAGGAATCCAACCGCGTGGCGGCCCTGCGCTCCCAGGTGGCAGCGCTGGGGCCGTCGGCCACGCTGGCGCGGGGCTACGCGGTCGTCCAGGTCATCCCGCGCGACGGGTCCGGCCCCGAGGTTGTCACCGGCATCGTGCAGTCCCCGCCGGGCTCGCAGTTGCGCATCCGCGTGGCGGACGGCTCCGTCACCGCCGTCTCCATGTCCACCACCCCCGCCGATTAACTGATCAAGGAGTACCCCTTTCAATGTCCGAGAACACCTTCGGCTCCGGCCAGGCCGGCGACAACGCCTTCCCCGACCCCGCCACGCTCACCTACGAGCAGGCGCGCGACGAGCTCGTTGAGACGGTCAAGATTCTCGAGCTGGGCCAGATGAGCCTCGACGAATCGCTGAAGTACTGGGAGCGGGGCGAGGCGCTCGCCAAACGCTGCGAGGTGCTTCTCGACGGCGCCTCCGCACGCGTCGAGCAAGCCATCGGCGGGGCTGAATCGGGCACTTCAGAGTCTTAAGTCTTAAGTGGGTCAGGCGCCCGTCAGGGGCGCCGTGCGCACCGCCGCGCCGACGAGCTCGCGGAACTCCTCCGGCGTCGCGGCGCCGGTGACGAGCAGGCGCGCGTCTCCCGTGTCCACCGCCCACACGTCGCGCACATCGGCGCTGTCGGAGGTGTAGATGCTGGCTACCGCGCCGCCCACCTCCTGCGTCCCGGAGAGCTGGCGGGGATCGGGATCGAGGGACCGGACGGCGTCGTCAAGCGGCGCGCCCGTCTGGGTCAGCTGGAGGTATCCGCCGCCCGGGGTGACCCAGCCGATGACGGGCGCGGGGGCGCCAGCGATCATGCCACGGCGGGCGGAGTTGGTGGTCCACCCCTCCGGCATCTCCGGGTAGCGCACGGGGAAGTCGACGGCGCGCGACTCGAGGTCCAGAAACGATCGCGCGTCCACCTCCTGCACCGGCCCCTGCTCGGGAGCGCCCGGGTCGAACGTGCACAGCCCGGTGAAACCAACGACGACGAGCATGGCGGCGACGATGATCACCACGTTGATCAGCATGTCGCGGCCGTCCTGGAAAATGCGGGGTTTATTCTCGCCTGACACGAGCCTCAGTATCGCATGTCCACCCGCTCACCCCCGAATTGGCAGCGCGGACACCTAAGAATATGCCTTAAGTGTCACAATGGGGGGAAATCTTTGACATTTTCACAACCTCAGGAGGCTGCCTTCGATGACTGACCAGACCGCACGGGACCCCATGAACCCGGACCGCAACCTCGCGCTGGAGCTCGTGCGCGTCACGGAGGCGGCGGCGCTCGCGTCCGGGCGCTGGGTGGGCCGCGGCAAGAAGAACGAAGGCGACGGCGCGGCGGTCGACGCCATGCGCAAGATGATCAACTCCGTGACCATGGACGGCGTGATCATCATCGGCGAGGGCGAGAAAGACGAGGCCCCGATGCTGTACAACGGCGAGAAGGTGGGCAACGGCGAGGGCGCCAAGGTCGATCTCGCGGTCGACCCTGTCGACGGCACGCGGCTCATGGCGGAGGGACGCCCCAACGCCATCTCGGTCATCGCCGCTGCCGAGCGCGGCTCCATGTTCAACCCGACGGATGCGTTCTACATGAACAAGATCGCTGTCGGCCCGGAGGCCGCCGGAAAGATCGACATCACGGCGTCGGTGGCGGACAACGTGCGCGCCGTGGCGTCCGCCAAGGGTGTCAAACCCTCCGAGGTCACCGTGGTGGTGCTCGACCGCCCGCGCCACGAGAAGCTCGTCGCGGAGATCCGGGACGCCGGCGCGAAGGTCCGCTTCATCATGGACGGCGACGTCGCAGGCGCCATCGCCGCGGCACAGGACACGAACTCCATCGACCTGATGATGGGCATCGGCGGCACCCCGGAGGGCGTCATCGCGGCGTGTGCGCTCAAGTGCCTCGGCGGCGAGATCCAGGGGCAGCTCGCCCCACAGAACGACGCGGAGCGTGAGCGTGTTCTGGCCGCCGGCCACGACCTGGACCGCGTGCTCACCATCAACGACCTCGTCTCCACCGACAACTGCTACTTCGCTGCCACGGGCGTGACCAACGGCGACATGCTGCGCGGGGTGTCCTACCGCAAGAACGGCGCGACCACCCGCTCTCTGGTGATGCGCGGCACCTCCGGCACCGTGCGCTACGTGGAGTCGCTCCACCAGCTTTCCAAGCTGCAGGAGTTTTCCGTGGTCGACTACTCTGATCCGACAGAATAAGAAACCCCGAGAAGCGAAACGAACACACGAAAAGGAGTCACAATGGCTGAACAGGAATACCGCATCGAGCACGACACCATGGGCGAGGTCAAGGTCCCGGTGGACGCGCTGTGGCGCGCCCAGACGCAGCGTGCCGTGGAGAACTTCCCCATCTCCGGCCGCGGCCTGGAGTCGCAGCAGATCCGCGCCCTCGGCCTGCTCAAGGCCGCCTGCGCCCAGGTGAACAAGGACATGGGCAACCTGGATGCCGCCAAGGCGGACGCGATCATCGCGGCGGCGAAGGAGATCGCCGAGGGCCAGCACGACGACCAGTTCCCCATCGACGTCTTCCAGACCGGCTCGGGCACCTCCTCGAACATGAACGCCAACGAGGTCATCGCCTCCATTGCGAAGGCGAACGGCGTGGAGGTCCACCCCAACGACGACGTCAACATGGGCCAGTCCTCCAACGACACCTTCCCCACCGCGACCCACGTCGCCGCCACCGAGGCCGCCGTCGAAGACCTGATCCCGGGCCTGCAGGTGCTCCACGCCTCCCTCGAGGCCAAGGCGCGCGAGTGGCACACCGTGGTCAAGTCCGGCCGCACCCACCTCATGGACGCCACCCCGGTCACCCTGGGCCAGGAGTTCTCCGGCTACGCCCGCCAGATCGAGCTGGGCATCCGCCGCATCGAGTCCACCCTCGAGCACCTCGGCGAGCTCGCCATCGGCGGCACCGCCGTGGGCACCGGCATCAACACCCCGGCCGACTTCGGCGCGAAAGTCACCGCCGAGCTCAAGTCGCTCACCGGCGTGAACGAGCTCTCCGAGGCGAAGAACCACTTCGAGGCCCAGGCCAACCGCGACGCGCTCGTGGAGTTCTCTGGCGCGATGCGCTCGGTGGCCGTCTCCCTGTACAAGATTGCCAACGACATCCGCCTCATGGGCTCCGGCCCGCTCGCCGGCTTCGGCGAGATCCACCTGCCGGACCTACAGCCGGGCTCCTCCATCATGCCGGGCAAGGTCAACCCGGTGCTGTGCGAGACCGCCACCCAGGTCTCCGCGCAGGTCATCGGCAACGACGCCACCGTCGCGTTCGCCGGCACCCAGGGCCAGTTCGAGCTCAACGTGTTTATCCCGGTGATGGCGCGCAACGTGCTCGAGTCCGCCCGCCTGCTGGCGAACACCGCCCGCCAGTTCGCCACCAAGCTTGTCGACGGCATCGAGCCGAACGTCGAGCGCATGCGCACCCTGGCCGAGTCGTCCCCGTCGATCGTGACCCCGCTGAACTCCGCGATCGGGTACGAAAACGCCGCGAAGGTGGCCAAGACCGCGCTGAAGGACGGCAAGACCATCCGCGAGACGGTGATCGACTTGGGCTTCGTCGACGGCGACAAGCTCACCGAGGAGGAGCTCGACCGCCGCCTGGACGTGCTGTCGATGGCGAACACCGACCGCAACTAATGCGCTAATTTTGCACGGGGTGTAATGTTGCACCCCGTGACAAAATCGTCAGGTTTACGCGAGCGCAAGCGCCTGACAACGCAGCGCCGCATCACAGACGAAGCCCTGGAGCTCGTCGAACGGCACGGGTTCGACTCCGTGACCGTGGAGGATATCTGCGACGCCGCGGACATTTCGCGGCGCACGTTCTTCAACTACGTCTCGTCCAAGGACGAGGCCGTCATCGGCACCTTCCCGTTCGAGCTTGATGACGCCGCCCTGGACACCATCGCCACCACCCAAACAGACAACGTGGTGGAACTTGTCCTCTCCCAGCTGCGCGAACGCGACCAGAGGCACGACCCGGAGTTGTCCGCGCGCCGCCGCACTCTCTTGGCCGAGGACCCGTCGCTGGCCCACGCCGTGCACACGCGGCGGGTGGAGAGACTGACCGCGTTGGCGGAGAGCGTCGGCAAGCATTTCGAGCACTTCCCCGACGACCGCACACTGGCGGATGTGCCCGTGGAGGTCGAAATCCACGCCATCATCGAGATGTACCGCAGCGCCCTGTCGCTGTACCTGACCAACCCCCACTTCCCCACCGACGGGGAAGCCCCGCTCGCGAGCCTGCGCAGTGCAGCCCGCATCTATTCAGACCTGTGCAAGGAGCTCGCATGGTAACCAAACAACCCCGAATCGGAATTATCTTCGGCGCCCTCATGCTCACGATGCTCATGAGCTCGCTGGGCCAGATGATCTTCGGCACCGCGCTGCCCACCATCGTCGGCGAGCTCGGCGGCGTGGAGCACATGAGCTGGGTCATCTCGGTGTTCATGGTCACCATGACGATCGCCATGCCGCTCAACGGCAAGCTTGGCGACGGCCTGGGCCGCAAGTGGCTCTACATCGGCTCCATCACCCTGTTCGTCATCGGCTCCGCGATCGGCGGCTTCGCCGACACGATGGGGCTGCTCATCGTCGGCCGCGCCGTCCAGGGCTTCGGCGCCGGCGGCATGATGGTCAACTCGCAGGCGATTATCGCCGAGACCGTCCCGGCGCGTGAGCGCGGCAAGTACATGGGAGCGATCGGCGCCGTGTTCGGCGTGGCCTCGGTGCTCGGCCCCGTGCTCGGCGGCTGGTTCACCGACGGCCCGGGCTGGCGCTGGGGTCTGTGGATCAACATCCCGCTTGGCCTGGCCGCGATCGCGGTGTGCACGATCGTGCTCCACCTGCGCACGGGCAGCGACGAGCCGTTGCACTTCGACTGGCTGGGCACCCTGCTCATGGTCACGGCAACGACGAGCACGATCCTCACCACGACCTGGGGCGGAACGCAGTACGAGTGGGGCTCGGCCACCATCGTGAGCCTCATCATCGTGGCCATCGTGTCCTCCGCCCTGTTCGTGTTCGTGGAGCTGCGCGCGGCGAACCCGCTCATCCCGATGCAGCTGTTTGCCAACCGAAACATGGCTCTGACCACCGCCGCGGGCATCGTCCTCGGCTTCGCCATGATGGGCGCGCTGGGTTACCTGCCCACCTACCTGCAGATGGTGCACGGCCTGACCCCGACGGAGGCCGGCCTCATGATGGTCCCCATGGTCATTGGCCTGCTCGTGGTCGGCGTAGCCATCGGGTTTGTCATCGCCCGCACGGGGCGCTACAAGATCTACCCGATCGTCGGCATGGGGATCATGGCGCTCGGCCTGTTCCTGTTTTCGCGTCTCGACGCCTCGTCGAGCCTCGTCGTCCTGGGAACCTACATGTTCATCTTCGGCTTCGGACTCGGCCTGGTCATGCAGGTGCTCGTCCTCATCGTGCAGAACTCGTTCCCGCTCGCGGTGGTGGGCACGGCGACCGCGACGAACAACTTCTTCCGTCAGCTCGGCTCCGCGGTGGGAGCCTCGCTGGTGGGCTCCCTGTTCATCCACAACGTGCGCCGCAACCTGGAGGAGCGGCTGCCCGCCGAGTTGCTCCCCTCCGGCGGGGGGTTCAACAGCCTCACCCCCGGGTCTGTGGCGGCGTTGCCGGAGCCGCTGCACACCGCCGTGGTCTCGAGCTACAACGACGGCCTGACACCCGTCTTCCTGCTCATGGTGCCAATGACGCTCTTCGCATTGGCGCTCCTCCTGCCGGTGAAGGAAGAGCCGCTGAAGGAGACCCTTTCTTAAAAGGGGGTTACTGGGAAGCCTGCCGGCTCTTCTCGTCGGGAGTCGGCAGCAGGAGCTCGTAGACGTCGGTGTCGCGCCACTGGCCCTCGAGTTCGCCGTACGTCATTTTCGCCATCTGGCTAAACGTCCCCACCTTCACAAAGCCGCGGGAGACGTGCAGCCGGGCCGAGCCCTCGTTCTCCGGGAAAATCCACGAGTGTATGGACCACTTATCCAGGGCGATGCAGGTCTCAATCAGCTTGTCTAAAAGCGCGCCGGACACCCCGTTGCCGCGCGCGTCGGGGTGGATGTAGATGGAATCCTCCACCACCCCGTGGAACACGCTGCGTGTCGACGCCTTGGCGGCCGACACCCAGCCGAGGATCCGCGCGTCGTCCTCGACGTCGACGGCAACGAAGACGGTTTCCATAATCTTCTTGTAGCGGAACTCCTCCCAGTTCTGCCCCTTCGTCTCGTACGTCGCGTGACCCGAGTGCAGGCCCATTTCATAAATCTCCCGGACCTGCGGGTAGTCCTCGGGGCGGATGGGGCGGAGCTGGAAACCGTTTCGTGTCGGATCTGACATGGTGCCTAACTCTAGTGGGTGACGTTCACGTTCGCCTGGAACAGTCCGTCCTCACCGCGGGTCCACTCGATGGTGCCGTGCTCAAACTCCTGGACCCAGCCGGACTGGTCGGGGAGCTGCGTCTCGGCGGCGACCGGGAAGCCGAGCCCCTGCTCGGGCTCGACGGTGGTCAGCCAGTTGTTGGCGATCTCGCCCCAGGTCGGCGCGCCGCCCGTGTTCTCGTTCCACGTGACGTAGTGGCCGTCGTCGTACGCGACGATCCAGCCACCCTCCGTCTCCTCGACGCTGAGCGGCTCGCCCCACTCGGGCTGGGCGTGGGTGTCCATGGCCTCCTTGACCCCGGCGGGGACCATTGCCTGCGCGCCGTCGGCGGTGGTCACCGGCACTGTGCCCGCAGTGGTCTCGGTGCCCTCCGGAGCCTCAGTCGTGGTCTCGGTGTTGGTCTCGGTGTTGGTCTCGGTGGCGGTTTCTGCGACGGTCGTCTCCTCCGAGCCGCCTTCGGTGGAGCACGCCGTCAGGCCGGTGGCCAGGGCGGCGGCCGCGAGGGTTGCTGTGAGCTTGCGGTTGATAGTCATATATCAAGCCTTTCTTATTAGAAGAACACTGTGCGAACTCCAGGTTAACGATATTTCCTCGTCCGCGCTTTTCGCGGGGCGTTGCGCGACGATCTGACGCTGCGCCCCTTCGCGATTCCGACGAAGTCCTGCACCGCGTCCCCGTCGTCGGATTTGCGCCACACCAGCGCCACCGGGGTCGTCTCACCCTCCACGTCCAGCACCGTGACCTGCTTCTTGGACAGCGCCTTGAGCAGCGGCTTCGGGGCGAACGCCACCCCGACATTCGCGGCAACCACCTGTAGCGCAGCGCGCAACTGGTCTATCTCGGCCCCCGGCGCGTAGGCGAAGTTCACCGGTTCGTCGGCAAGGTCGTCGATAAGCACGCGCTCCCCGAGTTCCGCATAGAGCGACCCTTTGGGCACCGCGACCCCGGGGGCCTCCTCGTAGAGGATCACCCGGTGGTGCTCCTCGCTTACGCGCGCATCCGGAAGCCGCATCAAGGCAACGACGCACTCGCCGGCCTCAAGAAGCGACAGCGGGTCGTCCGCGCCGCGCGCGTCCAAGCCGTGGTCGGTGGCCTCGAGGTAGCGCCGGAACCATTTGCCGGGCTCGGTGCCGGTTGCGAAAGCGAGTGTGAGCATGCCTGAATGCTACCGTCGGAGCCATGACTGACAAGCCCACTGAGCCCACCGAGCCCACCAGGCTCGCACCGTCCGGCACCGCCATGAAGCCGTCGACCGCTGCGGACAAGCTGGGGATCTATCTGCCGGCCGCGCCCGAGGAGTTCCGCGACAGCGCGGTCACCCACGCGCAGCTGCGTGAGCTCCAGAACAACCCGCCGGAGTGGCTGCGGCAGCTGCGCCTGACCGGGCCCCACCCCCGCCCCGAGGTCGCCCGCAAGTTGGGGATTTCCATCACCGCCCTGAAAAAGAACGGGATGGACAAGCCCTTGACCACCGAGGAGATCGCGCAGCTGCTGCAGGACCAGCCCGAGTGGCTGCGCGCCGCCCGAGAAGCTAGAGCATCTTCCAGCTCTCCAGCTTCGGGTACAGAGGGTACTTCTTAGCCAGCTTGTCGACGCGCGCGCCCAGCGCCTCGCGGTCCGCACCCTCGCCCTTGATCAGCGTCTCGGCGATGATGTCGGCGACCTCGGTGAAGTCCTCGTCGCCGAACCCGCGGGTGGCCAGCGCGGAGGTGCCGATGCGCAGGCCGGAGGTGACCTTCGGCGGGCGCGGGTCGAACGGCACGGCGTTGCGGTTGACGGTGATACCCACCGCGTGCAGCAGATCCTCCGCCTGCTGGCCGTCCATGTCGGAGTTGCGCAGATCCACCAGCACGAGGTGAACGTCGGTGCCGCCGGAGACGACATCCACGCCGGCCGCCTTCGCGTCCTCGCGGGTCAGGCGCTCCGCCAGGATGCGGGCGCCACCCAGCGTGCGGGTCTGGCGGTCCTTGAACTCGGGCGTGCCCGCGATCTTGAAGGCGGTCGCCTTCGCTGCCACCGCGTGCATGAGCGGGCCGCCCTGCTGGCCCGGGAACACGGCGGAGTTGAGCTTCTTGTACAGCTCCAGGTCGTTGGTGAGGATGAAACCGGAGCGCGGTCCGCCCAGCGTCTTGTGCACGGTGGAGGACACCACGTGAGCGTGCGGCACCGGGGAGGGGTGCAGCCCGGCGGCGACCAAACCGGCGAAGTGCGCCATGTCCACCCACAGGTAGGCGCCAACCTCGTCCGCGATGGAGCGGAACTCCGCGAAGTCCTGCTGGCGCGGGTAGGCCGACCAACCGGCGATGATCACTTTCGGCTTCACCTCGCGGGCCTGGGCGCGCAGCTTGTCCATGTCGATCAGGTGGGTGTCCTCCTCCACCTGGTACGCGGCGACGTTGTAGAGGCGGCCGGAGAAGTTGATCTTCATCCCGTGGGTGAGGTGGCCGCCGTGAGCCAGGTCGAGGCCGAGGATGGTATCGCCCGGCTCCGCCAGGGCCATGAGCACCGCCGCATTGGCCTGGGCACCCGAGTGCGGCTGGACGTTGGCGTACTGCGCGCCGAACACCTCTTTCGCGCGGTCGCGCGCGAGGTCCTCGATCACGTCGACGTACTCGCAACCCCCGTAGTAACGGCGGCCCGGGTAACCCTCCGCGTACTTGTTGGTGAGCACGGAGCCCTGCGCCTGCAGCACGGCGCGCGGGACGAAGTTCTCGGACGCGATCATTTCCAGCGTGTCGCGCTGGCGGCCGAGCTCGCTGACAATCGCGGCGTGGACTTCGGGGTCGAGCGAGGCGAGGTCCTGGTAGCGCACATCTTCAGACACGGTATCCGGGTCCTTTCTTCTTGTTCGGGAGTCTCTTTCGGGGAGCCTTTCGAGCTAGTATATGCAGCGGGTGACACAATGGTGCCCATGTCCCGCGCTGTCGATTCCAGCCCGTACGTTGACTTCCACCGCGACGACTGGCGCCAGCGCCGCGCGGCGATGCCCCAGGTGCTCACCTCCGAGGAGTTGGCCCGTCTCGCCGGCATCGGCGAGAACATCGATCTAGGTGAGGTCGCGGACATCTACCTGCCCATCTCCCGCCTCATCCACCTGCGTGTGGAGGCCGCCCAGCGCCTCAACGCCGCCACCGCGACTTTCCTGGGCGAATCGATGCGGGTGCCGTACATCATCGGCATCGCCGGCTCGGTGGCCGTCGGCAAGTCCACCACCGCCCGCCTGCTGCAGGTTTTGCTCCAGCGCTGGGATTCCCATCCGCGGGTGGACCTGGTCACCACCGACGGTTTCCTCTACCCCACCGCGGTGCTGCGCGAGCGCCGCCTGCTGGGCCGCAAGGGCTTCCCCGAGTCCTACAACCGCCGCAACCTCATGCGGTTTGTCACCGACGTCAAATCGGGCGCGGGCGGGCTTAAGGCGCCCGTCTACTCGCACAAGCTTTACGACGTCATCCCGGACGAGCACCAGCTCGTTGACAAGCCCGACATCCTCATCATCGAGGGCCTCAACGTCCTGCAAACAGGCCCGACGCTCATGATTTCGGACCTCTTCGATTTCTCCGTCTACGTGGACGCGAAAACCGAGCACATCGAGCAGTGGTACATCGACCGCTTCCTCGAGCTGCGCACCACGGCTTTCAAGGAGCCGGGCGCGCACTTCGCCAGGTTCGCCGAGCTGAGCGATGCCGACGCGACTCGCGAGGCCCGCGAAATCTGGCAGTCCATCAACCTGCCGAACCTGGTGGAGAACATTTTGCCCACCCGCGTGCGCGCCTCGCTGGTGCTGCGCAAAGGCGCCGACCACTCAGTCGAGCGGGTGCGGATGCGCAAAATGTGAAGGGCTACTTGCCGAAGCGGCGCGAGCGCTGGGAGTAGTCGCGCAGCGCGCGCAGGAAGTCGATCTTGCGGAACGCCGGCCAGTACGTGTCGGTGAACCAGATTTCGGAATAGGCGGCCTGCCACAGCAAAAAGCCGCTCAGCCGCTGCTCGCCTGAGGTGCGGATGACCAGGTCGGGGTCGGGCTGGCCGGAGGTGTAGAGGTTGTCGCCGATCGATTCGGCGGTCACTTTCCGGGCGATTTCGCCCGCGGGGGTGCCGGCGGCGATTTCGTCGGCGATCAGGGTGCGCACGGCGTCGACAATCTCTTGGCGCCCGCCGTAGCCTACCGCGATGTTGACGCTGAGCCCGCCCTTCTCGGAGGTCGCCGCGGCGGAGCGCTGCATGCCCGCCGCGACGTCGTCAGGCAGCAGCTCGAGGTGGCCCACGAGTTTGATACGGCAGGAGTAGTCCTCCGCCGCGAGCTCCTTGACCACATCGGAGATGATGGCGAAGAGAAGCTCGACTTCCTCGGTGGTGCGCTGCAGGTTTTCGGTGGACAGCAGGTAGATGGTGATGACGTCGATGTCCATCTCCGCGGACCAGCGCACCAGTTCCCCGATCTTCGCGGCGCCGGCGCGGTGGCCGTGGGACACATCGGTGTACCCCGCCTCGCGCGCCCAGCGGCGGTTGCCGTCCGCCATCACGGCGATGTGCCGCGGCCGCTTCTTGCCGCGCAGCTCGCGCTTAAGCCGGGCCTCGTAGAGAGGGTAGAGGACTTTCTCCAGCACGCTCACCCCTCCGCTCTACTTTTCTGCGCATATGTGATGTCCCGTGAAGTACAGGTCTTTACAGGTACTGCGTGCGGCGGCGGTCCGACACTCCCGCCTCCGCCATTGCCTTGTCCACAGCCTCCTGGTCGAAGGGGTCAATACCGTGGGTTTCGGCGAACATTCGGCGCCGGTTGAAGCGCGAGAGCCGGCGGTGGAAAGCGTACCCCAGGCTCAGCACCACCACCGCCAAGGCGACGATGATGAGCATCCCGATCGGGGACGCTTTGCCGAACTCCGGCCCCACCGGTGTCTGCGGTGGCGCCTGCGCCACGACCGCGATCGTGGCGGATGCGATGTCGCTCATCGGTCATCCTCCATCTGTTCCAGGCCCGCGAACAGGTCGTCCTCCGGCAGGTGCGTTGTCACGCGCGTGCGTGCGAGCTCGAACTCCTCAGTCGGCCAGACCGCCTGCTGGTCTTCCACCGGGCTAGCGAGGAACGCCCCGGCAGGGTCGATCTGCGTGGCGTGCGCCGTGAGCGCCTCGGCACGGTTGGGGAAGTAGGCGCTGCACTCGATCCGGGTGGTCACCCGGCTCATCACGTCGGCCTCGTTTTCCTGCCACCGCTTGATCATGTTCCCGTACGGGCTGGGCTTTCCCTGCTCGAGCAGCCTGTCGTGCAGCAGCATCATGCGCTGCAGGATGAACCCGTGCGAGTAGTACAGCTTCAGCGGGGTCCATGGCTCGCCCGCCTCCGGCGCGAACTCCGGGTCCCCGGCCTTGTCCCACGCCTCCATGGAAATTTCGTGCACCTTGAGGTGGTCGGGGTGCGGGTAGCCGCCGTTCTCGTCGTAGGTGATGATCACGTGCGGGCGGAATTCGCGGATGGCCGCCACCAGCGACGTCGTCGCCTCACGCGTATCGACGAGCGCGAAACACCCCTCGGGCAACGGCGGAAGCGGGTCGCCCTGGGGAAGCCCCGAATCCTGGTAGCCCATCCACTCGTGCTCGATCCCCAGCGCGGCGACCGCGCGCGCCATCTCCTCCCTGCGCACCTCCATCATGTTTTCCAGCACGCCGGGGCGATCCATCGCGGGGTTAAGAATGTCGCCGCGCTGTCCGTCGGTGCACGTAATCACCTTCACGCGGTGGCCTTCCGCCGCGTAGCGTGCCATCGTCGCCGCGCCCTTCGAGGACTCATCGTCGGGGTGGGCGTGGACTGCCATCAGGCGCATTCGGCATCTCCAACCATCTAGTATTCCTTGAACTCGGGCCCATCTTAGTACTATCGACGGGAAAGTCATTAACGCCATTACCGCCGTTACCGCCACAAGCCGAGGATGTTCCCCACCGTGACCAACGAGCTCGACCGCCCCGCCAGCCGCTACGGGGACCGCACAACGCCCAACCCCACCTCAGGCATCGGCGGCAAAGTCCTCGCCATCGCGGCGGCGCTCATGCTGCTGTTGGTCATCGTCGCCGGGGCTCGCACTTACATGCAGCGCCAGGCGGTCCCGGTCACCGCGAGCTTTGTCACGCAGGAGGCTATCGACGACCACACCACGCGCCTGTGGATCGACGTCACCCGCCGCGACACCTCCGTGCCCACCTACTGCATCGTCACCGCCGTGGATTACGACTTCGCCGAGGTCGGCCGCAGAGAAGTCATCGTCCCGGCGGGCGGCGAGGAGCTCATCCACGTCGGCGTTGACCTGCCGGTGCGCCACCCCGCCGTGTCCGGCCGGATCTACGGCTGCTCGGAGGACATCCCCTTCTACATGGACACCTCGCAGACCTACACCGCGGCGTATTCGGCCCGGTGAGCGTGATAGAATTCGGCCCAGTATTGGCACGTGACGGAAGGTTTGGAACATATGGCTGAGACCCAAAAGCAGTACATCACCCCGGAAATGAAGGCGAAGCTCGAGCGCGAACTCCAGGCGCTCATTGACAATCGCCCCGTCATCGCCGCAGAAATCAACGAGCGCCGCGAGGAGGGCGACCTCAAGGAGAACGCCGGCTACGACGCCGCCCGCGAGCAGCAGGATCAGGAGGAGGCGCGCATCAAGCAGATCTCCGAGATCCTGGCTAACGCCACCACCGAGCGCTCCGGCGTCGTCGAGGGCGTAGCTCAGGTGGGTTCCGTCGTCCACGTCTACTACAACGGTGACGAAAACGATAAGGAGACCTTCCTCATCGGCACCCGCGCGGCCTCGACCGACAACAAGGATCTGGAGACCTACTCCGAGAGTTCCCCCCTCGGTTCCGTCCTGATCGGCGCCTCCGAGGGCGAGACCCGCACCTACAGTGCACCCAACGGCCGCGAGATTTCGGTCACCATTGTCTCCGCCGAGCCGTATGATTCAGACAAGGCTGCTACCCCGCGCGCGCGATCCTAGGAAAGGACACCCACACCCGTGAACATCAGCACCACCCGTAAGGCCACGGCGGCCGGATTCTTCGCTCTGGCCGCACTCGGCCTCGCCGCCTGCTCGCCTCCCCACCAGGTCGACTCCGGCAACAAGGTCGACACCGCGACCAGCCAGAACCCCGATTCCCTCGCGGGCTCGGGCCAGGAGACGCAGGCGTCGGCGACCCGCTCCAACGTCGCGCAGGCATCCTCCGCGCGTGCCGCGACGAGCACCGCCGCGGCGGGCGCTGAGCAGCCGACCTACACGAACTGCGGCAAGGATCAAGGCACGGAGCCGGATCGCATCGTGCTCGCGTGCCAGGATGAGAACGACTTCGTCGAGGAGATTTCCTGGACCGAGTGGACCGACTCCATCGCCTCCGGCACCGGAACCCGCGTCACCGTCGACCCGGACCGCCGCGAAGAGGACATCCAGATCGTGCTGAGCAACCCGCAGGACGTCAACGGCAAGATGCAGTTCACCACCGTGACCGTCGACGGCATCTCCGTGAACCCGGAGAGCCAGTACTAGGTCCAGCCAGTACTGCCGGGCTACACCCTGGCAGCAAAAATCCCGCGCAGGTCGTGCAGACCGCGCGGGATTCTTTTTGCCTTGCCGCGGGATTAGTCCCGGTTGACGTAGGACAGCAGGCGGAGGATCTCGGTGTAGAGCCACACGAGGGTGACGGCGAGGCCGAGGGCGACACCCCACGCCATTTGGGCCGGCGCGCCGGTGCGCACGAGGCGGTCAGCGAGGTCGAAGTCCTGGAGGAAGGACAGGGCGGCGAGGACGATGCACACCACGCCGAAGACGATGGACAGCGGACCGCCGTCGCGAAGCGGGCTCGCGCCGGTGAACAGGAACAACACCAGGTTGCCCAGGGCCATGATCGCGACACCGAAGATGGCGCCGGTGAGGATGCGGTTGAAGCGCGGCGTGACGCGCACGGCGCCGGTCTTGTACACGTACAGCATGCCCATGAACACGCCCACGGTGCCGAGGATGGCCTGGAAGATCATCGCCCCGGCATCCGTCCCGCCCACCATCCAGCCGGAGAGGATGAGCGAGAAGCCGCCGACGAAGAGGCCCTCGAACGCGGCGTAGACCAGCGTGACGGTGCGGGAGCCGAACTTCTTGCCGAAGGCGTGGACGAGCACGGTGATGAACCCGCCGATCGCTCCGACAAAGGTGAGGATGACCGCGAGGTCGGGGCGCCCGGCAAGCGCGATGCCGAAGTTGAGCAGCGCGAACGCGACGATGACGGCGAGGGTGATGCCGGTCTTGGTGACAACGTCATCGACCGTCATCGGGCGGGTTGTTTCGGCCGGATTGTAAGGCTGCTGGTATCCAGGCTGGTAGCCCTGCTGGTACCCGTAGCCCGCCTCGGCACCCGCCTGCGGGAGGCGGGTCAAAACAGGGTTGTTGCTTTTCACTATCCCCGGTTTCCTTTCCTTTGTTTTTCAGTACACGCTCTATAACGACGCGGGAGCAGCTTTAGTTCCCAGTGCCGTACATTAACGCCGGGCGCCTAAGATGTCTCCCGATGGCAACTCGCACTCTCGTCTGGTTCCGCGACGACCTCAGGATCGCCGACAACGCGGCTCTCACATGGGCGGCGGAGCGCGGTGAGGTGGTCTGCCTATTCGTCCACGAGACTGTCGGGCGTCCCCTGGGCGCTGCGGCCGCGTGGTGGCAGCGCCGCAGCCTCGATTCCCTGCGCGGATCCCTTTCCGCCCCGCTCATCGAGGTTGCGGGCGACCCGCGCGAGGTCGTGCCGGCGCTCGCCCGCGAGTTGGGCGCCGAGGTGACGTGGAACCGCCGCTACCGCCTCATCGAGGTCGACGCGGAGATCAAGGAGGCCACAGGCGCAGTGACGCACCCCGGGTTCCTCCTCGCCGAGCCGTGGGAGGTCCGCACGGGCGCCGGCGGGCCCTACCGGGTCTTCACCCCGTTTTTCAAGGCTATGCAGTCGCTGCTTGGCGACGCCCCTCCCACGCCCCAGCCCGCGCCCGGCCTGACCCCGGCCGGCGTCGAACCGGTCGCGCCGCCGCGGGACGCTGTACCGTCGTGGGCTGCCTCGCTCGCTGAGCACAACACCCCAGGCGAGTCCGCCGCCGAGCAGCGCCTCAGCGCCTTCCTGGCGGAGATTGCGGCGGGAGAGGCCTACGACAACGACGCGCTGGCCGGGCTCACCTCCGGGCTGTCACCGCACCTGCGCTTCGGGGAGATCAGCCCGGCCGCCGTGTGGCACGCCGCCGCGGAAGCCGGGGCGTGGTCCTTCCTGCGCCAGCTCGTGTGGCGTGACTTCGCGTGGCACCGCTTCTACCACGTGCCGGATATGGCGACGCGCAACGTGCGACCCCAGTTCGACCGCTTCGACTGGGAGTGGACGCCGGGCGAGGTTCCGGACGACCTCGCGGCCTGGCAGTCGGGGCGCACCGGCGTCCCGCTTGTCGACGCCGGCATGCGCGAACTGTGGGCCGCCGGCCGGATGCACAACCGGGTGCGCATGGTGGCGGGCTCCTGGCTGACGAAGAACCTGGGCATCCACTGGCGCCACGGCGAGGAGTGGTTCTGGGACACGCTTGTCGACGCCGACGAGGCCTCCAACGCCTTCAACTGGCAGTGGGTCGCCGGATCCGGCGACGACGCCGCCCCCTACTTCCGGGTGTTCAACCCGCTGACCCAGGCGGAGAAGTTCGACCCGCACGGCGACTACGTCCGCCGCTGGGTCCCGGAGGTCAACACCCCGCTCTACCCGGAGCCGATGGTGGACGTCGCGCAGTCGCGGCGCGCGGCCCTGGCCGCCTACGACGACATCAGGAACGGTTGAGACGCGCGATCCGCGCCGTCAGCGCGGTCGCGAACGCGCACCACAGCGGGTAGGGCGCCAGCAGCGCGGCGCGGGTGGGTGAGCGCCGGTACGCGCGCCTCACCAGGTCTGCGGAGGACGCGGTGAGCGCCGCCGCCCACGCGGCGGCCACACCCCGCCTGTGGGAGCGGAAGAACACCCCGCTCCACCCGGCGTTGAGCACCAGGTTGCCGGCCAGCGCCGCCGCGTCCGCCCGCGCCGCAGCCGGCTCGCCCGCTTCCAGCGAGTCCGCGATGGTCGTCGACGAGATCACCGCGAGGTCAACGTAGAGCAGGGTCCACACGAGGGGAAACGCCGCGGCCGGGGGTTGCCAGGAAGGCTTTCTCAGGCGCTTGTAGCGGCGCGAATCCGGGTCCGTGAGCAGCGAGCCCGCGATCGCGGTCGCCAGCACGGCGAGGTGGACCGTCGTGGCGATCTTGCCGTAGCGCCCCGGGTTCGTCCCCTGCGCGGCCACCGCGACGGCCTCGTCGAAGGTCTGGTTGCCGCCCTCGGGGGTGCCCACGAGAGCCTCCAGGTCCCGCTCCTTGAGCACGGTGTCGGAGGAGACGCTGTCGAAGATCGGCAGGATTTCGCGCATGGACAAGGGCGTGAGCAGAGACAGGCCGAACGAGGCGAGCCGCCGCGTCATGATCGGGGCGGCCAGGAAAGGCCGGCGGTTGACCCCCACGACCTGCGTGTAGCGCTGCATCATGTCCACGTACGGCATCGTGTCGGGCCCGCCGATGTCGAAGGCCCGGTCGTGCTCGGGCGGCAAATCGGCCGCGGCGACGAGGTAGTGCACGGCGTCGCGCACCGAGATCGGCGTGATGCGGTTGGTGATCCAGCGCGGCGCCGCGAAGGCGGGCACGCGCTCGGACACGTGGCGCAGCAGCTCGAAGGAGAGCGAGCCGTCGCCGATGACGACGCCGGCCTGCAGCGCGGCCGTCGGCACGCCCGCCGCCCGCAGCTCCTCGCCGACCCGGCCCCGGGAGGCGAGGTGCTCCGACATGCCCTCGGCCTCCGGCCCTTCGGGGTGCAGCCCGCCCAGGTACACGATGCGGCTCACCGACTTCTCCGCCGCCACCTCGCCGAACTGGCGCGCCATCGCCGCCTCCTGCTCCGCGAACCCGCTGCCGGAGGACATCGAGTGCAGCAGGTACCATGCGCAATCGACGCCGTCGAGGGCACGCTCGACGTCAGCGCGCTCCCCGGCGTCGCCCTCGACGATCTCGACCTCCCCGGACTCCACCCGGTCAGCCCACGGCATGGCCATAGCCTTATCGCGGCTGCGGCACAGGCAGCGCACCTCCCACCCGTGGTCCACGAGTTCGACGACGACGCGCTGTCCGATGAATCCGGTTGCGCCTGTAACCAGAGCGAGTCTCATACGAGTTAGCCTACACTTTACGGCGATGGCACCCTCAGCATTCGCGTTCCTGCTCCCCTGCGCCGCCGGCGCGGCGGGGCTCTTCGTGGCGCGCCAGGCGGGCGACGGCACGCCCGGCTTCTACGCCGCCACCGTCGTCACGGCGGCGATCTACTTCGCCGCGTGGTGGGCGTGGGGCTCCCGCGCCTCGTTCTCCGGCCCGCGCCGGGGCCGCGAGATCGCCCGGGGTATCGCACTCGGCGCGGCGCTGGCCGCCCTGTTCGTGGCGGGCGCCGTCGTGGTCAGCCGGATCCCCTTCCTCGCCGAGCCGGTGGAGCAGCTGCTGTCCACCACCGACAAGGGCGGGTGGATACCGACGCTGGCGGTGCTGGTCATCAACGGCATCGGCGAGGAACTGGTCTACCGCGACGTGGTGCCGAGCCAACTCCTCGCCCGGCGCGTGGTTGCCAGCCCGCTCGCCGCAGGGGTCTTTTCAGTCGCCCTGTACTGCGCGGTGACCGCGGCGATGGGCGTCCCGCTGCTCCTCCTGGCCGCCGCGTGCGTGGGCGCCCTGGCCCACTACGAGGTGGTGCGCAGCGGCAGGCTGCTCTCCCCCATCGCGCTGCATCTGACGTGGAGCGTGGGGATGCTCTGCATCCTCCCCCTGTTCTTCTAGCTCCGCGGCAGAGGCGCTACTGCGTCACCGTCACCCGCACGCCGGTCTCCGGGCGGGTGAGGATCTGGGTCAGCGAGTAGTTGATGTCGTTCGCCTCGGTGGAGATCTTCACTTCGGGCCGCGCCATCGCCGCGACGGCGGTCGAGAGCGCGGTGACGGCGATCTTCTCGCCCGGGCAACGGTGGCCCGTGCGCACGTCCGCCCCGCCCTGCGGGATGAAGGCCTTGACGGACTCCGCCTCGGACTGGTTGGCGAACTGCATGAAGCGCTCCGGGTCGAAGCTGGCCGGGTTCTCCCACTCCTCGTCCGAGCCCAGGGTGCCGGTGAAGTCCAGAATGACGCGCTCGCCCTCGTGGATCGGGCACCCCTTGAACTCCGTGTCCTTGATGGCCTTGGCCGGGAACATCGGCACGAACGGGTAGAAGCGGCGCACCTCCTGGGCGAACGCGATGGCCTCGCGGTCGGTCTCGGCGTGGTTGACGCGCTCGCGCCACTGCGGGTTCTCCGCCAGGGCCACCGCCGCGAAGGAGGCGAAGATGCCCACGGCGACGGTGGGGCGTGTCAGGTTCTGGAGCTCGATGCCGGCGGTGGTGGCGTCGACAAGCTCGCCGTTCTCGTCCTTCAAGTCGGCCATGTGCTGGAGCACTGAGTCGGGGCGGGCGGTGACGCGCCCCTCGCGGACCTCGGTGATCAGCTCTCCGGCCCAGCTGTCCAGCTGGCGGCGCTGCCAGAACGCCTTGGGAGTGCCAGCGGCCTTGCCAAAGGTGTCCAGCAGGGTAATCATCCGCTCGACCTTCTCGTCGGTCTCCTTCTGCGGCAGGTCGATTCCCGCCCAGCGGAACGCCGCGCGGCCGAAGGCGAGCGACATGTCGTGGAAGACGTTGCCCTCGGTGCCCTTCCAGGCGGCCACCGTTCGCTCGACTTCCTCCGCTACGAGCGGGGCGAACTCGGCGACGCGCTCGTCCTCGTACGCCATCGCCGCCATCTGCGCCTTGCGGGTCTTGTGCGCCTCGCCGTCGAGGTTGTGCACGGCGCCCTTGCCCACGAGGGCATCGCCGATTACGGACGGCATCGCGCCTTCGCGCTTGACCAGGTCTTCGTTGTAGAACAGGTCGATCCCCTCGCTGCCGCGGACGATCGTCGCGCCCTCGCCGAGGAGCTTCGTGGACACGGGGCACATGGACTCGGGCGCCACGCCCGCGTTCTTGCGCTGGTTGGCTGCGTACATGTAACCGTCGGTGAGGATCTTGTGGGAGGTCTCGCGGGAATTCTTGGATGCCATTGGCCCGAGGGTACGCGAAAACGACGCCGCGGCTTCGCGGCCGCGCTATACTTCGGCTGTGCTCCGCCAGCCCCAGCCAACGATCGGCCTCGTCGTCCCGTGCCTCAACGACGCTGCGCTGCTCGCCCGCTGTCTGGACAGCTTCACCAGCCAGACGCGCCCGTTCGACCGCGTGATCGTGGTGGACAACGGGTCCACCGACGAGTCGGCGGACGTGGCGCGCAGCGCGGGTGCCACGGTTGTCGCCGAGGCGCGCCGCGGCATCACGTGGGCCGCCCGCGCAGGCTACGACGAGGCCGCGGCCCTGGGCCTCGACCTGATCGTGCGCACCGACGCCGACGCGTGGGCCGACCCGACGTACACGGCGCGGCTGCTGCAAGCGTGGGATCAGGCGCGGGCGCCGCGCAAGGAGGTCGTCGGGATCACCGGCTCCGCGCGTTTCGACATCCCCGGCTGGCGCGGCCGCATCGCAAGCCGCGCCTACCTGGGCGCCTACCGGTTAAGCGTCGGCGCCGCGCTCGGCCACCCGCCGTTTTTCGGCACCAACTGCTCGTTAACCACCTCGTGGTGGTGCGATATTCGCGGCGCCCTCGACCCCGCCGACACCGAGTCGCACGACGATATCCAGCTCTCCTTCGCGGTGCGGCCGCACGAAACCGTCGTGTTCCGCCCCGAGCTCGCCGTGGGCATGGATCCCCGCGCGCTGTACGGAGCCCGGCAGCTCGCGCGCCGCTTCGCGCGCGGGACGCACTCCATGCGGCGCGGGTTCGCGGTCTCGCCCCCGCACCGCCGACTGGTGGAGCGCGTCTAGGCTTGGGCGGCATGGAATCCCCCCGGGCACTGGCCCTCTACGACCGGATGTGCGACCGCGCCGCCGCGCAGGTGATCGCCCAGTACTCGACGAGCTTCTCCCTGGCCACGCGCTTTCTCGCGCCGCGCGTGCGCACCGACATCCGCAACCTCTACGCGATGGTGCGCATCGCCGACGAAATCGTCGACGGCGCGGCGGGCAGCGACGCGGCGCCGCTTCTCGACGCCTACGAGGCGCAGGTCCTGGCCGCCCCCGCCACCCGGTTCCACACCGACCCGGTCATCCACGCCTGGGCGAACAGCGCACGCCGCTGCCGCTTCGACGACGCCCACGTCACTGCGTTCTTCGACTCCATGCGCCGCGACGTCACCCAATTCGCGTACACGCCGGCGGACTTCGACGCCTACGTCTACGGGTCTGCGGAGGTCATCGGCCTGATGTGCGTCGCGGCCTTCGTCGCGCAGGAACCGGTTTCCGCCGCCGATCGCGCGGAACTCGACGCCGGGGCGCGGGCGCTCGGCGCGGCGTTCCAAAAGGTCAACTTCCTGCGCGACCTTGCGGAGGACCGCGGCGAACTGGGTCGCGCCTACTTCCCCGAGCTCGACGCGGGGGAATTGACCAGCGAAACCAAGGCCGCGCTCGTCGCCGACATCCGCCGCGACCTCGAGCGCGCCCGCCGCGCGATCCCGTTGATCCCCGGTTCCGCCCGCGGCGCCGTCGCCGCCGCGGAGGCGTTGTTCTCCGAGCTCGCGACGCGTATCGACGCCGCCCCCGCCGCCACCGTGACCACCACCCGCATTTCCGTTCCCCGCCACCGTAAGCTCTACGTAACCGCCCGCGCCCTGAGGAGGTCCCGTGCCCGATAAATCCGCCATCGTGATCGGCGCCGGCGTCGCCGGCCTGGCCTCCGCCGCCCTGCTCGGGCGCGAGGGGTACCGCGTCACGGTCGTCGAGCGCCTCGACACCCTGGGCGGACGCTCCGGGGAGGAAGTCGTGGCGGGCTACCGCTTCGACACCGGGCCGTCCTGGTACCTCATGCCGGACGCTTTCGACCACTTCTTCGCGTTGTTCGGCAAGCGCACCGAGGATGTGCTCGACCTCGTCGATCTGACCCCCGCCTACCGCCTGTTTCCCGAGGGCCGCGACCCCATCGACGTCGAATCGGGCCGCGGGGAGGCGATCGCGCTGTTCGACGCCCTCGAGCCCGGCGCCGGCGCCGCCCTGGCCGACTACCTGGACTCGGCGCGCGACACCTACGACATGGCCGTCGAGAGGTTCCTCTACACGACGTTCAGCTCGGCGCGCCCCTTCGTCGCCCCCGGGCTGCGGCGCCGCTACCTCGACCTCGCCCGCCTGCTCACGGTCCCGTTGGACTCGTTCGTCGCCGCTCGCTTCGCCGACACCCGGCTGCGCCAGATGCTCACCTACCCGGCCGTGTTCCTGTCCTCGCATCCCGCGCGGACGCCGTCGATGTACCACCTGATGAGCCACACCGACCTCGTGCAGGGCGTGAAGTACCCGCAGGGCGGTTTCGCGGCCGTGGTGGAAGCGCTCGCCGAGCTCGCCCGGGAGAACGGGGCGCAGTTCCGGCTGGGCGCGGACGTCGGCGCCATCACGTACTCCGGCTCCCGCGCCACGGGGGTCAGGCTTGTCGGCGGCGAGCTCCTCCGCGCCGACGTCGTCGTCTCCGCCGCGGACCTCCACTTCACGGAGACGCGCCTGCTCCCGCCGGAGAAACGCACCTACGACGAGAAGTGGTTCGGCGCCCGCGACCCCGGGCTGGGCACGGTGCTGGTGATGCTCGGCACCGACTCGAAGCTGCCGCAGCTGGCCCACCACAACCTCTTGTTCGGCGAGGACTGGGACACCGATTTCGATGCGGTGTTCGACGGCCCCGTCGCGGAACGCCCGCTCGATTCTTCGCATTCCATCTACGTGTCGATGCCCTCTGCCACCGACCCGTCGACGGCCCCCGAGGGGTGCGAGAACCTGTTCGTCCTCGTCCCCGTGCCGGCCGCCACCGATTTCGGCCACGGCGACCTCTACCAGCCCGAGGCGTCGCCCGCCGTCGACGCGGTCGCCCAGGCGGCCGTCGACCAGATCGCTCGGTGGTGCGGCATCGACGACTTCCGGGAGCGCATCACCGTGATGCGCACCCTCGGCCCGTCCGATTTCGCCGAGCGCTACCGGGCGTGGTCGGGCGGCTCCATCGGCCCCGCCCACACCCTGCGGCAGTCGGCGTTCTTCCGCGGGCGCAACGCATCGAAGAAGCTCGGCAACCTCTACTACGCCGGCGCCACGACGCTGCCCGGCGTCGGGGTTCCGATGTGCCTGATCTCCGCGGAGAACGTGGTCAAGCGCCTGCGCGGCGACCGCTCCCCCGGCCCGCTCGCGGAGGAACGATGATGCACCTGTTCTACCTCGCGTTCCTCCTGCTCAGCATCGCCTGCATGGTGCTGTGCGACCGGCGCTGGCGGCTCGCCTTCTTTCTCGACCCGCGCCGCGCCGCGGTGCTCTCGCTGTCCCTCGTCGCCCTGTTCCTCGCGTGGGACGCGGCCGGGATCGCCACGGGCACGTTCTACCGGGGCGACTCCCCCTACATGACGGGCGTCGAGCTCGCCCCGGAGATGCCGCTCGAGGAACCGATCTTCCTGTTCTTCCTCACGTACTTGACCATGAACCTGACCTCTGCCGCCCGGAAGGTGGTGCAGCCGTGACGTACCTGCTCATCAGCCTGCCGTTCCTGGTGGGCGCGGCGGGCCTGTGGTGGGCGCGTCGTCACGCGTACGCCTCGCAGACCAAGGCCACCGCGATTGTCGCCGCGGTTCTGCTCACTCTGACCATCCTCTTCGACAACCTCATGGTGGCCGCCGGCCTGATGGGGTACGCCGCCGCGAACAACCTCGGGATCTACCTCGGCCTCATCCCGGTCGAAGACCTCTTCTACGCGGTGTTCGCCTGCCTCGCCGTGTCCGCGCTGTGGCCCGGAAGGAAGCCATGATCCGCTCGATCCTCGCCGCCTCGCGCCCGATCAGCTGGGTCAACACCGCCGTTCCGTTCGGCCTGGCGTACCTATTGGACACCGGCCGCTTCGACGGGTTGTTCTGGCTCGGGTTCCTGTTCTTCCTCGTGCCGTACAACATCGCGATGTACGGCATCAACGACGTCTTCGACTACGAATCCGACATCCGCAACCCGCGCAAGGGCGGCATCGAGGGCGCCGTGCTGCCAAAATCGCTGCACAGGCCCCTCCTCCTGGCGGCAGGCTTAACGACGCTCCCGCCAGCGCTTTTCCTCTACCTCCACGGCACCGCCACCTCGGCGCTGTGGCTCAGCCTCGCGCTGTTCGCCGTCTACGCCTATTCCGCCCCGCCCCTGCGCTTCAAGGAAGTGCCTGTCCTCGATTCGATCACCTCGTCCTCGCACTTCACCCTTCCGGCGATTGTCGGCGCAACCCTCGCGGACCCGCGCGTCGAACCCGGCTTCTGGCTCGCCGCGGCCGCCTTCTTCCTCTGGGGCATGTCGAGCCACGCGCTCGGCGCGGTCCAGGATGTCGTCGCCGACAGGGAGGGCGGGTTGAGCTCGGTTGCCACCGGCCTGGGTGCGCGCACCACCACTCGCCTCGCCTGCGCGGGTTACCTCGTCTCCGCGGCCCTGTGCCTGGCGCTGCCCTTCCCCGGCTGGGTCGTTGCGCTGCTGGGAGTGGGCTACGCGGTGAACACCGCCCGCTTTGCCAACGTCACGGACGAGACCTCGGCCTCGGTCAACCGCGCGTGGCGGGTGTTCCTCTGGCTGAACTTCGCCACGGGAGGGGTGATCACCGTTTCGGTCCTGTTCTTCGTGTTCCCGCCTCAGTAGATCGTGTTTCCGTGTGTGAGGTAGGGGTCGTTGGCGATGAGGCGTTCGATTCGGGCTTCGTAGTGG
The DNA here is from genome assembly GCF_900103625.1 of Corynebacterium mycetoides. Lineage (NCBI taxonomy): Bacteria > Bacillati > Actinomycetota > Actinomycetes > Mycobacteriales > Corynebacteriaceae > Corynebacterium > Corynebacterium mycetoides. The sequence goes on along the minus strand of NZ_LT629700.1, from coordinate 169,250 downwards.
TCGAGGGGTTCGGTGCATTCGTCTGCTAGTCCCGCGTTGTGGTGGACCACTGGTGTGGGTGGTGTGGGTGGTTCGGGCGGGTAGGGAAATGTCATGCCGTATTCTTCTTCCAGCTCGGTCAGGGCGCGTGCGCAGGCGGGGTAATCGTGGGTGGTGTCGTAGGTGTCGAGTAATGCGTGGCCGCGGGCGAAGAAGGTGCTCATCCGGTCGCGTTTCTTACGGCGGGTATCCACATCGGTGTTCCACCTCGGGGTGGATACGCCGAGTTGGGAGCCGATGAACCCTTCGGGTTCGCACAAGTGGTAGGTCCCGTCGGCGAACAGCCACACGACATCGCCGGTGGCCGGGTCGACAAGGTAGTAGGCCCGCCGGTCGGTCTTGGCGTTGTGGTGCGTCTGGCACAGCGAGTACAGGTTGCCCGCGACGGTGGCACCACCGTCGCGGTAGGGCACGCGGTGGTCGAGCTGGCAGTGCTGCGCAGGCGTGGTGCACCCGGGCCATATGCACACACCGTCGCGGGCGGTGGCGTAAGCGCGCATCCCGGCAGTCGGGGTGTAGCCTGCGGCCTCATCATCGGCGACACTGTCCAGATCAATGATGCGCGGCGGGGTACCGCCTGTCATGTCGTCGAGGACTGCGCCTGCCGCGCTATCGGTCCAGCCGCTGCCGGGGAAGAACATCGCCGCGCCCGCCACCACCTGTTTGTCGGGTGTCAGTGGGGCGTAGCCGTAGAGGGTGACCGTGATATCGCAGGTGAGCCGGCCGGTGAGGATGAGCCTGGTGGCTTCTTCCTCGCTGACCTTGCGCTCGCGGGCGATTTGGCGGCGGAACTGCCTGATCGCCGCGTGGGTGGCGTTATCGCACTCGATAGTGACACCTGAGCGGGTGCCGGCGGTGAAATCGTGCACCGCGAACGCGTCGTTGTCGCGGGTGCGCCGCTTCCTGTCCGCCGGGTTGTAGCCCACCTGTTCGTCGAGTGTGGCGATGAACCTGCGCATCCGGTGGGTGATCGCCTTCGGCGTCGGCAGCGGCTGGTTGGCCTTTGTCGGGGTGAACATCGCCGCGGCGAACTCGTCGAGTGCGGTGAGTATCTCACCGGCAAGATCCGGGCCGAGTTCCGCGATCGCGGCGTCGACGGCGATCAGCCTGCGCACGTCGAGCACGCGTGTGGCGTCGTGAACCGCGCGCAGCCACGGCAGGTCCGCCAGGCGCCGGTAGGCGAAGATCGCCTTTTCCACCCCGCTGCGCGACTCGCCCGCCGCCTCCGCGATCCGGGTGACCTCGCACTCGAAATCGGACACGTCGTAGGCCGGGTCCGCCCACACGCCATACAACTCGTACTCCGCGTCGCGCTTGCGCTGCCCAAGCGCGCACACAGCATCACCCGGGCGCTGCGTGCGGAAGAAACGTTCGGGCATGACCACCCCATGTGTACCGTCAACCATGATCCCCCCTTCGATCACCACCCACAACAATCGAACACACAATCGCAAGCAAGGGTATTTGCCAGATTCTTCAGGTGCAATTTAGTGGACACGTTCGAATGCGACAACGGGCCGAAAAAAGCGCCCCCCGGAGCGCTGAACGGGCTTAAAGCTCGACCGTTGCGGTGCCGTCCCCGGACTCTTCGCCGGTCACGCGGGTGCGGACGAGATCGAACAGGGCCGCGACCCGGCCGTCCTTGTGGCCCCAGAACTGGGCGGATTCGGAATCGAGGAGCACCACGCCCAAGTTCGGGTCCTCCTTGCCGTCGAAGTAGGAGGACATGGAGTCGTCCCAGAGCTGGTCGATCTTCTCGGCGCGCTCCTCCCCTTCGAGGAAGCGGACCGTGCCGGCCACGGACAGCCAAGATCCCGCGTCCGAGTACGCCATGTTCGCCTGGGGAGTGTCCTTGAGCCAGCGCCCCTGCTCGCTGTCCTTGCCCACCACGAAGTACACGTCACCGTCGTCGGTGACCTCCTGGGTGTCCATCGGGTGCGAGTAGAGCCCGCCGTCGCCGCCCACGGTCGTGAGCATTCCGATGGACTTGCCGCGCATGATCTCGACAATGTCGCTCTTGGTCATCTCGTGAGTATCCATGGGCGCCAGTGTACGCACCGCGGGCGGCCCCGCGCGGTGCCCCCAGTGGGACTCGAACCCACACTGCGCGGATTTTAAGTCCGCTGCCTCTGCCAATTGGGCTATAGGGGCGTGCCCTGACACCTTACTCGCTGACCGAGAACACCTTGACATTCTCCACGTCGAACATGTCGGACAGGAAGTTCGAAACCCACTGCAGCAGCTCCGTGTCGCGCAGATTCGGCTGGTTGACGCCCTTGGCCGCGCGCGGGAACGGCACCTGCAGCACCTTCGCCGCCGCGCGGTAGGTGGCACCCGGGTAGAGGCGCTTGAGCCGCACCTGCCTGGAATCCGGCAGCTCGACGGGCTGGAACTTTATACGGGTGCCCTGCACCAGAATGTCAGTGACCCCGGCCCGGCGTGCCTGATGGCGCAGGCGGGCGACCGCCAGGAGCCGCTCGACTTCGGTGGGCAGTGGCCCGAAGCGGTCGGCCATTTCATCAGCGACGGTGCGCAGGTCGGCGTCGTCACGCGCCTCGGCGAGCTTGCGGTAAATCTCCAAGCGCAGGCGCTCGGAGTTGACGTAGGACTCGGGGATGTGGGCGTCGACAGGCAGGTCGATGCGGATCTCCTTCGGCCCCTTGTCGGTAGCGTCGACGGTCTCCCCGGTCATCAACGCCTTGTACGTCTCCACGGCCTCCCCGACCAGGCGCACGTACATGTCGAACCCGACGCCCGCGATGCGCCCGGACTGCTCGGCGCCCAGCACGTTGCCGGCGCCGCGCATCTCCAGGTCTTTCTGCGCCACGGCGATGCCGGATCCGAGGTCGTTGTTCTGGGCGATCGTGGCCAAGCGGTCGTAGGAGGTCTCCGTGAGAGTCTTGTCCTTCGGGTACAGGAAATAGGCATACGCGCGGTCGCGGGAACGGCCGACGCGGCCGCGCAGCTGGTGCAGCTGCGACAGGCCCATGTTCTGGGCATTCTCCACGATCAAGGTGTTCGCGTTGGCGATGTCCAGACCAGTCTCGACGATCGTGGTGCACACCAGCACGTCGTACTCGCGGTTCCAGAAGCCCTGCACCGTCTGCTCCAGCAGCTGCTCCGACATCTGCCCGTGCGCGACGACGACGCGCGCCTCCGGCACCAGCTCCCGGATCCGGCGCGCCGCCTTCTCGATGTCGGAGACTTTGTTGTGGATGTAGAACACCTGGCCGTCGCGAAGCAGCTCGCGGCGGATCGCGGCGGCGATCTGCTTTTCCTCCTGCGGCCCCACATACGTCAGCACCGGGTGGCGGTCCTCCGGCGGGGTTGTGATCGACGTCATCTCGCGGATGCCGGTCAGCGACATCTCGAGCGTGCGCGGGATCGGCGTCGCTGTCATGGTCAGCACGTCCACGTGCGCTTTGAGCGCCTTGATGTGCTCCTTGTGCTCCACGCCGAAACGCTGCTCCTCATCCACCACGATCAAGCCCAGGTTCTTCCACTGCACACCCGTCTGCAGGAGGCGGTGGGTGCCGATGACGATGTCCACGGAGCCGTCGGCAAGCCCGGCGAGAATCTCCTTGGACTCCTTGGACGAGGTGAAACGGGAGAGCTCACGGATCGTCAGCCCGAAACCGTCCATGCGGGTAGTGAAGGTGGCGTGGTGCTGCTGGGCGAGCAGCGTCGTGGGCACCAGCACCGCGACCTGCATGCCGTCCTGCACCGCCTTGAACGCCGCGCGCACCGCGACCTCGGTCTTGCCGAAGCCCACGTCACCCACGATCACCCGGTCCATGGGCACGGGTTTTTCCATGTCGTCCTTGACCGCTTCGATGGCGGCGAGCTGGTCCTCCGTCTCCACGAACGGGAAGTTGTCCTCCATCTCCGCCTGCCACGGAGTGTCCGGGGCGAACGCGTGACCCGGCGCGGCCTGGCGTTTGGCATAGAGCTCCACCAGCTCCCCGGCGATTTCGCGCACCGCCGCACGGGCCTTCTTCTTGGTGTTCTTCCAATCGGAGCCGCCCATTTTGCTTAACGACGGCTGCTCCCCACCCGAGTACTTCGACAACAGGTCGAGAGATTCCATGGGGACCCACAGCTGGTCATTCGGCTGGCCGCGCTTCGCAGGCTGGTACTCGAGCACGATGTACTCACGCCGCGAGTCCTCGTCGCCCGCCTTGATGGTGCGCTCCGCCATTTTGACGAATTTGCCGATGCCGTGGGTGTCATGCACCACGAAATCGCCGGGCGTGAGAGCCAGCGGGTCCACCCTGTTGCGGCGCCTCGGGGCGCGGCGCTTCGCGCCGGCGATGTCGCCGACGCGGTTGCCCGTCACATCCGTCTCGGTGACCACGACCAGGTTCGGCCCCGGAAACACCAGGCCGGCGTGCGAGAGTGCCTGGTAGAGGGTGACCTGGCCGTCGACGGGCTCCAGCCCCGGCGTGGCAATCCGCGCGGAGACGCCGTGCTCGCGCAGGCGTTCCGCGAAGCGCTCCACGATCCCCTTCGCCGGGGCGACGAACGCCGCGGTGCCGTTGTTCTTCTGCACGTGGAGCTTCAGCGTGGCGTAGAGCTGCTCGATGGCCTTCGGGTCGCCCTTTGGCGCCGGCGCCGCGTCGAACTCCAGCGGCAGAGTCTGCGAATCGTCTGCGGCGAACATCCCCGGCGGGGCGAACGTCCACCAGGAATTGCCCGCCTTGAGCGCCGAGACCTCGAGCGACTCGAACGAACGGTACGCCGACGCGGAGACGTCGAGGCCCTCGACGGCCACCGGGCCTTCCGCCCCCATCGCGGCTGCCTCCCACCCGGCCTCCAAGAACTCCTTGTCGGTGGCCTCCAAATCCGCGATGCGGGCGCGGACCTTCTCCGGCGAGGTCACCAGCACCACCGAGCCGGACGGCATGAGCTCCGGCAGCACGCGGAAAGGCTTGTCCGTCAGCGCCGGAATGAGCGCCTCCATCCCGTCGGCGTGGTGGCCCTCCGAAACGCGGGTCAGCATCTGCACGAGCGTCGGATTCGAGGGGTGGTTGCGGGCGAGTTCCTCGGCGCGCTGGGCCACGGGGGCGTCGATAAGCAGCTGGCGGGCGGGGAACAGCTCGACCTCGGTGACGTCGCCGTCCTCGCCCTCAAAGGTGCGCTGGTCAGCGACGGCGAACGCGCGGATGTCGGTGACCTCGTCGCCCCAGAACTCGATGCGCACCGGGTGCTCGGCGGTGGTCGGGAAAATGTCGATCAGCCCGCCGCGGGTGGCGAACTCCCCGCGCTTGGTCACCATGTCCACGTGCTCGTAGGCGAAGTGGGTGACGTCCTGGGTGAGCTGCGTGAAGTCGTACTCCGCGCCGCGGACCACGGAAATCGGGTCAACTGCGGGCAGCACCGGCTGGCATACACCCCGCGCGGCAGTGACGATGACGCGGGGAAGGTCATGCAGCACCTTGAAACGAGCGCCCACAACGTCCGCCGCCGGGGACAACCGCTCGTGCGGCAGAGTTTCCAGCGACGGGAAATGAGCCACCTTATCGACGCCAAGCAACGCCTTCAGCTCCGCGGTGAGATCCTCGGCCTCGTGCCCGGTGGCGGTGACCACCAAGACCGGAACCTCCCGCGCCAACGCCGCGGCGGCCCACGCGCGGGACTGGTCGATGCCCGTGACATGCAGGCGCTCAGCGCCAATGTTGTTGACCAGCCCTTTCAGCTTCGGGTCGGCCAGGGCACGGGTAAGCAACCCGCCTAACGCGGGAGCGGTATCGGACACTAGTTAGATCCCTTCACGTTTGTTCCCCCCACCGTTTCAATGATCTTCGGCTGCGACTCCAGCCCAGACAACCCATTCCAGCACAGGTTGGCCACATGGGTCGCCACAGCGTACTTGTCCGGCGAGCGCTGGTCCAGCCACCACAACGCCGTCATCGACACCGCGCCCACGATCGCCTGGGCGTGCAGCTGTGCCAGCTCCGGGTCGAGGCCGCGGTGGCTAAACGCCTCCCCAACAAATCCGCCACCTGGGCAGTAAATGTACTCAGAAGCGTCGAGTACGTCTGCTCCCCGCCCGGCACCTGGCCGTGCACGAGAATGACGAAACCGTCCGTGTGATCCTCCACATACGACAACAGAGCCACGATCCCCCGCTCGATGCGCTCGCGCCACCGGCCCTCGCCGATGGAGGACATGATGGAGGTGAGCAGGCGTTCCTGCTCCGCCTCGATGACGGCTAAGTACAGCCCCTCCTTGCCCCCGAAGTGCTCGTAGACGACGGGCTTGGACACCCCGGCGCGTGAGGAAATCTCCTCCACGGAAATTCCGTCGAAGCCGCGCTCCGCGAAGGCGGCCCGGCCCACGCCGACAAGTTGCTCCCGGCGCTGCGTACCGGTCATTCGCTGACGAGCCATACCCGATACTTTACTTGCGTCCCCGTGCGCTACACTATCGCCTAATAATTCCCCATGGTGTAATTGGCAACACTACGGTTTTTGGTACCGTCATTCTAGGTTCGAGTCCTGGTGGGGAAGCTTTTTGCTGTGTTCGTGTAAGTGGCATTTTCGCTGGTGAAAGACGGTTTTCGAAGGCTCCGCTCAGACCCCGATTTAGGTCGATTTTGACGCGTTTCCACACCATATGTCGTGGAAATGTCGTGGCCTCGCGCCCCACCCACCACGGGCAGAGGCAAGTCTTGCTACTCGCGTGCCTCGGGCTTTTATGTCGCCACACGCTCCCTGCCTGGAACATCTGATGACGGTGCGGAGTACGGGGCCAGTACTGCAGGGGCGCTATTGTGGCCTACAATGCGCACACTCAAAAGACCTTGAACCGGAAGACACAATCGTGAAACGCGTCCTGCATTTCTTCTGCACCGTCATTCTTACAGGGGCACTCGCGGCCTGTGGCTCCGCGGAGAGCGACTCCACCTCGGCAACGAGTGAGACGGCCCCGCCATCTTCGATCCCGACCACTACGAGACCGACCACCTCCGCCGTGGCCACAACCACGACGGAGATATCGTCCTCAGGCGTGGAGACGGGAACTAAGGCGTCTGCCACCGAGACCGTGGCTACTGCCCCGATCTTCACAACCCCCGGGAACGGGTACCGATGCGCCGGCACGGATGCATACGTCTTGGATCCGGCCAACTGCACCGCGGCAAACCTCGGTGCAGACCCGAGCTACGACACCCAATTCGGGCCCGCTGCAGCCATTAATGCTCAGCAAGAACTTCGCGCCTTGGAGGAGGAACAACGCCTCGACGAAATACCAATGGCGGACGGGGGCACGTGCCCGGCGTACAAGTGCGGGTACGGCCACGATGCCAACAGAAACCCGAACCCGTCTTCCGGCGAGCTTCAAACCATGCACGGATGCGAACAGGGATACATCGATGACCAAGAGTTATGCGCGGCTGTCGCTCAGAAGGCCGAGCAATACGGCTGGTAACGCAAAATTGTTCCCCTCCCAAGAAGCCTCGCTCTAAAACGGTTAGATAGTGGCGTGCCGGATACAAAGACGATTGCGCTGTCGTAACCCCATATCTTGCGGTGCACATCCCGCCAGATCTCGCCTTACACTGTGCAAATGAGACAGATAGAACTCAGAAAAGGTATGGTATGAGCCATGACGATGTTCCACTCCACAATGCGCGGGATGGACAAGATCGCTTTCACCCATTCGAGCCAAGTGGACAAGGCCCTGAGGACCGCCCGTCGCAGTACCCAGACCAGACAAATCCGGGCGTTCAACCAAGTTGGGGGCAATATCAGCCGCCGAATCAGCCAGCAATCCCGGGGATTGAAGGGCAATTAACCGATCGCGGCCACATCATTGGTCACTCCTACTCGGGCCCTGTTCCCCCGCCCCACATCATTGAGGGCTACGAAAGCATTCAACCCGGGCTCGGCAAACGCATTCTCGATGATGCACATGACGACACCGTGGAGGATCGCCGCATAGCGCGGAAGGCATTTGATCACGCCATCTGGGAAGCCAAAGCGGGTTTTATAGTCGCGACCACCATCTCGATCGGCTCAATCGTCGGGATTCTCTGCTGTCTGTTCTTCCTAGATCCTCCAGAGTCGCTCATCGGCGCGACGATCCTAGGTCTCGCATCTCTCACACCCCTCGTGAGGACGTTCCTCAACCGTGATCAGCAGAAGTCTTCATCCGAGCATCCTGTTGCAGCTTCTAGGGACGTCGAAGAATAGACAAGCTCTGGCCAGACGCGTCAACGGGAAAGCAGCCACCAGAAGCTCTCTTACCAGGTTAAGTCGGGTCCAAGAGTAGTCTGTGGGCGTGGAGAACCAAGAATACAATGCCAAACGGTTCATCTGGGCCAACGGGCTGCAAGGCATCGGGGATCAGATCGTCGCCGCGAAGACCCTGCTTCCGTGGCTGTTCACCGTCGCCGGTGTCCCTGCCTTCTTCACCGGCCTTCTCGTGCCCGTGCGCGAATCCGGCTCCATGCTCCCCCAGGCCGCGCTGAGCCCCTGGGTCAGCTCGCAGTCGAGCCGCAAGCGCGTGTGGCTGATCGGCTCCTGGGGGCAGGCGATCTCCGCCGTGGGCATCGCGGTGGCCGCTGCCACCTTAAGCGGTGTCGCGCTGGGCGTCGGGGTCATCGCCTGCCTCGCCGCGCTGAGCGTCTTCCGCGCGCTGTGCTCCATTGCCGGAAAGGACGTCCAGGGCCGCACCATCGACAAGGGCAGGCGCGGCCTCATCACAGGCCGCGCCACCGCCCTCTCCGGCGCGTTCACCCTGGCGATCGGCCTCGCCCTGGCGTTTCTGCCGAACGACCTCCCCCGGTGGGTCGTGGTCGCCCTCCTCTTAGCCGGCGCGTCGACGTGGGCCCTCGCCTCCTTCGTGTTCCAGGGGATTCGGGAACCGGAACCGGAGGACGGTGCGGAGGCCCCCGACGAAAACTGGATCAAGGTCACCTGGGATCTCGTGTCCCAAGACGCTCAGCTGCGCAGCTTCCTTCTCGTCCGCTCACTGATGCTGGTCACCGCCCTGTCAACCCCGTTCATCGTCGTTCTGGCCCAGGAGCAAGGTGCCAACTTGTCCAATCTCGGAGCCTTCGTTATCGCCTCCGGCGGGGCCGCGCTGGTGGGTGGGCGCATCTCGGGCATCTGGTCCGACAGGTCCTCCCGGCTCACGATGGCGTGGGCGGCCGCCGCGGCCTCGGTGGTGATTGTTCTTCTGGTGGTGAGCGCCAATGTGGCGTCGACAAGCGTGAATGCGTTCGTCATGCCCGCCGGATTCTTCGCCGTCAACCTCGCGCACACAGCCGTGCGTGTGAGCCGCAAGACCTACCTCGTGGACATGGCCGAGGGAGAGCGGCGCACCCTGATCACGGGCGCCTCGAACACCGTGATGGGCGTCGTGCTGCTGGTCGTGGGCGCGATCAGTTCCGCCGTGGCCGCCTACGGCACTCAGGCCGCGCTCCTCTTCCTGGCGGTCCTCGGCGCGGCCGGCGTCGTGGGCGCGTGGAACCTCAAGGACGTCTCCGCCTAGCGAGATGTCTGGCGTTATGCTGTGTGCATGAATGAGCAGACCCCCTGCGCCGTCGTCGTCCTCGCGGCCGGCGCCGGCACCCGCATGAAATCAGCCAAGCAGAAGACGCTGCACGAAATCGGCGGGCGCAGCCTGCTGTCGCACTCACTGCACGCGGCCGCGGAGGTGTCCCCGCAACACGTCATCGCCGTTGTGGGCCACCAGCGCGACCAGGTCTCCCCCGAAGTGGAGAAGATCGCGGAGCAGATGAGTATCGAGATTCTGCAGACCGTGCAGGAGGAGCAGAAGGGCACCGGCCACGCCGTGCAGGTCGGGCTTACCGCCGTGCCGGATTTCAACGGCACCGTCGTGGTCACCAACGGTGACGTGCCGCTGCTGCGGGGGGCGACCATTGAGAAACTCATCCACGCTCACGAGGACGCCCACGCCGCGGTGACCGTACTCACCCTCCAATTCGACGACCCCACCGGCTACGGCCGCATCATCCGCGACGCTGACGGCGGCGTCGTCGAGATCGTCGAGGAGAAGGACGCGGACGAGGAGCAGAAGCGCGTCACCGAGGTCAACTCCGGCGTCTTCGCGTTCGACGGGGCCGTGCTCCGCGACGCCTTGACGCGGATCACCTCCGACAACGCCCAGGGCGAGCTCTACATCACCGACGTCCTCGGCATCGCCCGCGCCGACGGCCGCACCGTGGCCGCCTTCACCGCCCCCGACGCCCGCGAGCTCGCCGGCGTCAACGACCGAGTCCAGCTCGCCGAGGCCGGCAAGGAGCTCAACCGCCGCCTCGTGGAGCGCGCCATGCGCGGAGGGGCTACCGTCATCGACCCGGCCACCACATGGATCGGAGTGGAGGTGGAGATTGGCTCCGACGTGGTGATCCACCCGAACACCCAGCTCTGGGGCTCCACCGTCATTGGCAACGGAGCCGAGATCGGCCCCGACACCACCCTGACCGACATGGAGGTCGGCCCGGGTGCCACGGTGACGCGCACCCAAGGATCGCTCAGCGTCATCGGCGCCGACGCCACCGTCGGCCCGTTTACCTACCTGCGCCCGGGCACCGAACTGGGCGCGGGCGGCAAGCTCGGCACCTTCGTGGAGTCCAAGAACGCCGTGATCGGGACTGGCTCGAAGATCCCGCACCTGACGTACGTGGGGGACGCCACCATCGGCGACAACTCCAACATCGGCTGCTCCAGCGTCTTCGCCAACTACGACGGCGTGAACAAACACCACACCACCATCGGTAACAATGTCCGCACCGGCTCCGACACCACCTTTGTCGCCCCGGTGACCGTGGGTGACGGCGCCTACACCGGCGCGGGTACTGTTGTCACGAAAGATGTGCCCCCCGGGGCCTTGGCCATCAAGGAAGGGCGCCAGCGCAACATCGAAGGCTGGGTGGAGCACAACCGCCCAGGCACGGACGCGGCAAGAGCGGCGGCCGCCGCCACGCACGAGAAGTAAAGGATCCCCTATGACCGGATATACCACCGAAAACCACAAGGACCTCAAGGTCTTCTCGGGCCGCGCCCACATGGAGCTCGCGGAAGCGGTGGCGGCTGAACTGGGCATCGACCTCGTTCCCACCACCGCCCGCGACTTCGCCAACGGCGAGATCTTCATCCGCTTCGAGGAGTCCGTGCGCGGCGCCGACTGCTTCGTCATGCAGTCGCACGCCCAGCCGCTGAACAAGTGGCTGATGGAGCAGCTCATCATGATCGACGCCCTGAAGCGCGGCTCCGCGAAGCGCATCACCGCGATCGTGCCGTTCTACCCCTACGCCCGCCAGGACAAGAAGCACCGCGGCCGCGAGCCGATTTCCGCCCGCCTGGTCGCCGACCTCCTCGCCACCGCGGGCGCGGACCGCATCGTCTCCGTCGACCTGCACACCGACCAGATCCAGGGCTTTTTCGACGGCCCCGTCGACCACATGCACGCGATGCCGATCCTGACGGAGTACATCAAGTCCAAGTACTCGATGGACAACCTGTGCGTGGTCTCTCCCGACGCCGGCCGCGTCAAGACGGCGGAAAAATGGGCGAACACGCTGGGCGACGCCCCCATGGCGTTCGTGCACAAGACCCGCGACATCGATGCCGCCAACAAGGTCGTCTCCAACCGCGTCGTCGGCGACGTGGAGGGCAAGGACTGCGTCCTCATGGACGACATGATCGACACCGGCGGGACCATCGCCGGCGCCGTCGGCGTTCTCAAGGACGCGGGAGCGAAGTCGGTGCTGATCGCCTGCACCCACGGCGTGTTCTCGGACCCGGCGCGCGAGCGCCTCAGCCAGTGCGGTGCCGAGGAGGTCATCACCACCGACACCCTGCCGCAGAACACCGAGGGCTGGGACAACCTCACCGTGCTGTCCATCGCCCCGCTTCTGGCCAAGACGATCCGCGAGATCTTCGAAAACGGCTCCGTGACCACCCTGTTCGAGGGACAGGCGTAAGCCCAATGAACGCCACGGCCACAGAGCGGCGCAGGGCCATCGCCGCCACGACCATCGGCACCGCTATCGAGTGGTACGACTTCTTCTTGTACGCCGCAGTCGCCGGGCTGGTGTTCAAGGATCTCATGTTCGGGCCCATCGGGCCCGCCGCGGCGACAATCGTCTCCTTCCTCACCGTGGGGCTGTCCTTCCTGTTCCGACCGCTCGGCGCGTTCATGGCCGGGCACTTCGCCGACAGGGTGGGAAGGCGCACCGTGCTCATGGTCACGCTCATCATGATGGGCGCGGCCACGACCCTGATCGGTCTGCTCCCCACCTACGCCACCGCGGGGATCGCGGCGCCGGTGATGCTCATCATTTTGCGCATCATCCAGGGCGTGTCCGCCGGCGGAGAGTGGGGCTCGGCGGTGCTGCTGTCGGTGGAGCATGCCCCGCGCAACAAGCGTGGCCTGTACGGGGCGGGTCCCCAGGTCGGCGCGCCGGCCGGCCTGCTGCTCTCCTCGGCCGCGCTCGCGGTGATGAACATCGTCGCGCCCGGGGACGCGTTCATGGAATGGGGGTGGCGCGTGCCGTTCCTCTTCTCCTTCGTGCTCATGCTCATCGGCTGGTGGATCCGCGTCGGGGTGGACGAGTCCCCCGTCTATGAGGAGATGGCGGCCGACCGCGCGGGGGAGGCGAAGAACCCGATCGGTACGCTTTTTGCCAGGTTTAGCCCGCTGGTGCTCACGGGCGCGCTGATCTTCGCCGCCAACGGCACCGTGGGGTACATGACCACCGGCGGCTACATTCAGAAGTACGCCACAGGTGAGCTGAGCATGCCCCGCGGGGACGTCCTCTGGGCCGTTACCGCCTCCGGGGCCGCGTGGATGATCTCCACCGCGTTCACCGGCTGGATCTCGGACTACATCGGACGCAAGCGCACCCTCGTGATCGGTTTCATCGTCCAGGGCATCGCCGTGGCGCTGCTGTTCCCGCTCGTCAACACAGCCGAGCTGCCGAATCTTTACGCGGCGCTGATTTTCCTCGCCGTCGGCCTCGGCCTGACCTACGGCCAGGTCGGCGCCCTATTCGCGGAGTTCTTCCCCGCCTCTATCCGTGCGTCCGGGGCGTCTATCACCTACGCCATCGGCGCGATTTTGGGGGGTGCTTTCGCGCCGACGATCGCGGCGGCGTTGCGCGAGGCCACCGGCTCCACCGGGGCGATCACGGTCTACCTCATGACGGCGACAGTCATCGGGTTCATCGTCTCCCTGCTCATCCGGGAGCGAACCGGCATCCCGCTGGGCCACGAGCACGAAGACGAGCAGGCCACCGGCCATTTTGTCTGGCAAAAAGCTCCTGTTAGGATGTAGCAGTCTCGGCGAGGGTCCGCCATGCGGGCCGTTATCGACGCGATTGCGATTACCAGACTTGATTTTCTAAGCCTGCGATCACTCGGCGAGATCGATATTTCGTCCCCCGTGGTCGCAGGCTTTGCCTGTGGCCGACTCACGTACAAGGAGTTTCACATGGCATCCACCCAGACCGTCATCAAGGCGCAGAAGCGCGAAGAGTTCGGCAAGGGCGCATCCCGCCGCCTGCGCCGCGACGGCATGGTCCCCGGCGTCCTCTACGAGGCCGGGGCAGAGAACGTCCACTTCGCGGTCGACCGCATTGAGCTGACCGCGCTCGTGCGCAACGAAGGCACCAACGCCATCCTCCAGCTCGACATCGACGGCGACAAGCTGCTCTGCATGGTCAAGCACGTCGACCAGAACATCCTCACTCTCGAGATCGACCACGTCGACCTGCTCGGTGTCAAGCGCGGCGAGAAGGTCACCGTCGAGGTGCCTGTCGTCACCGTCGGCGAGGCCGCCCAGGATGCCGTGGTCCTCCAGGAGGCGGACGTGCTCGAGATCGAGGTCGACGCGCTGAACATCCCGGAAGAGATCACCGTCGATATCGAGGGCAAGGAGATCGGCGACCAGATCACCGCCGCCGACGTCACCCTCCCGTCCGGCGCGGAGCTCATCACCGACCCCGAGACGCTCCTGGTCAACGTCACCTTCTTCCAGGAGGAGTCGGAGCCGGAGACCGACGTCAGCGAGGCTGAGGCCGACAACGCCAAGGACGTCGAGATCGCCGATGGCGGCGAGGGCGACGAGGGCGCATCCGAGTAGTCTCTTTCGTGTGACTGCTCTCATCGTCGGGCTCGGCAACCCGGGCCCTTCCTACGCCGCCACGCGGCACAACGCGGGCGTGCTCGTCCTCTCGGAACTTCTGGAGAGGGAGGGCGCGCGCCTGAGCGCGCACAAGAAAACCAACACCGAGGTCGCCGAGCTGAGCGGCGGGCGCGTCGCCGCCCGCACCCGCGGGTACATGAACGAATCCGGCGGCCCCGTCAGGGCCCTCGCCGGGTATTTCAAGGTTGCCCCGGCCGACATTTACGTGGTCTACGACGAGCTGGACCTCCCGTTCGGCGAGGTCGCGCTGCGCCCCGGCGGCGGGGACCACGGCCACAACGGGCTGAAGTCCATCTCCCAGTCGCTGGGCACGCGCGAGTACAACAAGCTCGCCGTCGGCATCGGCCGGCCGCCAGGGCGCATGTCCCCGGCCGACTTCGTGCTCAAACCCTTCAGCAAGAAGGAATCCGAGGAGCTGCCGATCATCGCCGCCGACGCGGTCGACGCGCTTATGCTTGCCCTATGAGACTCGCTACAGTGCGCACCGCGTCCGGCACGTCCGCAGCGCGTATCGACGCCCCCGGGACGGCGACGCTGATCCCCGGCCACGCGGACGTCGGCACGCTCCTGCGTCACGCCGACTGGCGCGCGATCGCCGCGCAGCCGGGCGAGGGCGTGGCCTACTCCCCCGCCGACCTGGCGCCGGTGGTGCCGCGGCCGGAGAAAATCATCTGCGTGGGCCTGAACTACGCCGCGCACATCGCGGAGATGGGGCATGCGCGCCCGGATGTTCCCACCCTGTTCGTGAAATTCGCCGACGCACTCATCGGGGCACATGACGACGCCGAGGTGCCCTCCGTCAATGCAGAGACCCTCGACTTCGAAGGGGAGCTGGCGGTGGTGATCGGCTCCCGGGCGCGCCACGCGAGCGAGGCCGAGGCGGCGGGCTGCATCGCCGGGTACTCGATCATCAACGACTACACCCAGCGACACTTTCAGAAACGCACCCAGCAGTGGCACCAGGGCAAATCACTGGAAAAGACCTCCGGGTTCGGGCCGTGGATCGACACCGAGTGGAGACCGGGGCCGGAGCTGAAGACCTGGCTCAACGGCGAGCTCATGCAGTCCGCCCCCACCGACGACCTCGTCTTTAGCCCCGCCGAGCTCATCTCCTTTATCTCTGGGTTCTACCCGCTGAACCCCGGCGACGTCATCGCGACAGGCACCCCCGCCGGCGTGCTGCACGCGCGCGAGCCGAGGCGGTACCTGAAAGACGGGGACGTGGTTCGCGTCGAGATCGCGGGGCTGGGCGCGATCGAGAACACCACACGCGTGGTCTAGGGAGTCAGGGCGCTATAGTCGTCCTGCGTGTGGAAGTTTTGGAAGCCGCAAACCGAAACCGCCGACTGGCTCGTTGTCGGCTTGGGCAACCCCGGCGCCGAGTACGCCGACACCCGGCACAACGTGGGCTACATGGTTATCGATCAGCTCGAGGGCCCGGAAGGCTTGGAGGGTGTGGTGCGCATGAAGCCGTCGACGTACATGAACTCCTCGGGCGAGGACGTCGCGCCCCGCGCGCGCAAACTGGGTGTTCCCCCGGAGCGGATCATCGTCTGCCACGACGAGCTCGACCTGCCGGCGGGAACGGTGCGCATCAAGCGCGGCGGAAACGAGAACGGGCACAACGGGTTGAAGTCGATTACAGAGCACCTTGGCACCCGTGACTATCTGCGGGTGCGCATCGGAATTGGCCGCCCCCCGCAGGGGACGACCGTGGTGGATTGGGTGCTCTCCCCTGTCGAGGGAGATATCTCAGGCCAGATCGCGCTGGCCGCCGAGGCCGTGCGGCTCATTACCGCGGACGGCCTGGCGAAGGCGCAAAACGAGATCCACTCGCGCTAGCGCAGGCGGGTGAGCAGGGCCTCGAGCTCGGCGAACAGGGCGCTCAGGCTCCCTGCCTGGAAGTCCGCGGGGGTGAAGCGGCCCTCGGGGAACTCGGTCATGATCGAGATCGCGACCTGGCTGCGCACGTTGGGCATCTGGAAGTTCGCGGTGATCTGGCGCCAGTGCTCGACGGCTCGCACACCGCCGTTCGCGCCGTAGCCGACGAAGGCGACCGGCTTGCCCGCCCACTCGGAGCCGAGCGAGTCCACGGCGTTCTTGAAGGCGGCCGGGACAGAGTGGTTGTACTCGGGCGTGACAAAGACGAAGGCTTCGCAGGCGTCGATGGCCTCGGACCAGCGGGTGATCTCCGCGGAGTCGTAGTTCTTGTTCGCCGCCATAGGCACCGTCTCGGACTCGTTCAGCGGCAGCTGGAAGTCCTTCAGGTCCAGAAGGCGGTAGTCGAAGCCCTCGCGGTTCTGGGCTGCGTCGGCCACCCAGTGGGCGACTGCCTCGCCGGCGCGGCCGCCGCGGGTGGAACCGAGAATGATGCCGATGGTCATGGTAAACCCCTCTTGTTGATGTATCTACAATTATCGGGTTTCACTATACACAGACTATCGTTGTGCAACTATGAGCACCCTTTCCGAGGCCGCACGCCGCCGCACCTTCGCCGTCATCGCGCACCCCGACGCCGGCAAGTCCACCCTCACCGAGGCGCTCGCGTTGCACGCGCACGTCATCTCGGAGGCGGGTGCGGTCCACGGCAAGGGCAACCGCAAGGCGACCGTCTCCGACTGGATGGAGATGGAAAAAGACCGCGGAATCTCGATCGCCTCGTCGGCGCTCCAGTTCGAGTACCTGCCGGAGGGTGCAGAGACGATCGAGCCCTACGTGATCAACCTCGTCGACACGCCCGGCCACGCCGACTTCTCGGAGGACACCTACCGCGTGCTCTCCGCCGTCGACGCCGCCGTCATGCTCATCGACGCCGCAAAGGGCCTCGAGCCGCAGACCCTCAAGCTCTTCCGCGTGTGCAAAGCCCGCGGTCTGCCGATCGTCACCGTGATCAACAAGTGGGACCGCGTCGGCCGCGAGCCGCTCGAGCTTATCGACGAGATCGTGACCGAAATTGACCTGCAGCCCACCCCTCTGTACTGGCCGGTGGGTGAGGCGGGCGACTTCCGCGGCTTGGCGCACATCGGCGACGACGGAGAACCGGACAACTACATCCACTTCATCCGCACCGCCGGCGGCTCCACCATCGCCCCCGAAGAGCACTACGGCCCGGAGGCGGCCCTGGCCAAGGAAGGCGGCGCCTGGGAAACAGCCGTCGAAGAAACCGAACTGCTCGCCGCCGACGGCGCTGTGCACAACCAGGAACTCTTCGAGCAGTGCGTCACCTCCCCGGTGATCTTCGCCTCCGCCATGCTCAACTTCGGCGTGCACCAGATCCTGGACACCCTGTGCGCCATCGCCCCCTCCCCCGCCCCGCGCGAATCGCTCGACGAACCCCGAGCGCTTGACGCCGACTTTTCCGGCGTGGTGTTCAAGGTGCAGGCGGGCATGGACAAGAACCACCGCGACACCCTGGCGTTCATGCGCGTGGTCTCCGGCGAGTTCGACCGCGGCATGCAGGTCACCCACGCCCAGTCGGGCCGCACCTTCTCCACCAAGTACGCGCTCACCGTGTTCGGGCGCACCCGCGACACCGTGGAAACCGCCTACCCGGGCGACATCATCGGGCTGGTCAACGCCGGGTCCCTGGCCCCCGGCGACACGATCTACGCCGGCCGCAACGTGCAGTTCAAGCCCATGCCGCAGTTCGCGCCCGAGCATTTCCGCACGCTGCGCGCGAAGTCCCTGGGCAAGTACAAGCAGTTCCGCAAGGCGCTCGAGCAACTCGACGCCGAAGGCGTGGTGCAGATCCTGCGCAACGATCTGAGAGGGGACGCCGCGCCCGTCATGGCCGCCGTCGGCCCCATGCAGTTCGAGGTCATGCAGGCGCGCATGGAAAACGAGTACAACGTCGAAACCGTTACCGAACCCGTCCCCTACTCCGTGGCCCGGCGCACCGACGCTGACTCCGCCGTGGAGCTGGGCCGCCAGCGCGGCGTGGAGGTGTTCACACGCTCCGACGGTGAGCTCATCGCACTATTCGGCGACAAGTGGAAGCTCGCCTTCATTGAGAAAGAGCATCCGGAGCTGACCATCGAGGCGCTCATCGCCGACTGAGCCGACTGAGCCGACTGAGCCGACTGAGCCGACTCATCCGGCGAGGAAGTCGACCCAGGCATCCCACTCGCGGTCCACTTGGGCCTTCCCGGCCAGGTAGTTGGCGTTGAGGCGGTAAAGCCGGCGCTCGGTCGACTCCACCTGCATGTGCTCGGGGAACAGGACGACGGCCCGACCCGACTCCTCCGCCTCCAAGATCGCGCGTTTCGCCACGTTGTAGCGCTCCGCGCGAATCGCCAGCGCATCCGCGATGGCGGGGTGCTTGCGGAAGAAGCGGCGCACGGCGGGCAGCTGGGCAACCGGTTTCTTCCAATAGTCGCGGGGCCGCGTGCCCAGGACGACGAATTTTTCGTAGCCGGCGCGCCGTGCGGCGTCGAAAAGCAGGCCCCCGGAGTCTCCCAGCGCGCCGTCGACGTAGGGCACGTCGTCGATAAGCGTTATCGGCATGACCTTGGGCACGGTGGAGGACGCCCGCGTGGCCACGCGCAGCAGCGCCGGGTCCCGCAGGAAATCGTCGCGCGTCCAGCTCACGGTCTCGCCGGTGTCGGCGCGCATCGCCTCGATGTGCAGCTCGATGCCCGCCGCCTCGAACGCGGGGAAGTCGAAGGGCAGCAGGTCGTCGGACTCGCCGTAGATGAACTCGGAGTTGAAATATCCCTGGCCGCGGACCAGCTTGATCCAGCCGCCGAACTTCGGGTGCGTCGCAAAATCCGTGAACGCCGCGGTAGCGCGCTGCGCATCCAGAGAGGCGTAGTTGCCGGCGTGCACGGCGCCCGCGGACACGCCGCCCACCCAGCCGAAATGCAGCCCCTCCTCGATGAAGCGGACGATGGCTGGCGCGGTGTACGAGTTCCGCATTCCCCCGCCCTCGACAATGAGCGCGGTGTCGCGGGCGTCGATCATCGCAGGAAGTCCTGCCACGCCGGCCACTCGCGCGCCACCTGGCGCGCGCCCGTGGCGTAATTGGCGTTGAGCTTGTCCACCGCCATCTCCGTGGATTCCACCAACATGTTGTCCGGGAAGAAGATCTGTGCCTGTCCCGCGGCCTCGAGCTCCAGCATCGTGCGCTTCGCGGCGTTGTAGAGGTCGGGGCGCCCCATCATGGCGTCCACCACGGCCGGGTGCCTGCGCAGCACGCGGCGCAGCAGCTTCTGGCGCGAGGGCGCCTCTTTCACATAGTCGCGCGGGCGCGTGGCTAGGACGAGGAACTTCTCGTACCCGGCGCGCCGAGCGGCGTCGATAAGCAGGCCTCCGGAAGAGCCGAGCGCCCCGTCGACGTAGGGCACGCCGTCGATGACGGTCAGCGGCATAATCACCGGCAGTGTCGAGGACGCGCGCACCGCCAAGGTCAGCGAGTCGATCTCGGCGAGGTCCGCGCGGTTCCACACCACAGTCTCACCCGTGTCGGCGCGGGTCGCTTCGATGTGGAGCTCTTCGGTGGTGGTGGAAAAGGAGTCGAAGTCGAGGGGCTTGACCTTGGCGGATCCGTCGTAGATGAAATCCGAGTGGAGGAGCCCCTTGCCGCGCACGAACCAGCGCCACCCGCCGAACTCGGGGTGGGCGGCAAGCTCAGTGAACGACCACTTCGCGCGGTCGACGTCGCGCGACGCGTAACACAGCGTGTGCGTCGCGCCGGCGGAGACTCCCCCGACCCACCCGAACTGCACGTCTTCCTCAATGAGCTTGACGATGGCGGGGGCCGTGTACGAATTGCGCATCCCGCCCCCTTCGATGATGAGGGCGGTGTCGCGGGCGTCAATCATGCCCTACAGATTACGGGGTTACCGCCCCGCCCGTCACGGCAAGCGTTTCACCCGACACATAGGAGGCGGCCTCGGAGGCGAGGAAGACGTACGCCCCGGCGAGCTCGGCCGGCTGGCCGGCACGGCCCATCTCGGACTCCTGGCCGAACTGGACCAGCTTGTCCACCGGCTGGCCGTGCGACGGCTGCAGCGGGGTCCAGATCGGGCCGGGTGCCACCGCATTGACGCGGATGCCCTTATCCCCCAGCAGGGCCATGGACAGACCCTTGGACATGTTGTTCATCGCGGCCTTGGTCGCCGCGTAGTGCACGAGGTGCGGGGACGGCTCGTAGGCCTGGATCGAGGAGGTGAAGATAATCGAGCTGCCCGGCGCCATGTGGGGCACGGCCGCTTGGACGAGGTAGAAGGGGGCGTAAATGTTGGTCTTGATTGTCTTGTCGTACTCCTCCTCGGTGATGTCGAGGAAGTCCTCGTGGGCGATTTGCCGGCCGGCGTTGTTGACCAGGATGTCGATGCCGCCCAGCGCGCTCACGGCCTTGTCGACGGTGTCGAAGCACTCCTGGCGGCTCTCCAGGTTGCCGGGGAGGGCAACGGCCGTGCGGCCGGCGTCCTCGATGAGCCGGACAATGTTCTTGGCGTCCTCCTCCTCGGACGGCAGGTACGCGATGGCGACGTCGGCGCCCTCGCGGGCGTAGGCGATGGCCACGGCGGCGCCGATACCGGAGTCGCCGCCGGTGATCAGGGCCTTACGCCCCTCGAGCTTGCCGGAGCCTGAGTAGGAATCCTCGCCGTGGTCAGCGGTAGGCACCATGTCGGCGTCGAGGCCGGGGTTGTCCTGGGTCTGCTCGGGCGGGGAGATAACTGGGTACTTTTTACGCGGATCTGTAAGTGTCATGTGACACGAGGGTACGCGTTAATACTGCGTTATGCGTTGCGCCCCTTGATCTCCCGGGCGGAGCGGCCGGCCCAGCGTTTGAGTTGCAACCGGAACTTCACGGCCTCCGTCGACCGAGGCCGGGCCTGGATCGTCGTCTCAGAATCGAGGCCGACCTGCAGCTCTTTCGCGCGCAGAATCTCCGCGTCGATCTTCAGCCCGAGCAGCAGAACAACGTTCATCACCCAGACGACACCCAAAACGGCCAGGACGATCCCGAACGCCCCGTAGGCGCTGCGCACCCCGAAGGCGGACAAATAAAGCCCTAACAGCAGCCACACACCGGCGATGAAGAGCTGCGCGAGAAAGGACCCGAGCGTGAGCAGGCGGTAGCGCCCGGGACGCACATTCGGCGCGTAGTAATACAGCAACGACACGAGCAGCACCGACACACCGGCGATGACCGGCAGCCGCAGCCACTGCCACACGGGGAAGAACTTCTCCGTGAGGTACTCCACCGTTCCGGTCAGGCCGAAGGGTTCCGCGAAGGGGCGGAGCACGCCGACAACGAGGGGCTCGCGCAGTAAGGAAGCGAAAACGAGCACGGCCACGCCGCTGACCAGCACGATGGTGAGCAGCCACATGGTCAGCCAGATAACGGGCAGCGTGCGCCCCTCCGCCCGGCCGTAGATCACGTTCGCGTTGCGGGAAAACGACCGCACGTAGGCGGATGCTGACAGCAGCGAGATGAGGACCGACACAACGAGGGCCACTGTGCTTTGCGACGGCGTCCCCACCACGTTCAGGAGAAACTGAACCGCATCGGCTTCGAGCTCGTCCGGGACGTAGCGCGCCACGAACTCCGTAAACAACTCGGCGGCATCGTCCCTGTCGCGCGGCAGGAGAAGTGTGGCGATGGAGTACAGCGCGAGCACGGTCGGGGCGGCCGACAAAATGGCGTAGTAGGTCAACGCGGCGGCGCGGTCCACCATGGCGTCCATGCCGAAGTCCATAAGCACCCGCTTGCCCACCAGCTTCCAGCCATGGGCATTCAGGCGGTTGGCTCGCAATGTCAGGGGATTCTCGTGGCTGTGCGGGGGTTCGAGGATGACGGCCTCGCCCGGGCCGTAGGGCAACACGAGCTCCGCGCGGTGAGAGCCCATTACCTCGGCGGCCTTACCGTCAGGTTATTAGCGTCGTTGTTGCTCATGACTGTGAGGTTATACCCTTGGGACATGGGATTGTTCGGTTCTCTGCGCGCCCTCGTGGGCCCCGCACCGGTGGACCTCCCCTCCGAGGTCGAGGTGCGTACCGCGAACTTGTCGCCCGACACGGACGAGAAGCTGGTCATCGTGACCTTGACCGCCGAGGCTCTCGCCCGCCTGTCGCGTCTCGACGCCCCGTTGCGCCTGCTTCCCTCCGATGGCCGCGCCGTCACCTTTGAGCGCGCCGGCCGCGACGCCGTCCCCGTGCTCGACCCGGCCCGCGGGTGGGTCATCCCCGTCAGCCGCGCCACAGCGGCCGAGCTGGCGGAGCTGCCCGCCGGGCCCGGCGAGTACGAGCTGAGCAGCATCCACCTCGCGCTCGTCGTCGAGGTCTAGTGGAGGGCTAGTGGAGGGCTAGTGGAGGGCGGAGACGAAATCCGCCTCGGTGGCGCGCTCGACGTCCTCCACGGAGACCCCGGGAGCCAGCTCTACGAGGGTGAGCCCCCGCTCCGGGGTCCACCTCAAACACGCAGAGGTTGGTGATGATTTTCGATACCGCCTCTTTGGCGGTCAGCGGGTAGGTGCACTCTGGCAGGACGCGGGAGCCGCCGTCGGGGGCGGTGTGTTCCATGAGCACAATCACCCGGCGCGCGCCCTCGACGAGGTCCATCGCGCCGCCCATTCCACGCATGTTCTTGCCGGGGATTCCCCAGTTGGCGATGTCCCCGGACTGGCTCACCTGGAACGCGCCAAGGATGGCGGTGTCGATGTGTCCGCCGCGGATCATCGCGAAGCTCGAGGACGAGCTGAAGAATGAACCTCCCGGACGCACCGTCACGGTCTGCTTCCCCGCATTGATGGTGTCCGGGTCCAACTCGTAGTCGCGGGGAAACGGCCTGTCTTCAGAATCCCGTTCTCGCTCTGCAGACACACGCCCGTGGAGTCGTCCACGAACGACGGAACCAGGGTGGGCAAGCCGATCCCCAGGTTCACGTACTCCCCGTCGCGCAGCTCGTGGGCTGCACGCTGCGCCATCTGCTCGCGCGACCAGCCGGGCCCAGACTGCGAGTCCGGGGTGTGGGTGTCCTCGTCCTCGCTGTAAAGCGTCACCTGTTCAATCGGCTTGTACTGGCTCTGTTCGTACGTCAGCGGGACAATCCGGTCGACGTAAATGGACGGGGTGTGGATACTCGCGGGGTCCAGCGCGCCGCGGGGCACGATCTCCTCCACCTCGACCACCGTCACCCGCGCGTTCATTGCGCAATCCGGCACGCCGGTGACCAGATTCTCCGGGCACGGGCCCCAGCGGTCGTCCGGCCACATCCGTCGCACCTTGTCCAGGTTGCCGCCGATTCCGCCGGTGGCGATGACGACGCCCGCGCCCCGAAGCTCAAACGCGCCTGTCTCGTCGTGGTTGGAGGCGGCGCCGCGCACGGCGGGGTCGTCGGCAAGCACGACGCCCGTCACCCCCACCGCCCGGCCGTTCTCGACGACGATGTCGTCGACGCGGTGGCGGAAGCGGAACTCCACCGTGCCCTCCTTCTCGGCCTGAAGAAGCGGCTCGCGGAACACGCGCACGACCTCGGGGCCGGTCCCCCAGGTGACGTGGAAGCGGGGAACGGAGTTGCCGTGGCCGGAGGCGTCGCCGGAGCCGCGCTCGGCCCAGCCGATGGTGGGCAGCACGCGCAGGCCGAGGCCCTTGAGGTAGCCGTGCATCTCGTGGGTGGCGAAGCGGACAAACTCGCGGCCCCATCTACGCGGCCACGTGTCGTTGTCGCCGGGGTCGTAGTCGGCGGAGTTCTCCCAGTCCATCCACGCGAGCTCTTCGTAGTCGTTGACCCGCATCATCTTCTGCTCGGGAGAGCCGACCATGAACAGGCCGCCGAGCGACCAAAACGCCTGACCCCCGAGATTCTCCCGGCTTTCCTGGTCGACGAAGATGACATGGCGTCCGGCTTTTTGGGCCTCGTAGCCGGCGACGAGGCCGGCCAGGCCGGTGCCGACGATGATGACCTTGTTAGCGTCAGGAGTGACATCTCTTGCTGTGCCCGGGTTCATGTGACACACGATACCCAGCGGAAATGTCATCTGTCCGCGAATTGGAAATGTAATCAGACGTTCACCTGGCGCGCCTCGGGTTCACCCGGCGACCCGCACCTACCCCGGGTAACGTTGACGGGAAACCCGCGCCCCGTCCCGGGCGCGTGTGTGTGACGAGAAAGGTTGTCAATAGTGAAGATTGCGATTCTGGGCGGAGACGGGTTCTGTGGCTGGCCCGCGTCCCTCCACCTCTCCGACCTCGGCCACGACGTCGTCATCGTGGACAACCTGTCGCGCCGCCGCATCGATGAGGAGCTCGGGGCGGAGTCGCTGACGCCGATCGCGTCGATCGAGGAGCGCCTCGCCGCGTGGAAAGAGGTCTCCGGCAAGGAGATCGGCTTCCGCAACGTCGACGTCGCCTGGGACTACGAGGCTCTCTCCGCGTTTATCAACGAGTTCCAGCCCGACGCCGTCGTCCACTTCGCGGAGCAGCGCGCCGCGCCGTACTCGATGAAGAACCAGCGCACGAAGCGCTACACCGTCGACAACAACGTCAACGCCACCCACAACCTGCTGGTCGCCATCGTGGAATCCGGCCTGGACATCCACGTCGTGCACCTGGGCACCATGGGCGTGTACGGCTACGGCACCGCCGGAATGAAAATCCCGGAGGGCTACCTCGACATCACGGTGGACACGGACGAGGGAACGACCGTCGAGCAGCAGATCCTCTACCCCACCAACCCGGGCTCGGTCTACCACCTGACCAAGGTGCTCGACCAGAATCTTTTCGCCTACTACGCCAAGAACGACGAGCTGCGCATCACCGACCTGCACCAGGGCATCATCTGGGGCACCCACACCCCTCAGACCGAGCGCGACGAGCGGTTGATCAACCGCTTCGATTACGACGGCGACTACGGCACCGTGCTCAACCGCTTCCTCATGCAGGCCGCGATCGGCTACCCGCTGACGGTGCACGGAACCGGCGGGCAGACGCGCGCGTTCATCCACATCCGCGACATGGCGAAGTGCATTGAGATCGCCCTGAACAACCCGCCGGCGCGCGGCGAGCGGGTGATGATTCTCAACCAGATGACCGAGACCCACCGCGTGCGCGAGCTCGCCGAGCTCGTCTCGAAGATCTCGGGCACCGAATTTGCGCTTGTGCCCAACCCCCGCAAGGAGGCCGCCGAGAACGAGCTGTACGTGAGCAACGATACGTTCCTCGACCTGGGGCTCAAGCCGACGAAACTCGCGGAGGGCCTCCTGCAGGAGGTTGAAGACGTGGCCAAGCGCTACGCCGACCGCGTCGACCGCTCGAAGATCCCCGCGCGCTCCCTGTGGACGCAGAACCAGTCCGAGGGCGTTCCCTCCGGCGAGAAGTAGTCAATGCGCATCGCCCTCTTCACGGAGGTCTTCCTGCCGAAGATCGACGGCATTGTCACGCGCGTGACGCGCACGCTCGACCAGTTGGCGGAGATGGGCCACGAGGTCATGGTGTTCGCGCCGGGCACGGGCCCGACGACGTACGCGGGCTTCGAGGTCGTGCGGATCCCCGCGGTGCCGTTTTGGCCCATCTACCCGGAAAACTTGGTCGGCCTGCCCACCCCGGGCGTATTCCGGCGCCTGAAGCAGTTCGCCCCGGACGTAGTGCACGCGGTCAATCCGATGTGGACGGCCGGGGCGGCCACGCTCGTCTCCGACCGCCTAGGCTACCCCATCCTCGCCTCCTTCCACACCGACGTGCCCGAGTACACGGTGCGCCTCGGGGCGGGGTGGCTGTCGGGCCCGGCGAAGTGGGGCATCCGCCTGTTCCACGGCAGGGCGCAGGTCAACCTGGTCACGTCCGCGCCGATGCTGGACAAGGCCGCGGAGTACAGCATCGACAACGTCGAGATCTGGCCCAAGGCCGTGGACACCGATGGTTTCGATCCGGCCAAGCGCACGCGCGAGATGCGCGCCATGCTTACCGACGGCCATCCCGACGCCCCCCTGGTCACCTACGTGGGCAGGGTGTCGGCGGAAAAATCCACGGCCCGCACGCTCGGAATCATGGAGGCGCTGCGCGAGCGTGTGCCCGACGCGCACCTGGCGGTCATCGGCGCGGGCCCGCAGCTCGACGAGCTAAAAAAGACCATGAACCGCGAGTGGATCACGTTCACCGGCTACATGTCGGGGGCGCAACTGCAGCAGGCCTACGCCTCGGGCGACGCGCTGCTGTTTCCCTCCACCACCGAGACGCTGGGCTTCGCCGCGCTGGAGGCGTTCGCCTCCGGGGTGCCGGTGGTCGGCGCGCGGGCGGGCGGGTTGCCCTACGTCATCGCCGACGGCGTGACCGGGTTTCTCGTCGACCCAGAGCTGCCCGACGCCGCGTGGGCCGGGCCGCTGGGCGATCTGCTTGTCGACGCCCCATTGCGCGCCCGGATGTCCCGCGCGGCGCGCGAGGAGGCGCTGCGCTGGTCGTGGGCCGCGTCCACGAACCGCCTGGTGGAGCTGTACGGGAAGGCCATCGCGGCCCGCCAAGTTGATCGTTGACACGTCACATGCCTTTATTGTCGACATGACAACGTTCAAGAATATTTCCCTGCTTCTCTCCCGCGTCCTCCTGGGCGTGATCCTCATCCCCCACGGCTGGCAGAGGTTCAACGAGTGGACCCTGGCCGGCACCAGCGAGGCGTTCGCCGGAATGGGCGTGCCCGCACCGGGCCTCACCAGCGCCATCGCCGCGACCGTCGAGCTCGTCGGCGCCATCGCCGCGGCCTCGCTCGCGCTCGCGGCGGCCGGCGCCGGCCTCTACAGCGTGGACGCCCTGCTGAACAACAGGAACGCGCGAACCCGCTAGCGGATGTCGGCGGGATCCTTGCGCTCGGGGTAGATCTCCGGGCGCACTCCCGCGATTTCCTCCACGATCCGGACCACCTGGTTGGAGTAGCCGTACTCGTTGTCGTACCAGACGTAGAGAACGAGGTGGTTGCCGGAGGTGATCGTGGCCAAACCGTCGACCACGCCGGCGTGGGTGGAGCCGAGCAGGTCGGTCGAGACAATATCGGGGGAATTGATGTAATCGATCTGCTGGCGCAGGTTGGAATCGGTGGAGACGCGGCGGAGGAACTCGTTGACCTCGTCCTTTTCCACTTCCTTGTCCAACTCCAGGTTCAGCACCGCCATGGAGTCGTCCGGGGTGGGGACGCGGATCGCGTTGCCGGTGAGCTTGCCCTCGAACTCCGGCAGCGCCTTGGACACGGCCTTAGCCGCGCCAGTCTCGGTGAGCACCATGTTCAGTCCTGCGGCGCGGCCGCGGCGCGGGCCCTTGTGGTAGTTGTCCGCCAGGTTCTGGTCGTTGGTGTAGGAGTGGACGGTTTCCACGTGTCCGTGGCGCACGCCGTAGCGGTCATTGATCACCTTGAGCACGGGGGTGATGCCGTTGGTGGTGCAGGAGGCGGCCGACAGGACGTTGTCGGAAGGATCGTCGGTGATGTCCTGGTGGTTGACGCCGTAGACAATGTTGCGCACGTCGCCCTTGCCCGGCGCGGTGAGCAGCGCCTTCTGCACGCCCTTGGACTCCAGGTGCTTGGACAGCCCCTCGCGGTCGCGCCACTTGCCGGTGTTGTCCACCACGATTGCGTCGTGGATGCCGTAGGCGGTGTAGTCGATCGAGGCCGGGTCGTCCGAGTAAATCATCTGGATGGCGGTGCCGTTGGCCCAGATGATCTCTTTGTCGTGGTCGACGGTGATGGTTCCGTTGAAGGCGCCGTGCACCGAGTCGCGGCGCAGCAGGGAGGCGCGCTTGACAATGTCGTCGTCCCCCTTCTTGCGCACCACCACGGCACGCAGGCGTACGCCGCCGTAGGTGGCCTCGCGGGCGATGAGGATGCGCGCCAGGAGGCGTCCGATGCGGCCGAAACCGTAGAGCACCACATCGCGCGGCTCGGTCTTCTTCGCCGTGCCGATCGCGCCGGCGAGCTCCTCCTCCAGGAAGGAGCGCAGGTCGGCGCCGTTCGTGCGGGAGTAGTTCTTGGCCAGCCGGCCCAGGTCGATCGAGCTGGTGCCCAGGTCCAGCTGCACGAGCTCCTTCAAAATCGGCAGCGTCTCATCCAGGGACAGCTCGCGCTCGACGATGCGGCGGGCGTAGCGGTGGGCCTTGATGATGTCGACGTCGGTCACCCCGACCAGAATGCGGCCGTAGATGGAGGTCACAGCGTTGTTCTCGCGGTGGAGCTGGCTGATCAGCGGCAGCATCTCCTGAGCGAGGGTGAGCTTGTGGTTCCAATCGTTCTGGGGAGCGGTCGATGCGGCAGGTGCAGTCACGGCGCGGTTTCCTTTGGTGGTAGCGGGGGTACGGTTGAGACCCCCCCTAGTCTAGCCAATCGGGCATGGTGAGACGGCCTTTACCCCTTCCTTTACCCCTTAATTGCTACCTCCGTGCACGAGGGCGTCGCGGTATTTCTCCGGGCTCGGCTCGGGGGCGAAGCGCGCGTCGTTGGTCTTGTCCACCAGCACCGCCCGCACCCCCTCCGCGAAATCCGGCTCCCGGTACATCACGGCGGCCAGGGCGCGCTCGTTGTCCAGGGCCTGCGCGAGGTCGAGCGTGGCGTTGGCCCGCAAGAGCTGGGTTGCCGCGACTAGCGCGGACGGGGACGCCTGCGCGAGAAGCTCCTTGTCCTCGTCGTTCAGGCGGCCGGAGATCTCGGCCCAGGACCCGCTGAAGCGCTCCTCGATGCCGCCGAGGCGGTCGGTGAGCGCCGAGTGCCCCGGCTCGAGGGCGACGGCGTCCAGCGCACCCACGCCCTCGTCGGCAATGCGCTCCACCAGCCCGTCGAGGGTTGAGACCTTGTGGGTGGCCAGCCCGGTGGCGAGCATGTCGTCGGGCGTGAGCCGGTAGCCCGTCAGCGCGAGATAGGTACCCAGGGCCTGCGAGGGCATCTTCGGCAGGTGCTGCAGCTTCCAGCTCATGCCCACGTCCGTGATGTAGCCGATGTTCATCTCTGGCATCGAGGCGAACGCGTCCTCGGTGACAACTAGGTGCGAGCCATGCGCGCTCACGCCGAGTCCGCCGCCCATAATCACGCCGCTGGCCAGAGCGATGTAGGGCTTGGGGTAGTTTGCTATCACCAGGTTCAGCGCGTACTCGTCGCTGAAGAAGGCGTCGACCTCGTCAGTGCGGCCGGAGAGCACGCCGTCGCGCGCCGCGCGGACGTCGCCGCCGGCGCAGAAGTGCTTGCTCGAGGAGCGGATCACGACCTGGTGGACGGAGGCGTCGTCACGCCAGCGCTCCAGCGCCTCCGCGATCAGCCGCACCATCTCGTGGTTCAACGAGTTCAGCGCCTTGGGGCGGTCGAGGGTGAGCACTCCGGTATGGTTCACAACGTCCGTTATCACAGGCTGGTTCATAATCACCAGTGTTACACGAAAGGTGGGCATGCCCGCACCCAAAATCGTCGCACTCGACATGGACGGAACACTCCTCGACTCCACCGGATCTATCCCGGATGCGTTCTGGGATCTGCTCCCCCGCGCGCGGGAGGCGGGCATGGCCATCACCCCCGCCTCCGGGCGCCAGCTGGCCACGCTGCGCGCCATGTTCTCCCGCGATGAGCCCGACACCTTCATCGCCGAGAACGGCGCCGTCGTGTGGCACCGCGGAGAGATCGTGTCGGTGCGGCCGTTGCCGGTCGATTCGGTGCGCCGCGTCGTCGACGCGCTCGAGCAGGCGGTGCTGTGCAAGCCGGAGGTGTCTTACACCCGCGCGGGCATGCCGCCGGAGTTCCAGGCCGAGGTGGACAAATACTACCTGGCCAACCAGCAGGTGAGCTCGCTTGCCGACGCCCTGGCAGGCGACCCGGACGACACCGTCAAGATCGCCGTCTACGCCGCCGGGGACGCGGAGCGCGACGTCCTGCCCGACCTCCAGCGCCTGGTCCCCGAGCTCAACCCCGTGGTCAGTTCGAAGCACTGGATCGACATCATGCCCCCGGAGGTGAACAAGGGAGTCGCGCTCCGGACGCTGGCCGAGAAGCTGGGTGTGCGCCGCGAGGACACCGCCGCGATCGGCGACTACCTCAACGACTACGCCATGCTCGAGGCCGCCGGCTGGGCGGTGGCGATGGGCAACGCCCACGAGGACCTCAAGCGCATCGCCGACGACGTGGTGGAGACCAACGACGAGAACGGCGCGCTGCGGCGCATCGGGCGGTGGCTGGAGCAGTGATCGACTTCTCGCGCAGCGCCGACGTCGTCGCCCCGCAGCTGCTCGGGTGCTACATCCAGCACAAGGGGGTCACCGTGCGTCTGACGGAGGTGGAGGCCTACCTGGGCGCGGGCGACGAGGCGTCCCACACCTTCCGGGGGATGACGCGGCGCAACGCCGCGATGTTCGGCCCGCCCGGCCGGCTCTACGTCTACCTCTCCTACGGCATCCACCTCAACGGCAACATCGTGTGCGCCCCCGAGGGCACGGGCCAGGGCTGCCTCATGCGCGCGGGGGAGGTTGTCGACGGCGTGGAACTCGCCCTCGCCCGACGCCAGCGCGCCGAGAACTTGGCGCGCGGCCCCGGCAACCTGGGCAAGGCGTTGGGGCTCGCGCTCGAGGACAACGGCACCCCCGTCACCCTTCTGCCCCGCACCGCCGAGCCCGAGTGGGTCGCCGGCCCGCGCATCGGCATCTCCAAGAACGCCGACGCCCCCTTGCGGTTCTGGATCCCGGGGGATCCGACGGTCTCCGGGCCCCGGCGGCGCTAGCTCTTCTTTTTCTTCTTGGCCTCGAGCTCGGCCGCGACGTCGGGCACGTAACGGAACTCAGTGCGCGGGGGGCGCTCGTACCCGTGTGACGGCGGCCGCGGCGGGATCTCCGGCAGGTCCTGTTCGAGGTGCTCGTAGGGGATCGTGGACAACAGGTGCGAGATGACGTTGATCCGGGAGCGCTTCTTGTCATCGGACTCCACCGTGTACCACGGCGCGGACGGGATATCGGTGTGCACGAACATCTCGTCCTTCGCGCGCGAGTAGTCCTCCCACTTGGAGATGGACTCGATATCCGTCGCGGAGAGCTTCCAGCGGCGCAGCGGGTCGTCGCGGCGCGCCACGAAACGGTCGTACTGCTCCTCGTCCGACACGGAGAACCAGTATTTGCGCAGCATGATGCCGTCCTCGACGAGCAGGCGCTCGAAGATCGGGGCCTGGTGGAGGAAACGGCGATACTCCTGCGAGGTGCAGTAGCCCATGACGCGCTCGACCCCGGCGCGGTTGTACCAGGAGCGGTCGAAGATGACGATTTCCCCGGCAGCGGGCAGCCGCTCCACGTAGCGCTGGAAGTACCACTGGCCCCGCTCGCGCTCGGTCGGCTTCGGCAGCGCCTCAATCCGGCAGGTGCGCGGGTTGAGGTACTGCGTGATGCGCTTGATGGCGGAACCCTTGCCGGCGGCGTCGCGGCCCTCCATGACGATGACCAGGCGCGCGCCGGTGGTGACAACCCAGTGCTGCATGGCCACAAGTTCGGCCTGCAGCCGCGCCAGCTCCTTTTCGTATGCCTGTCGTGAAAGCTTACTCAACCGTGAACTCCGCCATCGTGTCCCAGTCGCGCTTGCCCTCGATGAGCGTGTTGATGATCTGCGGGGTCCGCGCGAGGATCGTCGGGAAGTATTCCTGCGCCCGCTTGAAGTGGGCGGAGGTGACGTGGGCCTCCGCGGCGTCGTCCTCGAAGCCCTCGACCAGGATGTACTCCGCGGGGTTCTCCTCGCTGCGGTACCAGTCGAAGAACAGGCACCCGTCCTCGGCGCGGGTGGCGTCGGTGAAGTCGGTGACGAGCTCGCGGAAGTTGTCCACGTTTTCGGGCAGGGGCTGGAACTTGACGTTGATCAGGATCATGGTGCCAAGCGTACGCGGGCGGCTCAGGCCTCCAGCGCTTCGCCCAGCTCCAGCCACTCCGTCTCCAGCTCCTCGCGCTCGGCGCGCACGCGGGAAAGCTCGGCGGTCTTGTCCCCGATCGCCGCGAAGTCCGGGCTCGCGAGAGCCGACATCTGCGCGATCTCCGCCTCGATCGCCTCCGCCTGGCCATCGGCCTTGGCAATCTTGCGTTCAACCGCGTTCATTTGCTTGCGCAGCTCGTGCTTGTGCTTTTCGACGCCCGCCCCGCGCTCTTTCTCCCCGGCATCGGCCGGGACCGGTTGCGCGGCGTCGGCGGCGCGGCGGGAGAGGTACTGCTCGATTCCCCCCGGCAGGTTCGTGAGCGTCCCGTCGCCGAACAGCGCGTAACTGACATCCGTGACGCGCTCGATGAGGTAGCGGTCGTGCGAGATCACCACGAGCGTGCCGGGCCAGCCGTCGAGCAGGTCCTCGAGTTCCTGGAGCGTGTCGATGTCCAGGTCGTTGGTGGGCTCGTCGAGAAGCAAAACGTTCGGCTCGCCCATGAGCACGCGGGTGAGCTGCAGGCGGCGGCGCTCACCGCCGGAGAGGTCGCCGACGGGCGTGCGCTGGCGCTTCGGCGAGAACCCGAGGCGCTCGGCGAGCTGGGAGGCGGAAATTTCCTTGTTCCCCAGCTGGATGTAGTTGGCCACGTCCTCGACTGCGTCGATGACGCGGCGGGAGGGGTCGAGATCGTCCAATTCCTGGCGCAGCCACCCGATGCGGGTGGTTTTGCCCTCCACGCGCCTGCCGGCGGCCAGCGGGTACTCCCCGGCGAGCGTGCGCAGCAGCGTCGTCTTGCCGGAGCCGTTGACGCCGACGAGACCGATGCGCTCGCCCGGCGCGAGGCGCCACGTCAGGTGGTCGACGAGCATCCGGCCGTCCGGCGTCTCCACGCGCGCGTCCTCGAGCTCGATGACGATCTTGCCCTGCCGCTGCCGTGAAAACGCCATGAGCTCGACGGTGTCGCGGGGCGCGGGGACGTTCGAGATGAGCGCCTCGGCCGCCTCGATGCGGTAGCGCGGCTTCGAGGTGCGCGCGGGAGCGCCGCGGCGCAGCCAGGCCAACTCCTTGCGGGCCAGGTTTTGGCGGCGCTGCTCGATGGCGTCGGCCTGGCGGGCGCGCTCGGCGCGGGCGAACGTCCAATCGTTGTAACCGCCCTCGTAGACGTCGACGGTGCCGTCGTGGACCTCCCACGTCAGCGTAGCCACGGTGTCGAGGAACCAGCGGTCGTGGGTGACCACCACCACCGCGATCTTGCGCGCGAGCAGGTGCTCGGCGAGCCACTGCACGCCCTCCACGTCGAGGTGGTTCGTCGGCTCGTCCAGCACCACCAGGTCGAGATCCTGCACGAGGGCCGCGGCTAGGTTGACGCGGCGGCGTTCGCCGCCCGAGAGATCCCCCACCCGCGTGTCCAGCCCGAGCTCGGCCACGCCGGTGCCCTCGAGCACCTCGCGCACTTTGGCGTTGGAGGCCCACTGGTAGGTGTGCACACCGAGCGGCTCGACCACGGCCTGGCCGATGTTCAGGTCCTCGTCGAGATCGAAGCGCTGGGTGACCACGGCCATGCGCAGATCGGAGGTGTGGGACACGCGCCCTGCGTCGGGTGCCTCGATGCCGGTGAGCACCTCGAGCAGGGTGGTCTTGCCGCCGCCGTTGACGCCGACGATGCCGATGCGCTCGCCCGTCTGCACGCCGAGCGAGACGGAGTCGAGCAGGGTTTTTAGCCCCCACGACTTGGACACGTTCTCAAGGTTAATCAGATTCGACATGGGCTCCCTCAGCCGGGCCGGCGGCCACGACCGCCTCGTATTCGTGGTAGTTGTCCAGGATCTCGTTGCAGGCGTTGGACGCCTTCAGGAAGTCGGCACCCAAAAACGCCACCGTCGGGCCCGAGCCGGAGACCACCGCGTTCAAACCGTACTCGGACGCGACCGTAAGCAGGCGCCGCAGCTGGGGGCGCAGCGCCACGGCCGCGGGTTCGAGGTCGTTGTGCAGCGCAGCGGCCACGCGGCGCGGATCGCCGGTGACCAGGGCCTGCGCGAGTGCGGTGGTGTCCATGTGCGGAACCAGCGCTGGGTTGTCGTGGCGCATGTCGTCGAGACGCGAAAACGTCTGCCCCGTCGGCAGGGCGAGGCCAGGGTTGATAAACACCCACGCGTACTCCCCGCGCGCCATCATCTCCACGAGGTCATCTCCGCGGCCCGTGCCCAGCGCAGTGCCGCCCATCAGGCAGAACGGAACGTCCGCGCCGAGCGTTTTGCCGAGACGCACGAGGGTGTCATCGGTGAGCCGGCCGCCGCCGAACTCCGCGATGAATTCGTTGGCGGCCACGAGCGCCGCGGCCGCGTCCGCGGAACCGCCGGCCATCCCTCCCGCGACGAACACGCGCTTGTCCACCGCGATCCGCACCGGCGGCAGCGGGGCGGAAAACGTGCGCCGGTGCTCGGCCGCCACCGCCTCGACGGCGCGCCACGCGAGGTTCTTCTCGGTGTCAATGTCCTCGCCGGGCTCGCGGATCCGGAAACGCGTCGACATGCCGGTCACAACCGGACCCTGTGTCACCCGCTCCGCTTCGGTGTCCACCGTCAGGCGCACGGTCTCGCGCACATTGACCGCCTGGAACACGGTTGTCAGGTCGTGGTACCCGTCCGCGCGGACGTCCCCCACGCCCAGGTGGAGGTTGACCTTGGCGGGCGCCGACGCAGCGAACTCGACGATCACCTGTTCACACCCGCCTCGGCGAGACGGACGAAGTCATCCACCGAGAGCCGCTCGCCGCGCAGGCCGGGGTCGATCCCGGCGGCGGTCAGCGCCTCCTCGGCGCGCTGGGTGGAGCCGAAGGCGGCGGACAGCGTGGAGCGCAGGGTTTTGCGGCGCTGGGCAAACGCGGCGTCGACAAGCGGAAAAACCCGGGGCTGCAGTGAACGGTCGACGGAGGCGTCGACGTCGATTCGCACGAGCCCCGACTCGATGTTGGGGGCGGGCCAGAACACGTTCTTGCCGATCACCCCGGCGCGGCTCACGCGGCCGTAGAAGGAGGCTTTGACGCTGGGCACCCCGTAAATTTTCGAGCCGGGTTCCGCGGCGAGCCGGTCCGCGACCTCTTTCTGCACCATGACGAGGACTCGGCGGATCGTGGGGAACTCCTCCAGCATGTGCAGCAGCACCGGCACGGATACGTTGTAGGGCAGGTTGGCCACCAGCGCCGTGGGCATTCGGGATACCTGCGCGCGCGTGACACGCAGGGCGTCGGTGGTGACCACCTCGAGGCGCCCGGCGTACTCCGCGGCGCGCTCGCCGACGGTCTGGGCTAAGCGCCCCGCCAGCCTGGGGTCGATTTCGACGGCGATGACGTGGGACACGGTGTCCACCAGGCCGAGGGTCAGCGAGCCCAGGCCCGGGCCCACCTCGACGACGACGTCGTCGCCCGTCAGCTCCGCCGCCGCGACGATGCGGCGCACCGTGTTCGGGTCGTGGACGAAGTTCTGCCCGAGCTTCTTCGTGGGCGTGACCCCGAGCTCCCCGGCGAGCTGGCGCACCTCGACGGGGCCGAGCAGGTGGGAATCTGCCACTACTAGCGCAGCCCCATCTTCGCCGTGCACGCCGGCCACGCGCCCCAGCCCTGCGCTGCCTGGGTCTTCTGCGCAATGGCGATCTGCTGTTCGCGGGTCGCCAGGTCGGCGGTGGGCGCGTACTGCGTCCCGCCGTAGGCCGCCCACGTGCCGGCGCTGAACTGCAGGCCGCCGTGGTAGCCGTTGCCCGTATTAATGGACCAGTTGCCACCGGACTCGCACTGCGCGAGCGTGTCCCACACGGACCCGCCTGCGACGGCGGGCGCGGACGCAGATGCGACTGCTGCGGGCTGGGATGCGGCGGTCGTTGCAACCTTGGTGCCGCGGGCGACTGTGGCGGGCACCGCGGGGCGGGTCTCCTTCTCCTTCGCCACGGAGGTGGACTCCACGACGCCGTTGACGGTCACGGTGCGGTGGATCACCTGCTTGACGCCCTTGACCCCCTGCTTGCGCACCTCTTCGGTGCCCGCGGCGAGGTTGGCGTCGTCAACGTAGGTGGCGGGGGCGTCGAACTCCACCGTCTCGGCGCGCTCGGACACGTCAACGCGGTCGAGCACGATCTGCATGTTCGGCTCCACCGGGGCGTCCAGCGGGTGGTTGAGGCGGTCGTTCGTATCGAAGGTGATGCCGCGCGCGGCGAGCAAGTCGCCCACGGACTTCGCGGCCTCCGAGGTGTAGATCACGGTGCCGCCGTCGTTGATGGACACGATCTTCGGCGTGGTCACGTCGACGGTCATCCCGTCGCTGACCGGCTGGTCGGGGTTGACGTCGACGGCGGAGGCGGCGGTGAGGCCGGCCTCATCGACGAGGTCTGCCACGGTGGCCGCGGTGGAGGTCAGCTGGCGCTCCACCCCGTCGACCACGAGCGCGACCGGCTTCGCCGTGCGCACGGTGACGGTGTCGCCGGACTTCACCGCGTCCGAGGGCGCGGGGTAGACGAGGTCGGCGGCCCCGACCTGCACGCCAGCGGCCTGCAATGCGCCTTCGACGTCGGAGGAGTAGGTGCGCACCGTCGATGCCTCGCCGTTGACGTCCACAGTGACGTTCTTCTGAGCGGCGACGGCGACGGACGCGCCGCCGACGACGACGGCCCCCGCGACGCTCCCGGCGAGCACGCGGCGCGCGGCGGACGCGGCGGAGGAGGTAGCAGTGGTGGAGTTGATGCGCTTCGCAGCCATGAAAAATATCCCTCAGGTTGGTGCTTGGTACGGCAGTCGCTGTAACAATACGGTAACGAAAGGGTGTTTACAAGCCGCCGGCTAGACCGCGAACACCCGTGAAAAGGTCTCGCCCAGCTGCGCGGCCAGCTCCGCGGGCGCCACTCCCCGCTCGGCGGCGACCACCGTGGCGGTGTGCCCGATGAGCGCGGGCTCGTTGCGTGCGCCGCGGAACGGCTCCGGTGTCATGTACGGCGCGTCCGTCTCAATGAGCAGCTGCCCCGCCGGTGCCAGCGCCGCCGCCTCGCGCAGGTGCGCGTTGCGCTTGAACGTCACATTGCCCGCAAACGAGAGCACGTAACCCCTGTCAATGGCCTCCCGCGCCACGTCGACCGGGGAGGAAAAACAGTGCAGCATCACCTCGCGCGGGCGCGGGGAATCGGCCAGAATCCGCAGCAGCTCCGCGTCCCCCTCCCGGTTGTGGATCATGAGCGCCTTGCCGGTGGACACCGCCAGATCGATGTGCCAGCGCAACGCCTCCTCCTGCACCTCGAGGGAGGCTGTGTTCTCCGGGTCGTGGGTGAGCCAGTAGGTGTCGATGCCGGTCTCCCCCACGGCCACGCAGCGCGGGTCGGCGGCCAGCGCGGTGAGGCGTTCGCGGGCGGCGGCGTCCAGCTCGCCCGCGCGCGTCGGGTGAATCGCGCACGCCGCCCACACGCGCTCGTTGTCGTGGGCGGCCTGAAGCGCCGCCTCCGCTTCCTCCAGCCCGTCACCGACGGTGCACATGCGCTCCACCCCAGCCGCGGCGGCGCGCTCCACCAGCCCTGCCAGCCGGGATGCGTCCCCGACGGAGGTGAGGTGCGTGTGGGCGTCGACAAGCCCGGCGACGGGCTCGGCGGGAACGGGAATCGGGCGGGGCTTTCTGCTCATAGGATGAAGCTTATGGCATCCGAAAATTTCACCGACATTGATTCCGCCACCCGCTCCCAGATTGACAGAGACCTCGACGAGGCCGCCGCCCGCGGCATCGGCGGCGACGCCTACGCCGTCGCCGCGTCATTCGAGACCGTGATCACGGAGTACCTCTCCCGGGACCCCGACCTCAAACGCACCTTCTCCCGGGGCGAAGTCGCCCGCGTCTACGGCACCGCGCTCGGGGAAAGCCTCGTGCGCGACTACGGGTTCGCCTGGCAGTTGCTCAGCGACGACTACGGCACCGACCTCGTGGTCGCCGAGAGCCCCGAGCGCTACACCGCCCCCATCGTCGTCGTGGACGCCCGCTTCGAGGACGACGAGCCGGGGCGGCTCACCGCTTTCCTCACTCATTTCCTGCGAGCTCGTCCTCAATAAACACCCTGCGCGAGGCGACAATCCCGAGCGCGCCCATGACCAGCGACAGCGCGGCGAGCACCACGAGGATGGGGCCGAACGACCCGAGCTGGCCGTAGGCCACGCCCACGAGCAGGGGTCCCGCGGCCGCGAGCACGTAGCCGACCGGCTGCACGAACCCCGACAGGCGGGCGGTGCCGAGCACCGTGCGGGTGCGTGCCGGCATGAGAGCCAGCGCGAGCGGGAAGCACCAGCCGCCCAACCCCAGCAGCACGCACCACACGATGGGCGCGGCCTCCGCGGCGACGAGGATGCCGACGTAGCCCGCTGCGCTGGCGAGGCCGAACGCGATGACCAGCGGCGTGAGCGTGCGTATTCGCGCCACCGCGGCCGGCAGGAGCAGGCCGCCCCCGGCGCCGAGCAGGCCGATTAGCGCGAGGCCCAGCGTGGCCGTCGAGGCGGACACGCCCTGCTCGGTGAGCATCGAGGGCAGCCACCCCATCTGCACATAGGCGTTCATGGACTGCAGCCCGAAGAACACCATGAGCGCCAGCGCCGTCGGCGAGCGGTGCATCCCCGCCGCCCCGGCGGCGCCCGTCTGCTCGGGGCGGTCGTCACCTGCGCGGCCAACCACCACCGCCCACACCGCGACCTGGAGCAGCGCGGTGGACGCCCAGGCTCCCAGCGCGACCTGCCACGAGTCGGTGAACAGGGCGCTGAGCGGGCCCAACGCCGCCGACAGGGACAGCGCGACGGAGTACGTGGCGGTCATCGCCACCATGTGGCGGCCGCCGTACTTCTTGATCCACGCCGGCAGCAGCACGTTGACCATCGCGATTCCGCCGGCGACGGACACCGTGCCCAGAATGAACAGGGACATCAGCGGGGCGAACGGGCGCAGGAGGAGCCCGGCGGCCGTCGCCACGCCCGCGGCGAGCAGCGTCGGCGACAGGCCCACCCGGCGGGCCAGCGGCACCGCGGCGAGGCCGAAGATGCAAAACATGGCGCCCGGCATCGCGGTGATCACCCCGCCGAGCGACGCCGGGGCGCCGTAGTGGGCCACGACGTCGTCGAGCACGGCGCCTATCGACGCCATCCCGGCGCGCAGATTGATCGCGGCGGTAAACACCGCCACGAACCGCAGGACGATCGACATCGCCGCTACTGCACCGGCGCCCACGCGGGGCCGGTCTCCCCCAGCTCCGGATCGAGCTTGGCAATGAGCGGCTGCGGCTTGGGCAGCGTCGTGCCCGGCGTCACCTCGACGCGGCCCCACGTCGCCTTCTGCCCGGCGTAGTCGCCGGTAATGGTCAGGTAGGTCTGGCCCTCCTCGGGCAGGCCCACCCCCACGAGCTCGACGCCCTCCGCGTGGACATCGTCGACTACTTCCTCCACGCGCGGGGACGCTGCCCACACGCCGTCGCGGCCCAGGGTCTCGTGGACCTTCTGCGCGGTGTGCGGGATGAACGGGGTGAGCATGGCGTTGCAGTCCGAGACCACCTGCAGCGCCGTCCACAGCACGGTGGCGAGGCGGTCGCGCTGTGAGGCGTCCTTGGCCAGCTTCCACGGCTCGTTCTCCGCGATGTAGGCATTGGCCTCGCCCACCACGTGCATAACCTTGGTGATGGCGTTTTTGAACTTCGCCTCGCCCAAGTCCGCGCCGGCCTCGGCGAAGGTGCTCTCCGCCAAGTCGAGGATGCGCTGGTCCGACTCCGTGAGCTCGGCGGGCGCCGGGACCTCCTCGAAGTTCTTGTGGGCCATGGACACGGTGCGGTTGACCAGGTTGCCCCAGCCGTTGGCGAGCTCGTTGTTCACACGGCGGACGAACTCATCCCAGGTGAAGTCCGTGTCGTTGTTCTCCGGCCCGGCGACCGCGATGAAGTAGCGTAGCGGGTCGGGGCCGAACTCCGCGAGGAAGTCCTTGACGTAGATCACCACGCCCTTCGACGAGGAGAACTTCGAACCCGACATGGTGAGAAACTCCGAGGACACGACCTCAGTGGGCAGGTTCAGCTCGCCGAGCTTCCCCGCGGTCCCGCCCGCCGCGCCCTTGCCGGCGTAGCCGAGCAGCTCGGCCGGCCAGATCTGCGAGTGGAAGGTGATGTTGTCCTTGCCCATGAAGTAGTAGGCCTCGGTGGCCGGGTCCTGCCAGAACGCCTTCCAGGCGTCCGGGTTCCCGGAGCGCGCCGCCCACTCGATGGAGGCGGACAGGTAGCCCACCACCGCGTCGAACCACACGTAGAGCTTCTTCGAGGGGTTGTCCTGCCACCCCTCGACCGGGATCGGAATGCCCCAGTCGATGTCGCGGGTCATCGCGCGCGGGCGCATGTCCTCGAGCAGGTTGAGCGAGAACTTCAGCACGTTGGGGCGCCAGTCCTCGCGGGTTTCCAGCCACGCCTTCAAGGCGTCGTGAAGCGCGGGCAGATCGAGCATGAAGTGCTCGGTTTCCACGAACTCGGGCGTCTCCCCGTTGATTTTGGACACCGGGTTGATAAGGTCCGCCGGGTCGAGCTGGTTACCGCAGGTGTCGCACTGGTCGCCGCGGGCGTCGGTTGCTCCGCAGATCGGGCAGGTGCCCTCGATGTAGCGGTCGGGCAGGGTGCGGCCCGTGGACGGGGAAATCGCCCCGCTGGTGGTCTCCTTGACCATGTATCCGTTGGCGTGCAGGCCCTTGAACAGCTCCTGCACGACGGCGTAGTGGTTGCGCGTTGTCGTGCGCGTGAACAGATCGTAGGACAGGCCGAGGCCCGCGAGGTCCTCGACGATCTGCGCGTTGTAGCGGTCCGCCAACTCTTTGACCGTCACGCCCTCCTTGTCCGCCTGGACCAGAAGCGGGGTGCCGTGCTCGTCCGTGCCCGACACCATGAGCACATTGTTGCCCACCATGCGCTGGTAGCGGGCGAAGACGTCGGAGGGGACGCCGAATCCGGCGACGTGGCCAATGTGGCGCGGGCCGTTGGCGTAGGGCCAGGCCACGCAGACGAGGACGTTCACCGAGGTCTCATCAGTAGTCATGGCACCTAAGCTTACCGACGCCTCCGCGACGCCAAGCGCTCACGGTGGCGGCGGCGTTCCACGGCGAGCTGCCGGGCGAAACGCTCCTGCTCCTTCTTATCCAGATAGATGGTGTCGTTGGACACGTCCTTGACAATCGCCACCATGAGCGCGACCAGAATAATCAGGAACGGGGTGGCGGCCACGATGGTGACGGACTGCAGCGCGTTGAGCGCGTCGCTGCCGCCGCTGACCAGCAGCATCAGCCCGACAGCGGCGGTGCCCAGCCCGAAGATGGCGGCCAGCCACGGCTTGGCGTTGGTCTTGCCGCTCTGCGACATCGAGGCCATCACGGTGGAGGCGGAGTCAGCCGAGGTGATGAAGAAGGTGCCGAGCAAGATGACCGCGAACACGCCCATGAAGAAGCCGCCCGGCAAGGTGTGCAGCAGGTTGAACAGCTGCTCCTCGGCCGCACCAGAGCCGTAGATGGAGTTGCCCTCCTGCTCCAGCTTGATGGCGTAGCCGCCGAAGATGCAGAACCAGATGGTGGACAGCACCGAAGGCACGAGCATCACGCCGAGGCAGAACTCGCGGATCGTGCGCCCGCGGGAGATGCGGGCGAGGAACATGCCGACGAACGGCGACCAGGAAATCCACCACGCCCAGTAGAAGATGGTCCACCCGGAGAGGAACTCCCCCG
This sequence comes from Corynebacterium mycetoides, assembly GCF_900103625.1. NCBI lineage: Bacteria > Bacillati > Actinomycetota > Actinomycetes > Mycobacteriales > Corynebacteriaceae > Corynebacterium > Corynebacterium mycetoides. The sequence continues at coordinate 127,441 of NZ_LT629700.1, read as the reverse complement.
CCTCGCCGTCGGCGCTCTCCGCCGTGCGTGCCGCCATGACGAAGAACTGGTCGATGTAGGAGCCGACCGCCGTCGGCAGCATGTTGAGGATGCTCACGGTCGGGCCGACGACGAAGACGAAGATGGCCAGCACCGCAGCGATGACCATGTTGAAGTTGGACAGCCAGCGGATGCCGCGGCCGACACCGGAAACGGCGGACAGCAGGAACGCCAGCGTGAGCACCGAGACGATGCCAATGGTGAGCTGGGTCGACGGGGAGGTGACGAACCCGGAGGCCTTCAGGCCCGAGGTGATCTGCAGCGCGCCGAGACCCAGCGAGCAGGCGGTACCGAAAATGGTGGCGAAGATGGCGAGGCCGTCGATCACCTTGCCTAGGACGCCGTCGGCGCCCTTCTGGCCGATGAGCGGGACAAAGGCGCTGGACAGCAGCTGCTTGCGGCCGAGGCGGAAGGTGGAGTAGGCGATGGCGAGGCCGATGACCGCGTAGACGGCCCAGGGGTGCAGCGTCCAGTGGAACATGGTCTGCGCCATGGACACGCCGACCTCGTGGTTGGGGCGCCCCGGGACGCCGTCGCGGTACATGCTCAGCGGCTCGGAGGCGCCGTAGAACATCAGGCCGATGCCCATGCCGGCGGCGAACATCATGGAGACCCACGAGGTCGTGGAGAACTCCGGCTGCTCGTCGGCGCCGCCGAGGCGGATGGAGCCGAACTTCGACAGCGCAATCACGATCACGAAGCCGACGAACACGGTGCCGAAGAGGACGAAGGCCCACCCCAAGTTCTCAATCACCCAGGTAAACGAGGCATCGGCGAACTCGGAGAAGTTGGCGGTGCCGAGCAGGCCCCACGCCACCACGGCCGCGACGACGAGCACCAGCGGGATGACGATGCTGTAGTCGATCGGCGCGTTGGAGTCCTCGGCCGCCAGCTCTACCGTGCCCTCGGGCGCGACGGGCCCGGTGTCGCCGCGGCCGTCCGCCTCGATGAGCGCAGCCAGCTCGCTGGTGGCGCTTGCCTCTCCTGTCTCTGAAACTCTTTCTGACATTCCTGCTCTCCTTCTGACGGTGTTCAGGCGATAGGCAGGTTACCCGAAAGATAGGGGAAAGCTAATTGGAGTTTCGGGTGACGAGCGCCTCATCGTAGAGCTCGCCGGCTTTCACCCCGTGGGTCCGGGCGACCTCCTTGACCGCGTCTTTGAGCCGCTCACCTGCGCGGACCCGCTCGAGAACGAGGTCGGTCAGCGCGGCGCTGTCCGGGGTGGTGGCCTCCCCGCCTTCGATCACCACCGTGATCTCGCCGCGCAACCCGTCCGCCGCCCACGCGGCGAGCTCCCCCAGCGGCGCGCGCCGGACCTCCTCGTAGGTCTTCGTCAGCTCCCGGCACACGGCCGCGCGCCGCGCATGCCCCAGGACGTCCGCGGCGTCGGCAAGCGTGGCCGCGATCCGGTGCGGGGACTCGAAGAAGCACACCGCCCTGTGCTCGCCCTGGAGCGTTTCCAGCCAGGCGCGACGCGCGCCCGCCTTGCGCGGGGCGAAGCCGTCGAAGATGAAGTGGCCCACGTTCAGGCCCGACAACGCCAGCGCGGTGGTCACCGCGGACGGCCCCGGGACGCAGGTGACCGGCACGCCGGCGTCGTGGGCGGCGGAGACGACCGAGTGGCCGGGGTCGGAGACGAGGGGCATGCCCGCGTCGGTGACAACGACGACGGTGCCGGTGCGGGCGGCGTCGATAAGCTCGGCGACCCGGCTGTCCTCGTTGTGGTCGAAGTTGGAGACGACCCTGGCTTTCAGCTCGATTCCGAGGGCGGCCGCGAGCTGGCGCGTGCGGCGCGTGTCCTCGGCGGCGATGACGTCGGCCGACTCCAAGGCTTCGACGAGCCGGGCGGAGGCGTCGCCGAGGTTGCCGAGCGGCGTGGCCGCCAGAACGATACCCATGTGGTCCAAGGGTAATATCCCGGGGGTGACTCCGGTTATTTCCCCCAGACCCGTGATCCTGCCCGCGGCGGTGCGGTGGGCGCGGCGCGACACCGTGGCGCTGGCCATCGTGGCCGGCTTCGCGCTGTTCACCCGATTTCTGGGCCTGACCCAGCCGACGGCCGGGGGCACCCCGATCTTCGACGAGAAGCACTACGTGCCCCAGGCGTGGGACGTGGTGCGCTCGGCGGGCAACCCCGTTATCGGCGGCATCGAGTCCAATCCGGCCTTCGGGCTGGTGGTCCACCCGCCGCTGGGAAAGCAGCTGCTCGCCATTGGTGAGGTTTTCTTCGGCTACACCCCGCTCGGCTGGCGGGTCATGCCGGCGCTGTTCGGGGTCGGCATCGTGGTGTTTACCTTCCTGCTGGCCAGGCGGCTGAGCCAGTCCACCACACTGGCGTTTCTCGCCGGCCTTCTCGCCGTATTCGACGGCGTGCTGCTGGTGACCTCCAAGTTCGGCATGCTCGACGTGTTCCAGGTCTTCTTCGTCGTCGCCGCCGCGTGGACCCTCGCCGGCGACATGCGGCAGGCTGCGTTCGCCCCGCGCCGCGTCCGCTGGTGGCGTTTCGCCACCGGGGTGCTCCTCGGCCTCGCGCTGTCCGTGAAATGGTCCGGCCTGTACTACATCGCGTTCTTCGGCCTGCTCTCGTCGTTCTGGGACCTGTGGCTCCGCCGGCGCCGCGGCGAGGCCCGACCCGTCAGGTCTACCTTGCTTCACGACGTCCCCCCGGCGCTCGCCTCGATCGTGCTCGTCCCCGCCCTGCTCTACATCTGGTCCTGGCGGGCCTGGTTCGCCTCGGAGACGTCCGTGTACCGCCACGCCGCCGTCGACGGCACCGTCGCCGGGTCGGACTGGCCCTGGCTCGGCGCGCTGCCGGACGCGGTGGCCAGCTGGCTGTACTACCACCTCTCGGTGGCGGAGTTTCACGCCAGCCTGACGTCGTCAAGCGGGCACTCGCACCCCTGGGACTCGAAGCCGTGGGCGTGGCTGGTGGGCGCGCGGCCGATCCTGTACTCCTCCGCCACCGACATCGAGTGCGGCGGCTCGACATGCCGCGAGATGATCTTCCTCTTCGGAACGCCCGCGATCTGGTGGGTCACCGTGCCCGTGCTGGCGTGGTCGGGGTGGGTGTGGCTCACCCGGCGGGACTACCGCGTCATCGTGCCGGTCGTGGCCTTCGCGGCGGGCTTTATCCCCTGGCTCGCGGCGTTCGACCGCCAGATGTACTTCTTCTACGCCGCTGCTCTCGCACCCTTTTCCATCGTGCTCATCGCGCTTGCGCTGGGCGCTGTGGCGGGCCTCGGCCGCCCCGTCCGCAGCGCACTCGTGCGCCGCGCCGCGGGCTACCCCATCACCTCGGGCCACCTCGCCGTGATCGGCTACATGGCCCTGGTGATCGGCATGTTCGTCTACTTCGCGCCGATCCTCTACGGGCTACGCATCCCGGAGAGCTCCTACAACGCCATCATGTGGCTTCCCAGCTGGACCTAGCCCCTGGGGTCCGCCCCGAGCATCCGCCAGACGTGGCTCACCCGGTGCCAGCGGTCGACCGCCAGCATGCCCACGAGCGCAACGAGGGTGGGCAGCAGGACCAGCAGGTGGCCCGCCAGCTCGCCATCAAGGATCGCGAACCCCAGGCTGAACGTGAACATCGTCCCCACCACGAGCGCGACACCGGGGATCTGGCCCGGCCGGGCCGCCGACAACAGCAGCGCGCTGGCCACCCCGAGCTTGCCCGCCGCCTGCTCGACCGCGCCGAGGGATTGGGCCGGAGACTGGACCAGGCCGTCAACCGCCCACACGCCCCACACGAGCGCCAGAACAACGAGCGCGACCCTGCCCAGGGCAAGCCACACCGTGCGGCGCCGGGAGATTCTGCGCCACTCGTCGTCCACCCCGTCCAAGATCAGCTGTGACAAGTCCTCCGGCGGGGCCATCCCGCCGTCCGCCTCCACGAACCGCAAGTTGTGCGACAGCGACAGCACGCGGTCGTAATAGGCGCGGCAGGAGGCGCAGTGGCTGACGTGGGCGTCGACCACGTCATCATCAAGCCCGGTGTCTTCCCCGTCCACGCGCGCCGACAGCGCGGCCCGCACCTCCTCATGGCTAAGCACGCGTCAGCACCCCATCGAGGCTCGCCCGCCCCGCGCCGAACACGACCACGATAAACAGCGCCGCAACCAGCACGAGCGGGTATTCCACGCCGCCGGCCTCGGCGAAAAAGCCGTTGCCCATGTGCACGAAGTACGCCGCAGAGGCCGCCAACAGCGCCAGCACGCCGGCGACCAGGGTGGTCAGCAGCCCGATAATGAGCAGGGAGCCGCCGATGAGCTCCACCGTTCCCGCCAGGTAGGCGCTTACCCGCGGCTGCGGGACGGCCCACTGCGCGAATTGGCGGGCGGTCTCGCCCATCCCGGTCTCAAACCAGCGGCGGTAGCCGCGCCCCACAAAGACGGCGCCGAGCACCACGCGCAGCAGGAGAAGTGCGAAGTCGCGGACCGCGGGCCTGTTCATGCGCACCAGATTACCCGCGGAACCCGCGGGGGCGAACTACAGTCAGATAGGACATGACACTTCCTGATTCCGGTCCCGTCATCGGCGAGGACGGCCTCGCCCGCCCGCCGTGGGCGGCCACCGACCCCCTGCTGCGCCACTACTACGACACCGAGTGGGGCATGCCCGTGAGAGATGAGCGCGGCATGTTCGAGCGGCTGTGCCTCGAAGGCTTCCAGGTCGGCCTGTCCTGGCGCCTCGTCCTGCAACGACGCGACGCCCTGCGCGCGGCCTTCCACGGCTTCGACCCCGACGCGGTGGCGGCCATGGATTCCGTGGAGCATTTGATCGACGACGCCAAGCTGATACGCAACCGGCGCAAACTCGAGGCCGCCGTGCGCAACGCGCGGGCCACGGTCGCGCTGCGGGATGATGGCACGCATCTGGGCGAGTTTGTGTGGTCCTACCAGCCGGCCGACACGCCCGCGCCGCGCACCGTGGAGGAGATCCCGACCTTTTCCCCCGAGTCGGAGAAGCTGGCAAAGGATCTCAAGGCGCGCGGTTTCACGTTCGTCGGCCCCGTCAACATGTACGCGCTGATGGAGTCCACCGGCATTGTCGACACCAACCTGATAGGCACGTGGCGCCGCGGCGCCTCCGGCGTGTGGGCCTAGCTCAGACGTTCAGTAGCGCTAGCTTCTTCCCACACTTCCTTGGCGGCCGAGAAGTTCACCGCGGCGATGATCAGCCCCACGATGATATCGAACCACGCGGTGGGATAGACGAAGGTGAGCAGGCCGGCGGCGATGATCAAGATGCTGCCCAGGGCGTCGTTCCGCGCGGCGAGCCACGCCCCGGTGGCGAGCGACTCGCCCGTGCCGCGCACCTGCGCGAGAATGGCAGCGCACAGCAGGTTGACCGCGAACGCTCCCACCGCGATGAGCGTCAGTCCCTCGGCCGAGGGGGGCACGGGGTGCACGATCTTGTACACCGCCATGCCGAGCGCGGCGAACGCCGGCACGAGGATCAGGCCTGCCAGCACCCGCCCCGCCACCTGCCGGCGGGCGAGCGGCCACGCTGCGGCGAAGAACACGAGCAGGTTGATGGCGGTGTCCTCAAGGAAGTCGACAGAATCGGCGAACAGTGCCGCCGACCCGAGGGCGAGGGCGGCGGCGAACTCGACGATGAAGTACGCGAGGTTGAGAAGCGCAGCCGTTAAAACCGCGCGGCGCACTAGCTCGCCCGGTGGTAGTCGTCGTACTCGTACTGCACGGCGGCGCGCTGGCTGCTCGCGAGGTTGGCGAAATCCGGGCTCTCATCATCAAGCTCGACGATGATCGCGCCGGGCACGCGGCGCTGGCCGGGCTGCGCGGTGACCACGCCCAGGCGGGCGCGGCGGAGCTGGCGCACGCGGCGTGCATGCAACGCCCGTTCCTGGCGCACGACGGAACGCAGCGCCACCATGTACCAGACCGTCAGGGCGATCGTCAGCGCCGGCAGAGCCCACACCCAGCCGCCCGCCACGAACGCCGCAACGAACGCGAGGACGTCGGCGATGATCAGGCCCAGCAGCGTGCGCTGGCGGCGCTGGAACCGGTCCGCGCGCGCCGCGCGCTCCCGGACGGGATCCCAGCCGCCGCGCCCGCGGCGGTTCTGGGCAAAGGCGATCTCCTCCTCCGTGAGCTCGCCGGAGGAGTCCTGGCCCTCGGACTCGATTTCAGGGACGGTGTCGGGTTCGGTGTCGGGTTCTGGTTGGGCTTCTACCGCATCTTCCACCGCATTTTCTACCGCGTCGTCACCGTAGCCGTAATCAGCCGGCGAGGAGTAGGACTCCGCGAGGTCGTAGTAGCCCTGCTCAACGGGCTCGACGTGTTCCGCATCGGCGGCGTCGCGTTCCCGCAGCACCGACAGGGCGGTGGAGCCACCCGTCTCCTCGGCAACGACCTCGCCAACGACCTCGCCTTCGACGAGGTTGTCCGCCACGGCGGGCACGGTTTCCCGGGAGGGCTGCACCGCATCAACAACCTCGACGGCCTCGACGACCTCGAAGTCGCCGGCGTCGTCATGATCGTGCTGGTGCACGTCGGCGGTGGACAGCTTCGGGCGGCGGCGGGGCGCGACCGGCTCGCTGCCACCGGAGTGGAGCACGCGCGTGGCGTCGTAGCCGTCGCCGGAGTGGCGGATCGGCTTCGTGCTGTCCATGACGATGGGCGCTAGCACGATGACCCAGACGACGATGATCAGCACGATGATCAGGCTGAGGCTGCCCATAGGGGTGGCCACCTTTCTGCAGCGGGGCGAACGGGAAAATCCGTGTTCAGGCTATCTGCCCGGCGACCGCGACACGCTCAGGCACGCCGAATTTTCCCGGCGGACTTCAGTCTCTCCACGGCGGTGGTGGCGTAGTCGTCCACGTTGAGCGCCACGAAGTGGTGGTCGCGCCACCGGCCGTCGATGTGGAGGTTTTCCCGCATGTAGCCCTCCGCGCGGTAACCGCAGGACGTAAGAACCCGGCCCGAGGCGGGGTTGGAGGGAAGGTAGGTCGCGGTCACGCGGTGCATCCCCACCCGGCCGAAGGCGTGGTCGGTGCCGAGCGCGCACGCGGCCGTGGCCACACCGCGGCCCATGAAGGCGGAGTGGACCCAGTAGCCGATCCAGCACTCCCCGACCGAGCCGTGCTGGATGTTGCCGAGGGTGACCTGACCGGCAAACCTGCCGTCGACCTCGATCGCGAGCGGGACGACCGCGCCGTCGCCGGCGAGCCCGCGCAGGTTTGCATATGTGGCGCGCCACGCCGCCGGGGTGTGGGCGGCCGCCCACGTCGAGGGCACTGTGGGCTCGACGGGTTTGAGCCAGCGTTCGTCGGCGAGGCGGTAGCGCGACCAGTCGCGCCCGTCGCTCGAGCGCAGGGGCCGCAGGCGCACCGTGTTTCCCGCGGCGAGCGTGACCTGCGCGGTGGCCTCCGGCCAGCCCGGCGGGCGGGCGGGCGAGCCGAAGCCGAAAAGAGTGAGCACTGTGTGCACGCCGCTAGCGCTGCTGGAGGAACTCGACGTCCACGAGGTCACCCGGGCGTACCTCGGTGACATCTACCGGGACAATGACGAGCGCGTTGGCCTCGGCGAACCCCGCCAACAGGTGCGCCGGCGCGCCCTCCGCCCCGCCAAGCCCCTGCACCAGGTAGTCGCCGGTGTCGGCGTCGCGCATGAGGCGTCCCCGCACAAGACCGAGGCGCCCCGGAAGCGACTCGATGCGGCCGAGCGAGCGCGCCTTGACCGTCCTGCGTGTCGGCACCGCCTTGCCCAGCGACATGCGGATGACCGGCCGCACGAGCGTTTCAAAGATCACCAGCGAGCTCACCGTGTTCGACGGCAGCAGGAAGACGGGCACGCGCTCCTCGCCGATGAGCCCGAACCCCTGGACCGAGCCGGGGTGCATGGCCACCCGCGTGGTGTCGAGGTCGCCCAGCTCGCGCAGCACCTCCTGCATGGGTTCCGCCCCGCTGCCGCCGACCGCGCCGGTGATGATGAGCATTTCGCTTCTCGACGCCTGGTGGGCGACCGTCTCCTTCAGCGCGCGCGGCTCCGCGTTAATGATGCCGGCGCGGGTGACAGCGGCGCCCGCCTCCCTCGCAGCGGCCGCGACGGCGTAGGAGGCGACGTCGAAGACCTGGCCCAGGCCGGGGTCGCGCTCGATGTCGACGAGTTCGAGCCCGTAGGACATGACCGTGACGCGCGGACGCGGGTAGACCAGCACCTTGTCGCGCCCCGTTGCGGCCAGCAGCCCGATCTGCGCGGGCCCGATGACGGAACCCTGGCGCACCGCGACGTCGCCCGGTTGGATGTCGTCGCCCGCCTTGCGCACGAAGTCGCCGGTGCGCACGGGCCGCGTGGGCGTCATGCGTTTGCGGCCGCGGTCGCTCCACTGGAGCGGTAGCACGGCGTCGGCAAGCGTGGGCAGGGGCGCGCCCGTGGCGACGCGCACCGCCTGCTTCGGCTGCAGGCGCAAGGGCTTCTGCGAGCCCGCGGCCACCTCGCCGACGACGGGCAGCGAGCGCTCCGGGGGGACGTGCTGCGCACCGAGCGGCGCCTCGCCACCCACGTCCACCGCGCGCACCGCGTAGCCGTCGACAGCCGCCTGCGCGAAGCCGGGGAGCGGGTGCGCGGCGGCGACCTCCTCGGCACACATCAGCCCCAGGGCGTCCGTGATCCCGACGCGGATGGGCTCCGGGACGGGCGCGGCGTCGACCACGATGGCCAACTGGTCCTCAACACTGCGCATAGGGGACATACCAGGCAGACTACATTTCGGCTTCGTACTCGCGCAGGATCGCCTTGATGGCGGTGTAGAGCGCCGGCCCGTACTTCTCATCCCGCAACCCGAAATCGACGTTGGCCGGAATGTAGCCGCCCGGGTTGCCCAAGTCGTGGCGCTTCCCCTCGTGCACCACGACGTGCACGGGGTGGCCCTCCTGGATCATCAGCTCGATGGCGTCGGTGAGCTGCAGCTCGCCCCCCTTCCCCGGGGTGATGCGCCGCAGCGCGTCGAAAATCCCGCGGTCGAGCAGGTAGCGGCCCGTGGCAACCAGGGTTGAGGGTGCGTCCTCCGGGGCGGGCTTTTCCACCATGCCGCGGACCCGCTTCACGGCGAAACCGTCGAAGCCGGCATCAATCTCCTCCACGTCGAACACCCCGTAGTTGAACACCTCCTCGCGCGTGACGTTGAACGCGCACAGCACGGAACCGCCGAGGCGCTCGCGCACCTGCATCATCTTCTCCATCACACCGGTCGGCAGCACCAGGTCGTCCGGCAGCATGACGGCGACGACATCCTCGTCGTCATCCAGCGCGGATTCCGCGCAGCCAACCGCGTGGCCGAGGCCGAGGGGCTTTTCCTGAACCACCGAGACGGCGTCGATAAGCTTCGCGGCTCGCGCGACCTTTTCCACCTGGGCGGTCTTGCCCCGCTCGGACAGCGTCTCGCACAGCGCCTCGAACTCGCCGAAATGGCGCATGATCTCCTGCTTTTCGGGGGCGGTGATGATCACCAGCCGCTGCGCACCAGCCTCGGCGGCCTCCTCCGCGATCAGCTCGATGCCCGGCGTGTCCACCACGGGCAACAACTCCTTCGGCACTGTCTTGGTCGCCGGGAGGAATCGGGTCCCCATGCCGGCGGCCGGAACGACGACAGTCCTCATGCCGGGCGAAAGGTTCTCACTGGTTGTCCGCATGAGATAGCAGCTTACCCGGGCGCGGTCGCTGTGAGAGTATTCCCCTATGTCCGACAAACAGTCGTTGCGCGAGGAGCACCTCGCTTATCGACGCCACCTCAGCGCCCACCCCGCCCGCAAGCGCGACCTGGATGCCGCGATCACCCGGCACGCGGCGCGCTACCTCGCCGCGCTGGGCGCCGGGAACGTCGCGGCGTACGCGCCGCTGCCGCTCGAACCCGGGGGCGACAGTTTCCTCCCCGCCCTGGCCCGGGCGAGCCGCCGCGTGTTCCTGCCCGTCTCGCGTGACGACGGCACCCTGCGCTGGTCGCCGCACACCGGCGCCCCGGTGGCCGGAGCGTTCGGCATCGCCGAGCCGGGGGGCGCCCGCTTTACCTCGCGGGTGCTGCACTCGATGAGCGCGATTATCGTGCCGGCGCTCGCCGTCGACGCCGCGGGCATGAGGCTGGGCAAGGGCGCCGGGTACTACGACCGCGCTCTGCACGGCGTGGTAGCCCCCACCGTCGCCGTCGTCTACGAGCGGGAGCTCGTCGACGTGGTCCCCCACGAATCCCACGACATCCCCGTCGCCGCCGTGATTACGGAAACCGGGGTCCGCCAGCTCTAGGGAACCGTCCGCGCCCCGCGGCCGTCAAATAGGGCTGTGAAAGGGTTTGACAGGGCGCTCGAGGTGGCGCGCGAACCGGGCTACCGCCGAAACGTCGCGGTCCGCCGGGTTATCGCCGCCGGGCTCGTTGTGGCCGCCGGCATCAACGTGGCGCACCAGCGCGGCGCCGACCCCCTCGTGGTCACGTTCGCGCAACCGGTCGGCGCGGGCGAGGTCGTGGGCGCGGCCCACCTGCAGCTGACCCGGATGCCCGGCGGCGTGATCCCGGACAACGCCCTGCGGGAGCTCAGCGCCGCCGAGGGGCAGATCCTCGCCGCCCCCGCATCCCGCGGGGAGGTGGTGACGTCGACGCGCCTGGTCGGGCCCGATCTCACGCGCGAGCTCGTGGCCGGCGAGCCACCCGAGTCCTATTCCATGGTGCCGGTCGCCCTGGCCGAACCCGACATCATCCCCATGCTGCGCCACGGCGCCACTGTCGACGTTATCACCGTCATGCCCGACGGCACCCGCCCCGCGACGATCGCGTCCGGCGGCCGCGTTGTCCTCGCCGGCGGCGAGGAGGGCACGGTGATGCTGCTGCTACCAAACGCGGACGCCGCGGCGGTGGCCGCCGCGTCACTGTCCTCGCCGCTGACGCTCGTTCTTAGCCCTCCTCGCGGCGGTTGACCGTCTACACTTGCCCTTATGCTCAAAGGCTTTAGAGACTTCATCATGCGCGGCAACGTCATCGACCTGGCGGTCGGTGTCGTCATCGGCGCCGCGTTCACGTCCATCGTCACCGCGTTTTCCGACAACATCATCAACCCGCTCATCTCCACCATCGGCGGAGCCGAGTTCGGGTTCGGCTACCAGATCATCCCCGGCAACGAGGCCACCACGCTGAACTTCGGGGCGCTGCTCACCGCAATCATCAACTTCCTGCTCATCGCCGCCGTGGTCTACTTCTTCATCGTCGCCCCGATGAACAAGCTCGACGAGATGCAGAAGCGCCACCGCGGCATCAGCGAGGACGAGCCCGCTCCCACCGATACCGAGCTGCTCACCGAGATCCGCGACCTGCTGGCAGGAAAGAACCCGACTCAAGCCCCGTAGTGTGGCGGGCGCTCGTCCTCCAAATATTCCAGAAGGTCAAGCGGGGGCGCGGCGTCCTCATCTAAGACGACGAACCGGTCGTCGCCCCGTTCGCGCGGTACCGCGATGTCCGCGTCGCGGTCGTAGTCCACCTCGGCGGTGCGCTTGGCGCGCCGCCTTTTGCGATCCTTCACTCTGGCCCCAGTTGAGACGGATTAGACGCTGTGCTTGTTCAGGTCAGCGATGAGGTGCGTGACCAGCGGCTGAAGGGTGGACATGCCGTCGCGGATCGCCTGGCGGCTCGCCGCCAGGTTGACCACCACGGTGGAGCCCGAAACCCCGCAGATACCGCGCGATGTCGCGGCATCGACCGCGCCGCACGCCTGGCCGGAGGCGCGGATCGCCTGGCCCACCCCCGGGACCATCTTGTCGATGACCGCGCGGGTGGCTTCCGGCGTCTTGTCGCGGGCAGCGACACCGGTTCCGCCGACCGTGAGGACCAGGTCGACGCCGCCCACGACGCCGGTTTCGATGGCCTTGCGGATGTCGGCCTTCTTCGACTTGACCCGGACCACCGCGTCCACCTGGAACCCGGCCTCGAGCAGGAGCTCACCCACGAGACGGTAGGTATCGTCCTCCGGGTCCTCAAAGCTGTGGTCGGAGACCAGCACCACCAGCGCGCACGGCGGCACGGGCGCGTTGTCCTGCATCTCCGTGGCCAGCAGGAAAGCGTCGTCCGGCTCGGTGAGCTCCAACGCGTCAAGTGTGTCTGACATAAGGCTTTCCTTCTTTGTTTCCGGGGGCGAATGTGCGCTGTGCGCTTAAGAACTTACTCCGAACTCAGCGTGACATCTACCGATCTGGGGCTGTCACTCCCCTCGGACTGGACCTGCAGCGTCACCGTCTCCCCGAAATCGCGCGACCGGGTCGCAGCGATAAGCGCGTCGGCCGAATCAATGGGGCGATCGTTGAGTCGGGTGATCACGTCGCCGGGTTTGAGCCCCGCCTGATCCGCCGGGCTTCCGGGCTCCACCGCGGCGACGGCCGCGCCCCTTGTGGGGTCCACGATGCTCACCTGCACGCCGAGCATCGGCTGGCGCGACTCGCCCGTCTCGATGAGCTGCTTGGCCACGCGCTGGGCGAAGTTGGACGGGATGGCGAACCCGAGGCCGATCGAGCCCGCGCCGCCCTTCGGGCCGGACGACATCGACGCGATCACCGAGTTCATTCCAACGAGGTTGCCGTTCATGTCCACAAGCGGGCCGCCCGAGTTGCCGGGGTTGATCGCCGCGTCGGTCTGGATGCCGTCCATGAGCGAGCTCTCGCCCCCACCCTGGGAGGCGCGGACCGGCCGGTTGAGAGCGGAGATGATCCCGCTGGTCACGGTCGCGGAGAACCCGAGCGGGGAACCCACCGCCACGACCTCCTGGCCCACCTGCAGCTCGTCGGAGTCGCCGAACCGGATGACGGGAAGGTTGTCCACCCCTTCGATCTTCAGCACGCCGACGTCCGTGTTCACATCGGAGGCGACGTAGGTTGCCGGGTGCGTGGAGCCGTCGTTAAGCGTGACCGAAATCCCCGCACCGTTTTCCCCCTCGGCGATGACGTGGTGGTTCGTCAGCACGTAGCCGTCGCCCGAGATGATCGACCCCGAACCCTCCGCTCTCCCGCGCGGGCCCGTGACCGTGATGGAGACCACCGCGGGGAGGACTGTGGCCGCCACTTCCTCCACCGAGCCTTCCGGCGCGGGGTCGGGGTTCGTCGCTGGCTGGGCGTCGAGCGCCTCATTTACATACGCGGATGCCGAGCCGCCCGCGGATTTTCCGGCGACGTAACCGGCCCCGGCGCCAGCGAGCAGCGAGGTGACCAGCGCGACGGCAACGGCGGGTCCGACAGCCGAGCGGGGCGTGGCCTGTATGGGATTGTTCATAGCCCCTCATTGTGCCCGGCTCGCCTGCGGTGCGACTGCGCTTCACGACGCGCCAAGCGTAACAATTCCTGAATGTTTTCTGTACGCGAAAACCGGGCCCCGCGAGCGGGGACCCGGCTAAGAGTGTTAGTGCGTTAGAACTGCTCGACGTCGATGAGGCCTGCCTTGGCGGCCTTGACCAGGCGGCGCGGGATGCGCACCTCCTGGCCGTCAATTTTGACGGTCTGCAGGTCGGGATTGTCGGCCTTCCACTGCGAACGGCGCGCGTGGGTGTTGGCGCGGGACTTACGGAACTTCTGTACAGCCATGTCGTATTCTCCTCCTTCGACCTGTTAGTTTGCGGACTTCTTCTTGCGGCGGGCCATGCCACCGAAGCGCTGGTTAAACTTCTCAACGCGGCCGGCGGTGTCCATGAGGCGCTGCGCGCCAGTCCAGAACGGGTGGGACTCGGCGGTCACGTCGACGACGATGAGCGGGTACTCGTTGCCGTCCTCCCACTGCTCGGTGCGATCGGAGGTCATCGTGGAGCGGGTCAGGAACTTGTTTCCCGTGTTACCGTCCTGGATGATCACCGGGTGGTAATCCGGGTGAATATCATTCTTCATGTTCGGATTCGTCTCCCTCAGGATTGAACTTCAGGTCGGTTCCCCGCAGTTGGTCGAGGATCGTGCCTGAGTTGGGTGCGAAAATGGTCTCTCGTCCGGCTCGCGCAGGACAACTCGAAGTATCCTACAGGTGACGTGCATAAATACCTAATCTCCCCGGCGATCCCCGCGGCGCTGACTGCGGTCGCGTTTCTCACCGCTGTCGACACCGCCGCGGCGGCCACCTTGCTCGGCCGGCTGCTCCCCGTGCTCACTTTCGCCGCGGGCATGTCCGTCGTGGTCAACCTCGCCGCCGGCGCCGGCCTGTTCGGGTGGGTCGCCGCCCGCCTCAACCGCGCCGGTTTCCTGTTTCTGTGTGCGATTTCCACTGTGTTCCTCTCGCTGGATACCACCGCGATCATGCTGACCCCGCTCGCCGTCCACCTCGCCCGCCGCCGCGGCGCGCCCGTCGCCGGCCTGGCGCTGGCGGTGGTGTGGATCGCCAACCTCGCCTCGCTGCCGCTGCCGGTGTCGAACTTGACCAACCTGCTCGCCCTCGACTCCTTCCCCGACAGCCGCGCCTACATCCGCGCCGCCCTGCCTCCCGGTCTCGCCCTGATCACGCTCGCCCTGATCGCGTCTTTGCTTGTCGACGCCCACCGCTTACGCCCCGCAACCTCCCCCACACCTCCCCCTGCCCCGCCTCCCGCCGTACCCGCCATCGTGGGGATCACCATGGTCGCCCTCCTCAGCCCGGTGCCCTACTGGGCAACCAGCACCGCCGCCGCGGTGGCGATGGCTGTTGCGGTGGGCCGCGCCTCGCTCACTCCCGCGCTTATCCCCTGGTCGGCACTTTCCCTCACCCTGGCCCTGTCCGCCTCCGCCACCGCGGCGCTGAGCCTGGGCGCGGGGGTGGAGGTGTCCGGGGTGTGGTCTGTGGCCGCCGCCGGCGCGCTCGGCGCCAACGTGGTGAACAACATTCCCGCGTTCTTTGTGCTCGAGCCCGCGGTTTCCGGGCCCGTGGAGCTCCTTGCTCTGCTCATCGGCGTCAACGCCGGCGCGGTTGTCACCCCCTGGGCGTCCTTGGCCACGCTGCTGTGGGCGGACCAGCTCCGCCGCGCCGGGGAGCCGGTGCCGTGGCGCACCTACGTCGCGTGCGGGCTCGTGCTCGCGCCCGTGGCGGTGCTGGGAGCGACGGGAGTGCTCCTAGTGTCCTCCCCCTAAACTCGGACACCCCGAACGTGCGCGATTTCGGGCTTCTCAGGCGCACGTTGGGGCGTCCGAGTTTAGGCGGAACGGAATAGGGCCGCGCTGCGGTAATCGACAGCGAACGATTAGGAAATTCGGGGACGGGCCTGTAGTGTTTATTCACGCTGTTGTCGAAGTACACGTTTACGCCTGCGTCAACCGATTGCCACCGGCACCCTCGACGGAACCTCACGCCTCGAGCGCGGTGCCACCCTCACAGGCAATCAGCGCGTGGGCGGCAGAAGAGAAAGAAGTCAACCCATGTCGGCACATTGCCAGGTCACGGGACGTCAGCCGTCGTTCGGCAAGACTGTCTCGCACTCGCACCGCCGCCACTCCCGCCGTTGGAACCCCAACGTGCAGAAGAAGCGGTTCTACCTGCCCTCCGAGGGCCGTACCATCACCCTGAACGTCTCCGCCAAGGGCCTGAAGATCATCGACCGCGACGGCATCGAGTCCGTCGTCGCCGCTATCCGCGCACGAGGTGAGAAGGTCTAATGGCACGTAACGATATCCGCCCGATCATCAAGCTCAAGAGCACCGCGGGCACCGGGTTCACCTACGTGACCCGCAAGAACAAGCGCAACAACCCGGACCGTATCACGTTGAAGAAGTACGACCCGGTCGTGCGTAAGCACGTCGAATTCCGCGAGGAGCGATAATTTATGGCTAAGAAGTCTAAGATCGCCAAGAACGAGCAGCGCAAGGAAATCGTCGCACGCTACGCCGAGCGTCGCGCTGAGCTCAAGGCAATCATCCGCAACCCCGAGACCTCCGACGAGGATCGTCTCGACGCTCAGTTTGAGCTCAACCGTCAGCCGCGCGACGCCTCCCCGTCGCGCGTGCGCAACCGTGACTCGCACGATGGTCGCCCCCGCGGCTACCTCCGCAAGTTCGGTCTGTCCCGTGTCCGCATGCGCGAGATGGCTCACCGCGGTGAGCTTCCGGGCGTCCGTAAGTCCTCGTGGTAAGGAGGAGCTAACACTATGAAGCGTGGAAACAACCAGCGCAAGCAGCGCATGGAGCAGTCCCGTCGCCCGAAGAAGAACCCGCTCAAGGCCGAAGGCATTGAGAAGGTCGACTACAAGGACGTCAAGACACTGCGTCTATTCATTTCGGATCGCCACAAGATCCGTTCCCGCCGCGTCACGGGCCTGACCCCGCAGCAGCAGCGCCAGGTCGCTACCGCTGTGAAGAACGCGCGCGAGATGGCTCTCCTGCCGTTCACCAGCCGCTAAACCTCCCCCGAGGTTCGGTTGACAACAGCAGCGTAGAGTCTTCGACTCAAACAAAGCACCCGCCGCTCCCCATGGGAGTGTGGCGGGTGCTTTTAAGTAGAATAAGGTGTCATGTCTGGAACAGTGGGTCGTCCCCGCAAGAAAAGCCCGCGACGCAAGGGAAAAACCGCTCGCGACGAGATTCTCGACGCCTCCTCCGAGCTGTTTACCACCCAGGGCTTCGCCATGACGTCCACGCACCAGATCGCCGATGCGGTGGGCATCCGGCAGGCATCGCTGTACTACCATTTCCCGTCCAAGACGGAGATCTTCCTGACCCTGCTCATGGGCACGGTCCAGCCCTCGCTCGACTTGGCGACGGACCTGGCTGACATGGACGAAAGCCCCGCCCTGAAGCTCTGGGCCCTCGTCGCGGCGGAGACGCGCATTCTGCTGTCCTCTAATTGGAACATCGGCCGCCTCTACCAGCTGCCCGTCGCCAACTCGGAGGAGTTCCACGACTACCACGAGGCGCGGCGCGCCCTGGAGGACGTGTTCCGCGGGCTCGCGGCGGAAATCGTCGGCGACGACGACCCGCGCATCGACCTGCCTTTCCACATGACCCTGGGCGCGATCGAGATGCGCGACAACACGGGCAAAGCCCCCTACCCGCTTGTCGACGATGCCCTGCCCGCGCCGTCGGTCATGATCGCCGACGCGGTTCTCGACGTGCTCCACGCCGAGCTGCCGGAGAACCGCGGCATGCGCACCCTCGACCTCGTCTCGAAGGTGCTCGAGGACGCCTAGAGTACGCGCCCTAGTGCGCGAAGTGGCGGGTGCCGGTGAGGTACATCGTCACGCCGGCTTCCTTCGCGGCGGCGATCACTTCCTCGTCGCGGATGGATCCGCCGGGCTGCACGACTGCGGTGACGCCGGCGTCGGCAAGCACCTGGAAGCCGTCGACGAAGGGGAAGAACGCGTCGGAGGCCGCGGCTGCCCCCGTGGTGCGGTTGACGCCGTCGTCAAGCGTGTTGGCGCGCTCGACGGCGAGCTTCGCGGAATCGACGCGGTTGACCTGCCCCATGCCCACGCCGACGGATGCCCCGTTTGAGGCGATGAGGATCGCGTTGGACTTCACGCAGCGGATGGAGCGCCACGCGAACTCGAGGTCCGCGAGGACGGTGTCCGAGGCGGGCTCGCCGGCCACCAGCTGCCAATTGTCCACCGCGTCGCCCTCCGCCTGGAACGTGTCGCGCTCCTGGACGAGGAAGCCGCCGGAGATCTGCTTGAGCTCCTCGCCCCGGAACTCGGGCTCCACCTCGAGGATGCGCAGGTTCTTCTTCTCCTTGAGCAGCTCGAGGGCGGCGTCCTCATAGGAGGGGGCGACGACGACCTCGGTGAAGATCGGCTTGATGGACTCCGCCAGCTCGAGGGTGACCTCGCGGTTAACGGCGATGACGCCGCCGTAGGCCGAGACGGGGTCGCAGGCGTGGGCCTTGCGGTGCGCCTCGGCGATGGAGTCGTCGGAGACCGCGATGCCGCAGGGGTTGGCGTGCTTGATGATGGCCACGCACGGACGATCGTGGTCCCAGGCCGCCCGCCACGCGGCGTCAGCATCCTGGTAGTTGTTGTAGCTCATCTCCTTGCCGCCGTGCTGGACCGCGTTGGCGAGCCCCCAGCCTTCGTTGATCAGGCTGGCAGCCTGGTGCGGGTTTTCCCCGTAGCGCAGGTCGCCCTCGCCGTCGGAGTCGACCTGCTCGGCGAACCAGTCGGAGACCGCGGCGTCGTAGTCGGCGGTGTGGGAGAACGCCTCGTAGGCGAGCTCGCGGCGGTCGTCCAGCGAAAAGCCGTCGCCGCGCACGGCGTCGATAACGTCCGCGTAGCGTCGCGGGTCGGTCACGACGGCCACCGAGGGGTGGTTCTTCGCGGCGGCGCGCACCATAGAGGGGCCGCCGATGTCGATCTGCTCCACGCACTCGTCGAAGCTCGCTCCCGAGGCCACGGTCTCCTCGAACGGGTAAAGGTTGACCACGACGAGCTGGAACGGCTCGATGCCGAGGTCCGCGAGCTGGCGCTCGTGATCCTCGTCGCGCAGGTCAGCCAGAATGCCGGCGTGCACGCGGGGGTGCAGCGTTTTCACGCGGCCGCCGAGCACCTCGGGGAACCCGGTGAGATCGGCGACCTCGGTCACGGCCACGCCCGCCTCGGCGATCCGCTTCGCGGTGGAGCCGGTGGAGACGATTTCCACGCCCGCCTCACCGAGGGCGCGTGCCAACTCGTCCAGCCCGGTCTTGTCGTACACGCTGATCAGGGCGCGCTTAATCGCGATATGGTCTACAACCATGGGAAATGAACCTTTCCGTCGGTGATGAAAGCGCTGCGCAGGGCATCAACAATGAGCGCGCGCTCTTGTACCTTAATTCTCTCGTGCAATTCCGCCGCGGTCTCGCCCTCGCGGACTTCGACGGCTCGTTGGGCGATGATCTCCCCGGTGTCCACACCGCCGTCGATGAAGTGGACCGTGGTGCCCGTGACCTTGACCCCGTAGGCCAACGCGTCGCGCACGGCGTGCGCCCCCGGGAACGCGGGCAGCAGCGCCGGGTGGGTGTTGATCAGGCGGCCCTCGAACACATCGAGGAAGTCGGGGCCGAGGATGCGCATGAATCCCGCCGAGACCACGATGGCCGGGTCCGCCGCCGAGACAGCATCGCGCAGCCTGCGGTTCCACTCGGCGCGGTCCCCCTCCAGCTCCACCACCCGGGTGGCAACCCCGGCGTCTTCCGCCCGCCTGAGCGCGGGGCAGTCGGTGTCGGCGACGACGAGGCTGACGCGGTAGGAATCGTCCTGGTTGTCCAGGATGGACTGAAGCAGCGTCCCCGTGCCGGAGACAAGGGCGACGACGGATTTCTGCGATGGTTCAGGCACGTCGACGAGTCTAATCGCGCACGTCATCCTCGGTCGTGGGAGGGACCCACTTTGTGCTACCGCCGGCGGGCTTCTCCTCTTCCGGCTCCGGCTCCGGCTCTCGTTCCGGCTCTCGTTCCGGCTCCGGTTCCGGCTTGGCGTGGCGCATGCTCGCGATCAGCCACACGAGCCCGCCGACGGCCGCGACCCAGGCGAGCGCGAGCGCCGGCGTGGCGACGACGTGGGCCCCCACGTACCCGTAGGCGCCGGCGCTCCCGCCCGCGAACGGTATGACGGCGAGCGTCCACACCCCCGACCACGCGGCGGTGAGAGCTACATCCCGCGGGCCCAGCGCGCGGGAGGCGAAGAAACGGACGAGAGCCGCTGCGGGGACGAGCATGAGCACCGGCGCCCACGCCGGGGCGGCCGCCGGGATGGCGGCGAACAGCGGCAGCGGCGGCAGGGCGACGTTGTCGACGCTGAAGAGAGACGCCTGCGCGCCCGCGTACTCCACGCTGCCGCCCATGAGCGCGCTGAGAGTGGCCACGGCAGCGTTCGGGAGGTAGAGCAGCGTCAGCGCGATCAGGGCGGCTAGGCCGGGGCCCGGGAGCGTGGGGTAGGCGTCGACAAGCGAGGAAACCCTCCCCCACCCGGCGAGTAGCAGGCAGAGGTACACCACGGCGGCGGCGCCGACGAGGTGCAGCAGCGCGGTCGCCGCTGTCCGGGCCGTGTCGACCACGAACGCCGGTGCGCCCGCGCGGCCGGCGAGCGCCCGCCACACCACGGGTCCGATGCCGGCGACGATTCCCGCGGCGTGCACGCCCAGTGTGAGGGCGA
Source organism: Corynebacterium mycetoides (assembly GCF_900103625.1). Lineage (NCBI taxonomy): Bacteria > Bacillati > Actinomycetota > Actinomycetes > Mycobacteriales > Corynebacteriaceae > Corynebacterium > Corynebacterium mycetoides. The sequence goes on along the minus strand of NZ_LT629700.1, from coordinate 107,346 downwards.
GGGCGGCGAATGCGTTCGGGGGTGCGACCGGGTACACCGCCGACGCGTCCGCCACCATAAACAGGGCGATGCACGTCAGCGTCAGCGGGATGCCCAGCCCGAGGGCCGTGATGGCCGCCAGGTCGAGGATGCTCACGCGCTTGCGCGTGGCCACACGCACCCGCTGCGCCACCAGCGCGGCGACTGCGGCCGGAGGCAGCAGCGGGGTCAACCCGAGGGTCACGCCGTCGAAGGTCACCGGCACCCCGTGCGCGACCAGCCAGGTCTCGCCGATCGCCGCGGGGAGGTAGGCCAACGGCGATCCGGTGAGCAACACGAGCGCCAGGCTCAGCGCAACCACAGACAGCGCCGCGACCACGCTCGGCGCGGCCGCGAAGGGCAGGTAGTGGCGGAGGCGCTCGCCCCACGTTTCGGGAGCGTGGGGTGCGGGCGCCGTGCGCGTCTGTGCCGCGGCCTGGGGCATACTTCTACGGCGGCGGCGCGCGGACGGCGTTGTCCTCGGCGGCGTGGTGTGCGGGCTCGACTTCGTACTCATCGGCGCTATTGTCCCACACCCGGAAAGCCCCCGGTGAGAGCGATGTAACGTTTCGCACATATATTGGGATATCCAAAATCGGCACTTGGCTTGCCATGCCTTGACCAAACCGTTACAGTGTCCCTTCGTAAGTAACGGAGAGGTCACAATCCTGTGGCAATACCGAAACCGCGGACGAACAAAGAGGACTGCATGTTCAATTCCACGAAGGCACGCACAGGCGGCAAGCACCGCAAGAAGTCCCCCAACAAGGGACGCGTCGCTCTCGTCGCCGTCGCAACGGGTGCCGTGTCCACCGCCGGCGTTTCCGGCGCAGCTGCAGCAGCAATCCAGTCCGACAAGGCCAACGAGCCCACCGTCGACTTCGAGCTTGCGGCTGACACCGATGCCGTAGATACCCAGCTTTCTTCCGCCGACGCCGCGCCGCAGATCCTCGCCATCGCAGAGTACAAGCCGGTGGAGAACCTCTCAGACCAACTCAACAAGGCTGTGCAGCACTCTGAGCTCGTTGCCCAGGCCGATGAGCTGCTGCGCGCCCCGATGTCGGCGAAGCCGGCGGAGGGCGCTTTCACCTCGGGTTTCGGCTCGCGCTGGGGCGCGTTCCACGCTGGCATCGACATCGCCAACGTGACCAACACCCCGATCCTCGCCGTTCTTGACGGCACTGTCCTCGACTCCGGCCCCGCGCAGGGTTACGGCCAGTGGATCCGCCTGCTTCACGACGACGGCACCATCACCGTCTACGGCCACATGGAGACCCTCGACGTCGCCGTCGGCGAGCGCGTGAAGGCCGGGCAGAAGATCGCCGGCATGGGCAACCGCGGCTTCTCCACCGGCACCCACCTCCACTTCGAGGTTCACCCCGACGGGAACACTCCGGTTGATCCGGTTCCGTGGCTCGCCGCCCGCGGCATCACGCTCTAACTGGTTGAACGGGGGTAGAACGCTCCACCCCCTCGCCAACCTCAGTAGTTAACAACTTTCACACCAGTAACACCGCCGGTACGCTGGCCGTTTCCCGCTCCGGGGAACAGGGATTCGACAAAACCGCACGTCAGACCGTTGCCGGTCCGCGGCGGTGGCGATACATTGTGACACCATGAAACGACCCCTGCTTAGCGCCGCAGTCGCCTCAATCGCCTCAGTCGTCGCAGCCGCCACACTCACCGCCGCCCCCGCCCACGCCCTCGCGGCCCCGACCGTCAACCTCGACGGGTCGCCCGTCAACAGCGACGTCGAAATCGCCGGCGCGCTTGCGGTCGCCGCGGCACAGATTTTCACCACCGGCGCCACCGTCACGGCGGGCGACCACTCCGTGGTCTACGACCCGCGCGCGGAGGAACAGCTCCTCAACCTCCCGCCCGAAACCATCCAGATCGTCCCGCCCGCCGGCGAAGACGCCGTCGTCTACCAAACGGGCCAGACGGCGGACGGGCGCACCGTGGTCACCCCCTCGACAGGACGCGTCAGCTCCGGCTTCGGCCAGCGCTGGGGACGCATGCACCAGGGAATGGACATCGCCAACGACGCCGGAACCCCCATCTACGCGGTCATGGACGGCACCGTCATCAACGCGGGCCCCGCGCAGGGCTTCGGCAACTGGGTCGTGATCCGCCACGACGGCGGGGAGGTCTCCGTCTACGGCCACATGCGCCACTACAACGTGAGCATCGGCCAGCGCGTCACCGCCGGGGAGCAGATCGCCACCATCGGCAACGAGGGGCGCTCCACGGGCCCGCACCTCCACTTCGAGATCAAGCCGGACGGCGTCAACCAGGTCGACCCGCAGGTCTGGCTGGGGCGCCAGGGCATCACCATCTAAGACATCTAGAGTTTTTCCATCGGGACTCCCCCGATGAGCATGAGGCGGACGGTGCCAGAGGAGCCGAAGTCAATCGTCACCGTCTCGCGCACGCCGGAGCCCTCGACGGCTGTGACAGTGCCGAGGCCGTACTTGGCGTGGTTGACGCGGTCGCCTGGCGCGAGGTCCAGGTTCTTGTTCACCTTTGCGCCAGTGCGGGTGCCGCTTCTCGACGGGCGGCGCCTCGGCGTGCCCCACGCGTCGGTGACCATGGAGCGCTCCGGCTCCACCCGGCGCCAGTCGACGAGATCCTCCGGGATCTCGGTCAGGAAGCGGCTGGCGGGGTTGGTCACCGGGGAACCCCACGACGAGCGCAGCATCGCGCGCGTGAGGTAGAGGCGCTTCTTGGCGCGGGTGATGCCCACATACGCCAGGCGGCGCTCCTCCGCCAGTTCGGCGGGATCCCCGAGCGCGCGCAGGTGCGGGAACTGCCCGTCCTCCCACCCGGTGACAAACACGTAGGGAAACTCGAGGCCCTTGGCGGTGTGCAACGTCATCAGCGTGACCACGCCCTGGTCGTTGTCCGGCAGCTGGTCCGCGTCCGCCACGAGGGACACGCGCTCCAAAAACGCCTGCAGCGACCCCGGCATGGGCTCGCCCTCGGCCAGGGCGCTGTCGAGCTCCTCCTGGCTCATGTAGGCGATCTGGTTGGCCGCCTCCGAGGAGAACTCGCGCGCGACCGACACCAGCTCGTTGAGGTTGTCCAACCGGGAGCCGTCCTGCGGGTCGTTCGACGCCTCGAGCTCGGCGCGGTAGCCCGTCACCTCCAGGATGCGGTTGACCAGCTGGCCCAGATCCGGCATCCCGGTGACCTCGTTTTTCATCTCGGGCAGTTCGGCCCGGAGGCCGTCGATAAGCTCGACGAAACCAGCGATCGCGTTTGTGGAGCGGGCGGCGAGCATGCTGACCTCGCCCGCGGCGGCGTCGACAAGCGCGCGGCCGAAGCTCACGCCTGTGTTCTGGGCGTGTAGCGCCACCATCGCCTGGGCCTTGTCCCCGATCGCGCGCTTGGGCACGTTGACGATGCGGCGCAGGCTCACCGTGTCGTCCGGGTTGTCGATGACCTTCATGTAGGCCACTATGTCGCGGATCTCGCGGCGCTCGTAGAACCGGGTGCCGCCGACGACCTTGTACGGAATGCCGGAGCGGATGAAGATGTCTTCCAGCGCGCGGGACGCGTTGTTGGTGCGGTACATCACCGCGATGTCGCTGTAGGCGGTGCCCTCGTCCGCCAGCCGGTCGATCTCGGAGGCGACGAAGCGGGCCTCATCGTGCTCGTTGTCCGCAACGTAGCCCACGATCCGGTCCCCCTCCCCGTGCGCCGTCCAGAGCTTCTTCGGCCGCCGGCCCTCGTTCTGCGCGATGACCGCGTTGGCGGCGCTGAGGATGTTTTGGGTGGAGCGGTAGTTCTGCTCCAGCATGACCGTGGTCGCGTTGGGGTAGTCGCGCTCGAACTCCTCGATGTTGCGTATCGTCGCCCCGCGGAACGCGTAGATGGACTGATCAGAATCGCCTACGACCGCCAGCTCGGGCGCGTCCGGGCCGTCGCCCACGAGCGTGTGGATGAGCTCGTACTGGGCGTGGTTGGTGTCCTGGTACTCGTCCACCAGCACGTGCCGGAAGCGGCGGCGGTAGTACTCGACAACCTGGGGGTGCTCCTTGAAAATGCGCACGACCTCACCGATCAAGTCGTCGAAGTCGAGCGCGTTGGCCCGGCGCAGGCTGGCCTGGTACTCCGCGAACACCCCGGCGACGGTGAGATCGAAGGGGTTGCGGGTGCGCTCCGCCCGGGCGGCTGCCTCCTCCGGGCCGACGAGCTCGTTCTTCAGGTTCGAAATCGCGTTGGCCAGGGTGCGCGCCGAGAACTTCTTCAGATCCAGGTTGCGGTCTTTCGCGATCATGGCCAGGAGGCGGCGCGAATCGTCCGAGTCGTAGATGGTGAAGTTGGTGTTCAGCCCCGGCACGAGCTGGGCCTGCTGGCGCAGGATGCGCACGCACACCGAGTGGAAGGTGGCCACCCACATGCGCTGCGCCTCCGGGCCCACCAGATCCGCGACGCGCTCCTTCATCTCCGCCGCGGCCTTGTTGGTGAAGGTGATCGCCAGGATCTGCCAGGGGGCGACGCCGCGCTCGCCCAGCAGGTAGGCGATCCTGCGGGTGAGCACCGCCGTCTTGCCCGACCCTGCGCCGGCGATGATGAGCAGGGGTCCGCCCTGGTGGGTGACGGCCTTTTCCTGCTGCGGGTTGAGTCCCAAAACCAGATCCGTGTTCATGTCTGTGTTCATGATGACCCTAACCCTACAATCACGACCCGACATGGCCCCCTGGGTGGCATAACGGGTGGCATAACGGGTGGCATAATGGCGAGCCATGAGTGAGTTCGAGATCCGCATGCCCTCCGGTACCGACGACCCCTTGTCGGACACCGAGATCCAGGAATACCGCAAGGAGATCGACAGGCTCGACCGGGTGATTCTGGATGCCGTGAAGCGCCGCTCGGAGGTGTCACGGGCGATCGGCAAGACGCGGATGGGCTCCGGCGGAACGCGCCTGGTGCACACCCGCGAGGTGGCCATTATCAACCAGTTCCGCGACGAGCTCGGAGAGGAGGGCCCCACGCTGGCCGGGGTCCTCCTGCGCCTCGGCCGCGGGAAGCTGGGCTGACGGCCCGACCTAGAACAGACCTATAACAGGCCTAGAACACGACCTCGAACTCGAGCAGCGACGCCCCCGTGGCCACGGGCTTGCGGTCGCCCCCGTGGCCCCCGTGCGCTCCACGGCCCTCGGATTCCCACCACGCGTCGTAGGATTCCTGATCCGCCCAGCGGGTGACCACGAAGTAGCGGTCCTCGCCCTTGACCGGGCGCAGCAGCTCGAAGCCCTCGAAACCGGGCTGTGAGTCGATCGCGTGCTTGCGCGCGGCGAAACGGCGCTCGAGTTCCTCGCCCGCGCCCTCAGGCACGGAAATTGCGTTGATCTTCACGATGCTCATACCTGCATATTAGGCCTACCTGGCGACAGGTTTTGAACTAGCGTGTTACCCATGACCGCAACGCCTCGTTCCACCGACATCACCTCCACACCCGCCTGGGCCGCACTCGAGAAGCTGCGCGACGAGCACCCGCTCACCCTGCGCGAGCTGTTCGCGGCCGACCCCGACCGCGCCGACAAGCTCACGTTCGACGCCGCCGGCCTGCACGTCGACCTGTCGAAGAACCTTGTCGACGACGCCGTCCTCGCCGCCCTGGTCGACCTCGCGGGCGAAGCGGACCTCGCCGGGCGCATCGAGGACATGTTCGCCGGGGTCCACATCAACACCACGGAGGACCGCGCCGTCCTCCACACCGCGCTTCGTCTGCCCGACGGGTCCGAGCTCACCGTCGACGGCCAGGACGCCGCGGCCGACGTGCACGAGGTGCTCGGCCGCATGCGCGACTTCGCCACTGAACTGCGCCGGGAGGGCAGGATTAAAAAGGTCGTCAACATCGGCATCGGCGGCTCCGACCTCGGCCCCGCGATGGCCACCCTGGCGCTGCGCTCGTACGCCACCGCCGGCATTACCGCCGAGTTCGTCTCCAACGTGGACCCCGCCGACATGGTCAACGTCCTCGAGCGCTGCGTGCCCGAGGAGACACTGTTCATCGTGGCGTCGAAGACGTTTACCACCCAGGAGACGCTGGCCAACGCGCACGCCGCCAAGCGCTGGGTGCTCGAGCGTTTCGACGGCGACGAATCCGTCATTGCCAAGCACTTCGTCGCCGTGTCCACCAACGCCGAGAAGGTCGCCGAGTTCGGCATCGACACCGCCAACATGTTCCCGTTCTGGGACTGGGTCGGCGGGCGCTACTCCGTGGCCTCCGCCATCGGCCTGTCGCTCATGGCCGTCATCGGCCCGAACGACTTCATGCGTTTCCTAGAGGGCTTCCACGCAGTGGACGAGCACTTCCGCACCACACCCGTGGAGCGCAACGTTCCCGCGCTCATGGGCCTGATCAACGTGTGGTACCGCAACTTCCACGGCGCGCAGACCCACGCCGTGCTCCCCTACTCCCAGGACCTCGCCCGCTTCCCCGCCTACCTGCAGCAGCTGACCATGGAGTCCAACGGCAAGTCCGTCACCCGCGACGGGCGCCCGGTGAGCTACGCCACTGGGGAGATCTTCTGGGGCGAGCCCGGCACCAACGGCCAGCACGCCTTCTACCAGCTCATCCACCAGGGCACGACGATGGTTCCGGCGGACTTCATCGGGTTCGCCACCCCGAAGCGGGATCTGCCGGCGGCGGACGGCACCGGTTCCATGCACGACCTGCTGATGGGCAACATGTTCGCACAGACCAAGGTGCTCGCCTTCGGGAAGACGGAGTCCGAGATCGTCGCCGAGGGCGTCGATAAGCAGCTGGCCCCCCACAAGGTCATGCCGGGCAACCGCCCCACGACGACGATCCTGGCCGACGAGCTCACGCCGCACGCCCTCGGCGCGCTCATCGCGCTGTACGAGCACATCACGTTCACCGAGTCGGCGATCTGGGACATCAACGCCTTCGACCAGTGGGGCGTTGAGCTGGGCAAGCAGCAGGCCAACGACCTCGCCGCCGCCGTCTCCGGCGAGGTGGAGCCAGACACAGGCGACTCCTCCACCGACGCCCTGATCGCCTGGTACAGGAACGCGCGTTAAATGGGCGACGCCATCTCCTCCGACCGCTACACGCCTCGGCAGCGCACGACCTACCGCAAGCGGCTCGAGGATGAGCTGGAGGTGTTCGACCGCCACCTCCAGGAGGCCGAGTTCGTGGACAGGGGGACGATCGGGCTCGAGCTCGAGCTCAACCTTGTCGACTCATCCATGCGCCCCGCGCCCCGCAACAGGGAGGTGCTGGATCGGCTGAGCGGCGAGTACCAGTCCGAGATCGGCTCCTACAACGTGGAGCTGAACCTGCCGCCGCAGTCAATCGAGGGCGACGGGCTGCGCACCCTGGAGTCGCGGCTGCGCGAGCGCCTGGACGAGGTCGCCGGGGCCGCGGAAAGGGCCGGCACGCAGGTGGCCATGATCGGCACGCTGCCCACGATGACCACGGAGTTTCTCGAGGACCCGGGCTGGATCACCAACGAGCACCGCTACCGCGGCCTGAACAACTCGGTGATGGAATCGCGCGGCGAGCTGCTGCATATCGACGTTTCCCGGATGGAGTCCTACCGCCACGATTTCGAGGACATCTCCACCGAGTCGACGTGCACCTCCATGCAGCTGCACCTGCAGGTCGCGCCGAACCGCTTCGCAGACGCGTGGAACGCCTCGCAGGCGATCGCCGGCGTGCAGGCCGCGGTCGGCGCGAACTCGCCGCTGTTCATGGGGCGGCGCCTGTGGCACGAGTCGCGCATCCCGGTCTTCCAGCAGGCCATCGACACCCGCACCCAGGAGCTGATCAACCAGGGCGTGCGCCCGCGCGTGTGGTTCGGCGAGCGCTGGATCACCTCGGTGTTCGACCTGTTCGAGGAGAACGTGCGCTACTTCTCCCCCCTGCTTCCGGAGGGGCGCGTCGAGGCCGGGAAGCCGATCATGACCGGGGACAGCCCGGGCCTGCACTACCTCAACCTGCAAAACGGCACGGTGTGGCGCTGGAACCGCCCGATCTACGACCCCAACGGCGAGCTGTCCCACATCCGCGTGGAAAACCGCCTGCTGCCCGCCGGGCCCACGCCCGCGGACATCATCGCGGACGCGGCCTTCTACTACGGGCTGGTGAAGTTCCTCGGCGAGCAGACGCGCCCGGTGTGGTCCCGGATGAGCTTCGCCACGGCGGAGGAGAATTTTATCGCCGGCGCGCGCGATGGCCTCACGGCCCGCGTGAAGTGGCCGACGCTGGGCAGAATCGACGTCTGCGAGCTGGTCAAGGAGCATTTGCTCGACGACGCCCGCTCCGGCCTGGCCGCACTCGGTGTCCACCAGGGCTGCATCGACGACTATCTCGGCATCATCGAAGGCCGCGTGGTCACCCGCCAAAACGGGGCGACGTGGCAGCTCGCCGCCCTCACGGAGGCCGGCGCCGGGTCGCGGCCCGACACCCCGCAGCGCGAGGAGGCGCTCGCGCGGGTCCTGCGGAAATATCTGGAAAACCAGGCGACCGGCGCGCCGGTGCATACTTGGTCGACGTCGGTCGCCTAGGGCACAATAAGCCGCATGCAGGCTATTATTGATTGGCTCGTTCACCTGATGGAGGTGATCGGCGCCCCCGGCGTCGGTCTGGCCATCCTCGCGGAGAACCTCTTCCCGCCCATCCCCTCCGAGGTGGTTCTGCCTCTCGCCGGCTTCACCGTGGCGCAGGGCTCGCTGAACTTTGTGTCGGTGTTCATCTGGTCGGTGGTGGGCTCCGTCACCGGCGCGTACCTCCTCTACGGCCTCGGCGCCTGGCTGGGCGCGCAACGCCTGCGCGCGATCGCGGAGTGGATGTGGCTGGTCAAGGGGTCGGACGTGGACAAGGCGCTCGCGTGGTTTGACAAGTACGGCAAGGTTTCGGTGTTCTTCGGCCGCCTCATCCCCGGCGTGCGCTCCCTGATCTCGATCCCGGCGGGGCTCGACCGCATGAACCTAGTCGCCTTCGGGCTGTGGACCACGCTGGGCTCCACCATCTGGAACGCCATCCTCATCTGGCTGGGGTACGTGCTGGGCGACAACTGGCACATTGTGGAGAACTATGTCAACGCCTATTCCAACGTGGTCTACGTCATCCTCGCCCTGCTCATCGTGGGCGTGCTCGCCTTCTTTATCCGCCGCGCGGTCAACGAGCGGCAGGCTGACAGCGCGGACACCACCAGATAACGCGCTCCAAGTCGCCCTCCCCGCCCAGAAACCCCTTCTGGATCAAGGTCGTGCACCGGCGGCAGGGCTTGTTGTTGCGCCCGAACACGTAGCTCGTCTCCCCGGCCCGCCTGACCCCCGTGGTCACGCGGACTGGGGAGTCTTTGTTCGCCCACATGAGCCTGCGGGCCAGGCGCACGTGCGTGTCGACGTCCACCTCACGCACCCGCCGCGCGGGATGCGTGCCCGCGAGGAAGCAGATCTCCGCCCGGTATTCGTTGCCGATGCCCGCGGCGTTTTTCTGGTCCAGCAGCGCCCGGCCGATCTCCATGCCGGGGGCGGAGGCGATGCGCCGCACCACCTCGTCGTGGTCGAAGTCGTCGGCCAGCATGTCGGGCCCGAGATAGCCCATGCGCAGGGGGTATTCGCGGGCGGGAAACACCTCGACCAGCCCGAGCGAGTGACCGACGAGTTCGATGTCGCCCGCGGTGTCGGCAAGCTGGAGCACCACTCGGGCGGTGTGTCCGGGCTTGCGCCAGCGCGTGCCGGCGCGGTGGATGGCCCACGTGCCCTCCATCTTCAGGTGCGTGTGCAGGATTTCCGGGCCGAACTGCATGAACAGGTGCTTGCCGTAGGGCCATACCCGCTCGCACGTCATGCCGGTGAAGTCCACGGTGGCGTAGCGCGGCACGCGCAGGCTCGCGCGGGTGACCTCCCGGCCCGCCATGAACTGCAGGCGCTTGGAGAGCTGGTAGACGGAATCGCCTTCGGGCATTGCTTGATACTAACGCTACAGCCGTACAACGGGGATTCTGGGGAGTACTATCTCCCTCGTACTATCAGTCGCTTTAAGTTGCGTACCCGGAGGTAACGCATATGTCCCGTAAACCCAGCCAATCTCAGCGGATGACCCGCTACGCCCTCGGTGCGTTCATGAGCTTCGCGGGTATCAGCCACCTCACTTTTGCACGCCAGGATTTCCGGGCTCAGGTCCCGGACTGGTTCCCAATGGACAAGGACCTCGTCGTCCTCGGTTCCGGCCTCGCCGAAATAGCCCTCGGCGCATCCCTGCTCGCCCTTCCCAAGCGCTACCGCCAGACGGGCATCGCGCTGGCGACGTTCTACACCGCGATCTACCCGGGAAACATCGGCCAGTACGCCGAGCGCCACGACGCATTCGGCTTGGACAACAACGCGAAGCGCCTCGTCCGCCTCTTCGGCCAACCCGCGCTCATCGCGGCGGCGCTGTGGGCCGCGGGGGTGCCCAAGCGCTAGACGGCGCTAGACAGCGCTAGTCGTCGAAGCTGAGCTCCTCCACCGCCTCCGCGAGGCTCCTGCCCCGGCGCTTCGGCGCCTGGGTGTTGGCGCCGCCGATTTTCACCCCCTTGTGGGTGGGGGCCGCGCCGTACTCGCGCAGGGAGAACGCGGGCTCCCCGTTGAGCTTCTCCACGCTTAAGGGTTTCATGCGGCCGGCGGCGACCGCGTCGGCAAGCGCGGCGAGAACCACTGGCATGGGGTCGCCCACCCCCTCGGGGAAATGCTCGAAAAACGTGGTCATGGTCTTGCCGCCGCGGGTGATGTGTGCGGCCAGGAGGCCGTCGACAAGCACAACCATTGCCCCGGCTGACCGCGCCGGGCCCTGCTCGGGCCAGGGAAGGGCCGCGCCGTAGGGGTTCGCGGGGTCGGTGGCCGCGAGCACGTACGCGTCGGGCTCGCGCGTGCCCGAGGGCCAGCCCACGACGTCGTCGGAATCCTGGTGGGCGCGCAGCCTGTCGATGGTTGCGGGCGTGGAGAACTGCGAGGCGCCCAGGCCCTCGACGAGGTAACCGCGCATGGCCTTGCCCGACTCCTCGAAGCCGGAGAGCACCTTATAGGCCAGCGCGAACCCGCCGAGAACGCCCTCGGCGACGACGCTGCCGCGGGTGACCACGCCGTAGCGGTCCAACCATGCCTCGCCGAACGCGACCGATCGCCGCGTCGCGTCCGTGTCCACGGCGGGGGTCGCCGCCCAGCGCCCCACCATGTCGGGGGGCGTCAGCGTGGAAAACGAGGTGCGCCCGGACCTGATGCGGGAACGCGTGGGGCGTCGCTTGGCGCGGTGCGCGGTCTTTCCGCCGGCCAGGCGCGCGCGGATCGGGGTAAACGAGTCGGGGGCGATGAAACCGGCCTCGACCAGGTCCCACATGGATTCGCGCAGCTCGTCGACGGTAGTGGTCTCCAGCAGGTCGGTGAAGAGGAAGCCCCCGCCGCCGCGGACCTTGGACAGGATCTGGGTCTGGGTCAGGGAGAGTGTGGGCTCCTCGACGTCCGGCATGAGCTGGCCGGCGTAGTCGGCGGGCAGCAGCATGATCCAGGGGTCGCGCGCGCCCGCCTTGCCGGCGCCGACGATGGCGATCTCGCCGGAGGAGGTGAGCTCGTCGAGCATGGCCGGGCTGTAGTCGCCCACCCGCGAGGGCAGGACGTGCGACTCCCACGCCGAGGCCGGCAGCCGCACCCCGGCGAGCTGCTCGAGCACGGTGTACACCCCGTCCGCGCCCCGCAGGGCGGGGCGGCTTCCCGCGGGTGCGACGTGCGACCAGCTGGGGAGGAACCGCCCGTAGGCGGATTGGGACACGGGCCGGGTCTGGGCGCGGGCGGCGGCCAGCGAGCGGGAGCGGATGATGCGCAGGACCTCGTTGGCAACATACTCGGTCTCCTCCACGCCCTGGCGGTAGCGGCCCTCGATCACCTTGCCGGAGTCCACCAGCGGCTGCAACGCGGAGTAGGCGGCGCCGACCGCGAGCCCGAAGGCGTCTGCAAGGTCGCGCAGGGTAAACGGCCCGCGGGTGCGCACCCACCGGCCCACGAGCTGGGCCAAGGCGTCGGTGATGGTGGCTACCTGCGCGGGGACACCCGGCGGGACGGGCACACCGAGGGCGTCGCGCAGCAGCGGCGCGTCGATCGATTGCGCGATGTGCTCGCGGCCCCCGAACCGCACCCGCATCACGCGCGGTCCGAGCGCCGCCTCGAGGGATGCCAGCGGCACCGGGGTGTAGAGCGAGAGGTCGTCTACGGGCACCGGTCCCACGATGCGCACGGTGTCGGCGAACTGCTCGGAGGTCTGCGCCCTGCCCACGCGGCGCAGCGAGGCGTCGACCTCGGCGATGACGGAGGCGTCGAGAAGCTCGCGCAGCTCGACCGTGCCCAGCAGCTTCGCCAGCAAGGCCGGGTCGAGAGAGAGGGCGGCGGCGCGCTTTTCGGCCAGCGGGGTGTCGCCCTCGTACATGAACGCGCCGGTGTAGTTGAACAGCAGCGAGGACGCGAACGGGCTGGGCTGCGAGGTGGTCACCTCCGCCACGCGGATGCGGCGGGTGGCAAGGTCGCCCATCACCTCGCGCAGCGACGCCACGTCGTACACGTCCTGCAGGCACTCGCGCACCGTCTCCAGGATGATGGGGAACGAGGGGTAGTTGCGGGCGACGTCCAGCAGCTGCTCGGCGCGCTGGCGCTGCTGCCACAGCGGGGCGCGCTTGCCCGGGTTGCGGCGCGGGAGCAGCAGCGCGCGGGCGGCGCACTCGCGGAAGCGCGAGGCGAACAGGGCTGAGTTTCCCACCTGCTCGGTGACGATGTCGGCGATCTCGTCGGCGTCGAACAGGAAGAGGGAGGTGTCGGGCTCCTTGTCCCCCTGTGGCAGGCGCAGCACAATGCCGTCGTCGCCGGCCACGGCCTGGGCGTCCATGCCGGTGTCCTGGGAGACCCGCCAGCCGGTGGCCAGCGCCCAGGCCGCGTTGACGCCTTTGCCGAACGGGGTGTGCAGCACCACGCGCCAGTCCCCCAGCTCGTCGGTGAACCGCTCCAGCACGAGCGTTTGCTCGTCCGGCACGATCCCGGTGGCCTCCTCCTGCTCCTCGAGGTACGCCAGCACGTTGCGGCGGGCGAACTCGTCGAGCGAGTCGTCGAGCGTGCGCTCGCGTCGAAACTGACCGATGGCTTTTCCCAGCTCGTACGGGCGGCCGAGCGAGTCGCCCGTCCAAAACGGCAGACGCCCGGTGTGCCCCGGCGCGGGCGAGACCTGTACCTGGTCGCGGGTGATGTTCTCGATGCGCCAGCTCGACGCGCCGAGCGTGAACACGTCGCCCACGCGCGACTCGTAGACCATCTCCTCATCCAGCTCGCCGACGCGCCGCGGCGCGGAGTCGGCCCCGACGAGGAACACCCCGAACATGCCGCGGTCCGGGATGGTGCCGGCGTTGGTCACGGCGACGCGCTGCGCGCCGGGGCGCGCCTTCAACACGGTGCCGTCGAGCACAGCGCGGGGCCGCAGCTCCGCGAAGTCGGTGGAGGGGTACACGCCCACCACCAGGTCGATCACGGCGTCGAACACGTCGCGCGAGAGGTCGCGGTACGGCCAGGCGCGGCGCACGGTGTCGTACCACTCGTCCACGTCGAGGTCCTCGACCGCCACGGCCGCGACGGTGTGCTGGGTGAGCACGTCCAGCGGCGAGACGGGCGTGTGCAGCTCCTCTATCAGCCCGGCGCGCATCCGCGGCACCGTCACCGCCGACTGCACCAGGTCCGCGCGGTGCTTGGGGTAGAAGGCGCCCTCGGAGACCTGCCCCACCGCGTGGCCGGCGCGCCCGACGCGCTGCAGCCCGGAGGCGACCGAGGGCGGCGACTCCACCTGGATGACCAGGTCGACCGCGCCCATATCGATGCCCAGCTCCAGCGAGGACGTGGAGATCACAGCTCTCAGCGAGCCCTCCTTGAGCATCGTCTCGGTGGTCAGCCGCTCCTCCTTAGACACGGAACCGTGGTGGGCGCGGGCGATGACCGGCGCCGCGTGCCCCGCGGTGTCGACGGACTTCATCAGCTGCGCGGGCGGGCGTCGTAAAGCGGGGCTCAGGCTCTCCGGGTCGTGCTCTTTGGCCCACAGCTCGTTGAGCTGGCTGGTCAGCCGCTCGGCCGTGCGCCGCGAGTTGACGAAGACGATGGTCGAGCGGTGGGCCATGACCTGGTCGTAGACCGCCTGCTCGATATGGGGCCAAATGCTTGTCGACGCCTGCACCGGCGCCTCCTCTGCCCCCAAGAGGTCATCCACGACGGCCTCACCGATGGTGGAGGCGTCCTCGGGCACGGGGAGATCGCTCATGTCCTCCACGGGGACGTGCACGCCCAGCGACCATTTCTTGACCGCCGGCGGGTTGACAATCGTCGTGCGCGGCCCGAGGAAGTTGGCCACGGCGTCCAAGGGGCGCACGGTGGCGGACAAACCGATGCGCTGGAAATCGCCCGCGATGCGGCGCAGCCGCTCCAGGGACAGGGTCAGGTGCACTCCGCGCTTCGTGCCGGCGAGCGCGTGGATCTCGTCGACGATGACGGTGTCGACGGACGCTAGGACGCCCGCCGCCTTGGAGGTGAGCATCAGGTAGAGCGACTCCGGGGTGGTGATCAGGATGTCCGGGGGTGTGCGCACCTGGCGGTTGCGCTCCGCCTGGGGGGTGTCGCCGGAGCGCACCCCGACGGAGATGTCCGGGGCGTCCAGCCCCATGCGCTGCGCCACGCGCGCGATTCCGCCGAGCGGGGCGCGCAGGTTGTTCTCCACGTCCACGCCGAGCGCCTTGAGCGGGGAGATGTAGAGGACTTTCACGCCGCCGTGGGTCGAGCGCGCGGCGCCGTCGATAGGCAGGGCCTGCTGCCCGGCGCGCTCCACCAGTGAATTGAGCGACCACAGGAACGCCGCGAGGGTTTTGCCCGAGCCCGTGGGTGCCACCACAAGCGCGTTCTCCCCGTTGGAGATGGCCTCCCACGCGCCCTCCTGAACGGGGGTGGGCGCGGCGAAGACCTCGCTGAACCAGGTGGCCACCTGAGGGCGGAAACGGTCCAGAACTCGAGCGGTCATGCGCAACACTTTAACCGGGTAGTCTATAGGCCATGACAGTTCAGTACTCGGACTCGCGGCTGACCAACCTCATCGCCCAGGGCACGGGCGAAATCCTCAAGGGAATCCGCGGCGTGGGCCTGCTGCGCGGCCGCGAGCTCGGCGAGGCGGGAGACGACCTCGCCCAGAACTGGATCGCGCGCGTGCTGGAGCAGCACCGCCCCGACGACGGTTTCCTCTCCGAGGAGGCGGCGGACAACCCCGAGCGCCTGGACAAGGAGCGGGTGTGGATCATCGACCCGCTCGACGGCACCAAGGAGTTCGCCACCGGCCGCCAGGACTGGGCAGTACACGTCGCGCTTGTGGAAAACGGCCTGCCCACCCACGCCGCCGTCGGCCTGCCCGACCTGGGCGTGGTGTTCAAGTCCTCTGACGTGCGCCACGTGTCCGGGCCGCTGTCGCGCCGCATCGCGCTGTCGCGCAACCGCCCGCCCGAGGTGGCCCACTTCGTGGCGGACAAGCTCGGCTTCGAGGCCGTGGGCGTGGGCTCCGCCGGCGCGAAGGCCATGCACGTGCTGCTGGGCGATTATGACGCCTACATCCACGCCGGCGGCCAGTACGAGTGGGACCAGGCCGCGCCGGTGGGGGTGGCGCTGGCCGCCGGGCTGCACGCCTCGCGCCTCGACGGCTCCGAGCTGCGCTACAACAACTCCGACACCTACATCCCCGATCTGGTCATCTGCCGCCCCGAGCTGGCGGACGACATTCTTGCCGCCTGCGCGGCCTTTGCCGGGCAGGGCGCAACGGATTAGAGTCCGTGACCATGACTGTGCCCACCCCCTACGAAGATCTGCTGCGCGACATCCTGGACAACGGCACCCCCAAGGGCGACCGCACGGGAACGGGAACGCTCAGCGTCTTCGGGCGCCAGCTGCGCTACGACCTGTCCGAGTCTTTCCCCCTGTTGACCACGAAGAAGGTCTATTTCAAGGGCGTTGTGGGTGAGCTTTTGTGGTTCTTGCGCGGCGAGTCGAACGTGCGCTGGCTGCAGGAGAACAACATCCGCATCTGGAACGAGTGGGCGGACGCCGACGGCGACCTCGGGCCGGTCTACGGCGTGCAGTGGCGCTCCTGGCCCACGCCCGACGGGGCGCACATCGACCAGATCTCTGAGGCGCTGCGGGTGCTCAAGGAGGATCCGGAATCGCGCCGCAACCTGGTCTCCGCGTGGAACGTTTCCGAGCTGGACAAGATGGCGCTCATGCCCTGCCACCTGCTGTTCCAGCTCTACGTCGCCGACGGCCGGCTGAGTCTGCAGGTCTACCAGCGGTCCGCCGACATGTTTTTGGGCGTGCCGTTCAACATTGCCTCCTACGCGCTGCTGACCCACATGTTCGCCCAGCAGGCCGGCCTGGAGGTGGGCGAGCTGATCTGGACGGGCGGCGACTGCCACATCTACAACAACCACGTCGAGCAGGTCCGCGAGCAGCTCTCCCGCGAGCCGCGCCCCTATCCCCAGCTTCAGCTGCGCAAGGCGGCGAGCCTGTTCGACTACGGCTTCGACGATATTTCCGTTACCGGCTACGACCCCCACCCGACGATTACGGCCGAGGTGTCGGTCTAGTGCTCGGCGCCATCTGGGCGCAGAGCCTCGACCGGGTCATCGGCGACGGCGACGGCATGCCGTGGCACCTGCCCGAGGACCTGAAGCACTTCAAGGACATCACGCTCGGCCACCCCATCATCATGGGCCGGCGCACGTGGGAGGCTCTGCCGAAGCGGCCGTTGCCGGGCCGGCCCAACCACATCCTGTCGTCGAAACCCTCCGGCGCCTGGTCCGACGGGGCGTTCGTCTCGCGCGACCTGCCCGACCTAGAAACCGACGCCTGGATCATCGGGGGCGCCCAACTCTACGAGTCCACCCTCGACGAGGTCGACGTCATCGAGCGCACGCTTATCGACGCCACCTTCGACGCCTCTCTCGGCCCCTCCGCCGTCAAGGCGCCACGTATTCCGGACGACTTCGAGCTCCAGAGCGAAACCGAATGGCTCACCTCGTCGACGGGGCTGCGCTACCGCTTCCAACGCTTCGAAAGAAACTGAAAGGTACTGACGTGTCTGCACCTGTAACCATCTACGCCACCGGCTGGTGCCCCTTCTGCCGCAGCCTGCTTGCCGGGCTCAAGCGCACCGACGTCGAGTACGAGGTCGTCGACGTCGACGACCCGGCCCACGCCGCGGAATCCGACTGGGTCGCCTCCGTGAACAACGGCAACCGCATCGTGCCCACGGTGAAGTTCGCGGACGGCACCCACGCGACGAATCCGGGCGTGGGGGCCGTGGTGAAGAAGTACCACGCCATGCGCTAACCTTTTGTGACGTTGCCCCAGTAGCTCAGTGGATAGAGCACGGCTCTCCTAAAGCCGGTGTCGGAGGTTCGATTCCTCTCTGGGGCGCTTTTTGCCGCCCCCTACTCCACCTCGGAAATCGCCTCGACGATCCCCTTGAGCTTCGCGTCGCGCACCTCAGAGCGCTGGGTAAAGGAGTCGGTGTCATTCCCGTAGGCCTCATTGACCTGCGCGATCACGCCGTCGAGGTTGTCCATGTCCGGCTCTCCGGCGGGCATCGACTTTTCCCAGCCGCGGAAAATGGTGTCGAAGAGCTTGGTGATGCCATCTGGCCCGCCGCCAAGGCGGTTGGCCTCGAAGGGACCCACCGCCGCGTAGCGTAGGCCCAGCGAGTTGCGCACGATGCGGTCGAAGTTCTCCACGTCGACCACGCCCTCCTGAATCAGGTAGATCGCCTCCATCATGATGGCCTTCTGGATGCGGTTGCCCACGAAGCCGGGGATCTCCTTGTTCAGCCGCGACGGATCGAAACCGATCCCGCGGTAGACCTCCATCGCCCGGTCGAGGGTCTCCGTCGAGGTCTCGGGGCTCGGCACGATCTCGAGGACCGGCATGAGGTCCGGTGGGGTGAACGGGTGGCCGACGATAATGCGGTCGGCCGCGGGGTTGCCCTCCGCGATTTTCGACGGCAGGAGCGCCGAGGAGGAGGACGCCAAAATCGCGTTCTCCGGCGCGAACTGGGCAAACTGGCGGAAGATATCGTTCTTAAACTCGATTTTCTCCGGCCCGGCCTCTTGGACGAAGTCCACGCCGTCGAGGGCGGCCTCAAGGTCGGTGAAGAAATCGCCCTTCTCTCCCAGGCGCTTGGCCACGTCCTCGCCGACCTCCGGGCGCACGTCGACAACGCGGACCGCCCACCCGTGTTCCGCGAAGCGCTCGGCGAAGGACATGCCGATCAAACCGCCACCGAAAATCATTGCTGTGCTCATTGTTACTCCTTGTAGCTGTTTCCCGTGTTTTGTGGGTACGACTCCGACGATACGCCTTTTCCCTCAGCCCGTTGCCGGAGCTGGAGGAGGTGTCCGATAGGCTGTACATAATTTTCCCAGGTTCCAAGGAGCACTATGACCGGCTTACCGTTGATGGGCGTGTTCGTCCTCTCGATCATCTTCCTCATCCTGATGATCTCGAAGTGGAAGATTCACCCCTTCCTCTCTCTGCTGTTTGTGTCGCTGGTCTTCGGACTCATCGGCGGAATCCCGCTGACCGAGATCACCAACGTCATCGGTGACGGCTTCGCCGCGACCTTCAAGTCCTTCGGCCTCGTGGTCATCTTCGGTACGCTCATCGGCTTCATCCTGGAGAAGACCGGTGCGGCCTTCCAGCTTGCCGACGCCATCGTGCGCGTGATCGGCAAGAAACACCCCGTGCTCGCCATCCAGCTGATGGGCTGGGTTGTGTGCATCCCGGTGTTCTCCGATTCCGGCTTCGTCATCTTGAACCCGGTGCGCCGGGCGCTCGCCCAGCGCACCGGTGCGTCCCCGGCGACGATGGCGATCGCGCTGTCGGCCGGCCTGTTCACCTCGCACGTGTTCATCCCGCCGACCCCCGGCCCGCTGGCGTCCGCGTCCAACCTCGGCTTGGGCGACAACCTGCTGCTGGTCATGGCCCTGGGCGCGCTCGTGTCCATCCCGGTGATGATCGCCGCGTACTTCTACTCCGTCTGGATCGGCCCGAAGATCATCACCCCCGAGTCGGAGGCCGTGCCCGACGAGGACGTGGAGGCCGCCTACAACGAGCTGAAGAAATCGTACACCCGCCTGCCGTCGACGGCGCTCTCGCTCACCCCGATCGTGGTGCCCATCATTCTCATGGCCATCGGCTCGATCTCCTCCGCGCTCGGTTACAGCGGCGTGCTCACCTTCATCGGCACCCCGATGATCGCCCTGGCCATCGGTTTCCTCTTCGCCGTGCTGCTGCTGATGGACACCCACATGATGGACCGCTTCTACGTCTTCGTGGAGGAGGGCCTGCGCACCGTCGGCCCGATCATCCTCATCACTGCCGCGGGCGGGGTGCTCGGCCGCGTGATCTCCTCGACCGACGTGGTGGACTTCATCTCCAACAACGCGACCCAGCTGTCCAGCCTGGGTCTGTTCTTCCCCTTCCTCGTCTCCGTGCTGTTCAAGACGGCGCAGGGCTCGGCGACGGTGGCGATGGTCACCACCTCCAGCCTCGTTGCCCCGCTGCTGCCCACACTCGGTATGGAAACGCCGTTGCAGATCGGGCTCGTGGTGATGGCGATCTCGGCCGGTTCGCTGGTGGTCTCCCACGCCAACGACAGCCACTTCTGGGTGGTCACCAACTTTTCCAAGATGACGCCACAGCAGGCGTACCGCTCGCAGACCGTGGTCACGGGCGTCATGGGCTGCACGGCGATGGTGTTTATCTGGATTCTCGGATTGTTCATCCTTTAGTCTCAGTCCCATGACTGGTTACCTGACCCCCACAAAGAAGGTCCGCGTGTCGGACCTGAAAGAGAAGACGGCGCGCGGGGAGAAGTGGGCGATGCTCACGGCGTACGACTACTCCACGGCCCGCGCCTTCGCGGCGGCTGGTATCGAGTGCCTGCTTGTGGGCGATTCCGCCGCCAACGTCGTCTTCGGTTACGAGACCACCAACATGGTCTCCCTCGACGAAATGGCCTACCTGGGCGCCGCGGTCGTGCGCGGGGCGGGAAACGCGCTCGTTGTGGTGGATCTCCCCTTCGGCACGTACGAGGCCAGCGACGAGCAGTGCGTCACAAGCGCCACCGAGCTCATCCACCGCACGGGCGCCCACATGGTCAAGCTCGAGGGCGGCGTGCGCGTCAGCTCGCGCATCCGCGCGCTGAAAGACGCGGGCCTGGCGGTCTGCGCCCACGTGGGTTTTACCCCGCAGTCGGTGGATAACCTGGGCGGGTTCAAGGTCCAAGGCCGCAACGAGGCTGCGCAATCGCTTATCGACGACACCGCTGCCGTCGTCGCTGCCGGAGCCGACATGGTGGTCTTCGAAATGGTCCCGGCCGACCTCGCCGCTGAGATCACCCGCGGCACGCCCATCCCCACCATCGGCATCGGCGCCGGAGCCGGCACGGACGCCCAGGTGCTGGTGTGGCACGACATGGTCGATCTGCCGGCCGGCGGGAGGCGCCCGAAGTTCGTCCGCAACTTCGGCCAGGTGGGCGCGGAATTGAGCTCCGCGGCCGCCGCCTACAAGCAGGCCGTGCACGAGGGCGCGTTCCCCGCCGCGGAGCACGCCTTCTAGCTAGACCGCCACGTTGTCGATGAGCCGCGTCGTTCCCACCCGCGCCGCGACCAGCAGGCGCTTCGGGCCCGCGTCGTCCGCGCCGGCGGGTTCCAGGTCGGGCGTGGTCAGCGCCAGGTAGTCGAGGTCCACGCCGGGGGTGGCGTCGATAAGCGAGCGAGCTTGGGCGAGGTCCTTGGTGGCCAGGGCCCGCGACAGCACCTGCGCGAGCCGCGCCTCATCCTCCGACAGGTAGCGGTTGCGCGACGACATGGCCAGGCCGGAATCCTCACGCACGATCGGGCAGCCGTGGATGCGCACGGGCAGGTTGAGGTCGTCCACCATCTGCCGGACGAGCACCAGCTGCTGGTAGTCCTTCTCGCCGAAGAAGGCGTCGGTGGCGCGGGTGAGCGACAACAGCTTGGCCACCACGGTAAGCACGCCGGCGAAGTGGGTGGGGCGCGACGCGCCCTCGAGGATGGCACCCGCGGGTCCCGGGTGGATGGTGGTGCGCGGCCCGTTGGGGTACATCGTGGCGGCGGACGGCGCGAACACGGCGTCAACGCCCTCGTTGTCCAACAGCGCGACGTCCGCCTCCAGGGTTCGCGGGTAGGCGTCGAGGTCCTCGCCTGGCGCGAACTGCAGCGGGTTGACAAAGATGCTCACCACCACGGGCCCGCCCAGCTTCTTTGCCTCCCGCACCAGGGAGAGGTGGCCCTCGTGCAGCGCGCCCATGGTGGGCACGAGCACGAGCGGCGACGTGGATCCGAGCGCGGCGGTAAGTTCGGCGGGCGTATGAACAATTGCGGTCATGTAAGGAAAATGTAATGGAGACCTATTCCGTCGACTACGACTGGGCGTGGGGCACGAAGCGCCCGGGCGACCCCGTCACCCTGCGCGCGCACTTCACGTTCTCCGACGCCGCGACCGCGCGGCGCGCCGTCGCCTCGTTCTTCGACGCGCTGCCGGAGCGCGGCGGCGTCCACGGCAGCGGCGGCTGGTCCGCGCACGAAGTCACCGGCAGCGCGACGCCCACGACGCGGGTGATCGACTTCATGGCCGGGGGCGAGGACGTGGCCGACGCGATCGCGTACGCCACCGAAGACGCCGCCGCGCACTTCAGCCGGTTTGATGCCACCGTGCGTTGGGAGCAGCTGCCCCACTAGAGGGTGTGCACGCTGAACGGCTCCGGGAAGCGGAGATCGCACCCGGCGCGGGCGGCCTTGTCCTCCAGGAAGCGCCGGGACGCCCTGACGTTATCAGCCGGGAAAGGCAGCGGCGTGAACGGCTTGGACAGCGGCCGGCCGAAGTTGTCCCAGTGGATGGGAATGACCGTCGCGGGCTGAAGCGCGCCCGCCGTGTTCGCCCAGTACGCCTCCTGGAACTGCCGCGGCTGCCTGCCGAGCGCGCCGATGCCGAGATAGACGACATCCGCGCGCAGGCCGTCCACAAACCCGGGGCGGTAGTTGGCGCTGGGCAGGACAAGGATCTCGCCTCCCGGGTGGTGGAGGTGGAAGACGAAGCAACCGCCGTCTTTGAACTCGAGCACGTGGCAGGGGGACGCGAGCGCGCCGCGGATGACGCCGGGGGCGACGTTGCCGGGGCTGTGCGGAGCCTCGACGACGGTGACGGTGAAGTCGCCGACGGTGACCCGCGACCCGCCGGCGATCTCTGCGAGCCTGTCTTCCCTTAGCCCTTCTCTCCTGCCGTAGTTGAGCGTCGAGCGCGATCCGTACAGCGTCGCGCCGAGTTTGTCTGCCACGCGCGGCGCGTCCAAGAGGTGGTCGTGGTGCGAGTGCGCGACGAATAGGGCATCGAGCTTATCGACGCCCCCTCGCGCGAGCGCTGCGTCAATGATCGCCTCGTCTGGTTCCAGCCTGCGGAACACCAGCCGGGCAAGACTGGGCCGGGTGAGGAAGGCATCGACGAAGATGTTCGTGTCCCCGTCCGTGACGTGCACGCTGGACGTTCCGTAAAACGTGCTGGTAATCAAAATCCCCGACGCTAGCACCCAGGTGGTATGTTACGGGAGTAAATTCGTGTGAAAGATGATGTCTCTTTTGGAGGACTCCATGCCCCACTCCCCCCTTGACCGCCGCCGATTCCTCAAAACCGCGGCCCTGGCCGCCGCGGCCGGCACCGTGACCACCGCCGGACTCGCCCCATCCGCCCACGCCCAGCGCGCCGTGGTGGGCACCGTGCTCGACTACTCCGCCGGCGTACCCTCCGGTCGCTCCGTCAAGGCGGCCGGGCATCTCGGCGCCGTGCGCTACGTCTCGCAGCCGCGCCCGGACGCGACGTGGATGCTGGGCAAGCCCGTCTCGCTCGCCGAGACCCAGGACTTCAAAGCCAACGGGCTCGCGACCGCATCCGTCTACCAGTTCGGCCGCGCCCAAACCGCGGACTGGCTGGGCGGGGCGGCCGCCGCCGCGACCCACGCGCCCCAGGCCATCCACCTGCACCGGGCCGCGGGCGGACCCACCGGGCGGCCGATCTACATCGCCATCGACGACAACCCGACCCGCCCCCAGTACGACAACCAGATCCGCCCCTACCTGCGGGCGTTCAGCGCGGCGCTGACGGCCGCGGGCTACCTCACCGGCGTCTACGGCAACTACAACTGCATCCAGTGGGCGTCCGAGGACGGAATCGGTTCCTTCTACTGGATGCACGACTGGGGTTCCAACGGGCGCATCCACCCGCGTGCCAACATCCACCAGGTGGCAAAGTGGCAGACCACCATCGACGGCGTCGTCTGCGACATCAACAACGTCTACACCGCGGACTGGGGGCAGTGGACCCCGGGCCAGGCCTCCCCGGTCGCCCCCGCCGCCCCGGCGCTGCCCGCGATCCCGGTGGACCAGCTGCTGCAGGGCTCGTCCCAGCTCTCCTCGCAGCTCTCCGCTCAGCTGCCGGCCACCATCGACCAGGCCATCGCCCAGGCCAGGGCGTTCCTCCCCTAGAGCACCGCACGAAAAAAGACCCGCCGCGGCGGGTCTTTTTTCGCTGAATGGTAACTAGTGGTCGACCGGGGCCTCGACGCCGACGCCGGTCAGCGAACGGACTTCCATCTCGGCCTGCAGTGCCTCCATGTTGTCCGGCTTGCCCAGGTAGGTGCCGATGATGCCGGCGAGGAACGCCAGCGGGATGGATACGATGCCCGGGCTGGTCAGCGGGAAGATCGACCAGTCGGCGTTCGGGAACATGGCGGACGGGGCGCCCGAGACCGCCGGGGAGAGGACGATGAGCACCAGGGCCGTGATCAGGCCGGTGTACATCGACGCCACGGCACCCGTGGTGTTGAAGCGTTTCCAGTACAGCGAGTACAGGATCGTCGGCAGGTTCGCGGACGCCGCGATGGCGAAGGCCAACGAGACCAGGAAGGCGACGTTCTGCGACATCGCGAGGATGCCCAGGACGATGGCGACGATGCCGATGATCACCACGGTGACGCGGGAGACGCGGACCTGCTCCTCTTCGGAGGCGGTGCCGTCGCGAAGCACGGCGTCGTAAATGTCGTGGGCGACCGAGGCGGAGGCGGTAATGGCCAGGCCCGCGACCACGGCGAGCACCGTGGCGAAGGCGACCGCGGAGATCAGCGCCATGAAGATGGAGCCGCCGAGCTCGAAGGCGAGCAGCGGAGCCGCGGCGTTGGCGCCGCCCGGCGCCGCGAGGATGCGGTCCGGGCCGACGAGAGCGGCAGCGCCGTAGCCCAGCACGAGGGTGAGCAGGTAGAAGGAGCCGATGAGCACGATGGCCCAGGTGACGGACTTGCGGGCTTCCTTCGCCGTGGGCACGGTGTAGAAGCGCATGAGCACGTGCGGCAGGCCGGCGGTACCGAGGACCAGGGAGAGACCGAGCGAGATGAAGTCGATCTGGCTGGTCACGGTGGCGCCGTACTTCAGGCCGGGGGCCATGATCGCGCTCGCCTCGTAGCCCTTCTCCCGGATGTATTCGGACGCCGCGTGGGAATCAACGGCCTCCGTGAACAGGGTGTTCATGCCTCCCTTGACGGCCACGAAAACCAGCACGGTCATGATGGCGACGCCGCTGATGAGCAGCACGGCCTTGATCATTTGAACGTACGTGGTGCCCTTCATGCCGCCGATGAGGACGTAGGCGATCATGACGATGCCGACCACGACGACGCACACCGCCTGGGCCGAGAAGGAGTGCAGGTTGAGCAGCACGGACACCAGCGAGCCGGCGCCGGCCATCTGCGCGATGAGGTAGAACAGCGAGACGAACAGCGTGCCGAAAGCGGCGGCGACGCGCACCGGCTTCTGGCGCAGGCGGAACGACAGCACGTCCGCCATGGTGAAGCGCCCCACGTTGCGCAGGGGCTCCGCGACGAGCAGGAGGGCGACGAGCCACGCGACGAAGAAGCCGATGGAGTAGAGGAACCCGTCGTAGCCCGTCAACGCGATGGACCCGACGATGCCGAGGAACGACGCCGCAGAGAGGTAGTCGCCGGCGATGGCGAGGCCGTTCTGGGTGCCGCTGAAAGAGGCGCCGCCGGTGTAGAAGTCCGCGGACTCCGAGGTGGTTTTGCCGGCACGGGTCACGATGAACATCGTGACGATGATGAAGACGGCGAAGATGGCGATGTTGAGGACGGGGTTGCCTACGCCCTCCGGCTTGGCGGCCTCCTGGGCTAGGTACACGGTGCTCATAGTTCTAGCCCTCCATTTCTTCGCGGATGTGGGCCGCGCGCGGCTCGATGTTCTTGTTGGCGTAGCGCACGTAGACGTACGTGATCAAGAAGGTGGTGATGAACTGGGCGATACCCAGCCAGATACCGACGTTCATCCCGAGGAAAGGCTGCGCCATGGTCTCCGGGAAGAACGTCGCCACGACGACGTAGAAGAGGTACCAGACGAAGAAGGCGACGGACACCGGGAAGGTGAAGCCGCGGTAGGTCTTGCGGAGCTCCTGGAACTCCTCGCTGCGCTGCATGGCGACGAACTCGTCCGGAGTCGGTTCTCTCCGGGTGGGGATTGCGGTCGATCCTGACACGGCCCCATCCTTTCTGTGCTGTCCACACGAGACGCCTAAGGCTCTCACATGTGTTCGTTATAACTGGACACACAAAATTTATCGGAAGTCACAGGATCCCATGCAACGTTTGCTAGTTAAAGCATAAACAATTTTCGGGGCCACCCCCGTCGGGGTAGTTAGCCTGCGGAAAGTATGGACGCGGCAACTACCCCCTCTCGAGGTCTAGCTACTTGACGTCCCCCGGAAACTCCCTCGGATCCGCGTACATCCGGCCGCCCGCGACGCGGTCGAGCGTGTCGACGTCCTCCTGCGTGAGCTCGATCCTGGCGCCCCCGAAGTTCTCCACGAGCCGCTGCGGGTTAGCCGTCTTCGGAATGACGGAGCACCCCAGCTGCATGAGGTACGCCAGCGACACCTGGGCGGGGGTCGCGCCGTGGGCGTCGGCCACGGCGCGAATCTCCGGCTCATCGAAGTTCTTTCCGCGCGCGAGCGGCGCCCACGCCTCGGTGAGGATGCCGTGCTCGCGGTGGTAGGCGCGTAGCTCGGGCTGCGTGAACCCGGCGTGCAGCTCCACCTGGTTGAGAACGGGGGCGACTCCCGTCTCGGTGATGATCCGGTCGAGCACCTCGGGATAGAAGTTGGCCACGCCGGCGGCGCGAAGCTTACCCGCCTCGCTCAGTTTGGCGATTCGCTTGAACGCCTCTACGTAGAGCCCGCGCTGCGCCCACGGCCAGTGCACGAGGAAGATGTCGATGTAGTCGAGGTCGAGGCGGGTCAGCGACTCGTGGAAGGCGTCCTCCACGCGGTCCTGATCGTCGTTCCAGAGCTTGGTGGTAACGATGAGCTCCTCGCGCGTGACGTCGCCGGCGGAAATTGCGGCGTTGATCGCGCGGCCGACCTCCTCCTCGTTGCCGTAGAAGGCGGCGGTGTCGATGTGGCGGTAGCCCAGCTCGATGGCTGTGCGGACAATGTTTTCGGTCTCGGCCACCGTGAGTTTGTAGGTGCCGAGACCGAGGAGTGGCATCTCAATGCCGTTTGAGAGGGCAACTGTCTTAACTGTGTTCGTATCCATGCCCTCAATTATGCCGGAAGTTAGCTCGCCTCCAGCAAATCGATGACGAACACGAGCGTGCGCCCGGCCAGCGGGTGCCCGCCGCCGGCCGGCCCGTAGGCCTTCTCCGGCGGGATGGTCAGCTCGCGGCGGCCTCCGACCTTCATGCCGGGGATGCCCTCCTGCCAGCCCTCGATCAGGCCGGCGAGCGGGAACTCGGCGGCTTCGCCACGGTCCCAGGAGGAGTCGAACTCCTCCCCGGTCTCGTAGTCGACGCCGAGGTAGTGGACCTTGACAAACCCGCCTTCGACGGCTTCCGTGCCGTCGCCGACCACGACGTCCTTGATGACGAGGTCGACGGGCGCCGGCTCCTGCGGGATGTCAATCGTGGGCTTTTCCATGGAAAAAGGCAACTCCTTGTGGCGTCCTTGTGGGGGCCTTGTCGGGGACAGGTACTAGCGCTGGGCGCGCGGGACGAACTCGCGCTGCGTTGCGCCGGTGTAGATCTGGCGCGGGCGGTTGATCTTGGAGTTCATGGAGAGCTGCTCGCGGTAGTGGGCGATCCAGCCGGGGAGGCGGCCAATGGCGAACAGGACGGTGAAGAAGTTCGTCGGGAAGCCCATCGCGCGGTAGATCAGGCCGGTGTAGAAGTCGACGTTCGGGTAAAGCTTGCGGGAGATGAAGTAGTCGTCGTTCAGCGCGATCTCCTCCAGCTTCATGGCCAGATCCAGCAGCTCGTCGCCGCCGAGGTGATCGAGCACCTCGTGCGCGATCTCCTTGACGATGGCGGCGCGCGGGTCGTAGTTCTTGTACACGCGGTGGCCGAAGCCCATCAGGCGGACGCCCTTTTCCTTGTTCTTCACTCGGTTCATGAAGTCGGTGGCGTCGCCGTCGTGATTGTTCTTGATGTCGTCGAGCATCTCCAGCACCGCCTGGTTCGCGCCGCCGTGCAGCGGGCCGGCCAGGGCGTTGATGCCGCCGGCGACGGCGACGAACATGTTGGCCTGCGCGGAGCCGATCATGCGCACCGTGGACGTGGAGCAGTTCTGCTCGTGGTCGGCGTGCAGGATGAGCAGCTTATCCAGGGCCTTGATGAGCACCGGGTCGACCTCGTACGGCTCGGTCGGGTAACCGAACATCATGCGCAGGAAGTTCTCGCGCGGGTTCAGCGAGTTGTCGGGGTACATGTAGGGCTTGCCCTTGGAGGCGCGGTAGGCGTAGGCAGCCAGCATCGGCACCTTGGCCATCAGGCGCACGGTGGCCTTGTCCAGCTGCTCCTCATCCAGCGGGTCGAGCTGATCCTGGTAGTAGGCGGAGAGGATGTTCACGGAGGACGCGAGGACGGCCATCGGGTGAGCATTGCGCGGGAAGATGTTGAACGCGGCCTTGAAGTCCTCATCCAGCAGGGTGTGGTGGCGCAGCTCGGAGTTGAAGTTCTCCAGCTCGTCGGTGGTCGGCAGCTCACCGTTGATGAGCAGGTAGGACACCTCGTTGTAGGTGGCGTTGTTGGCCAGGTCCGCGATGTCGTAGCCGCGGTGGCGCAGGATGCCCGCGTCGCCGTCGATGTAGGTGATCTTGGACTCCGTGGAGCCGGTGGATACGTAACCGGGGTCGAAGGTTACCAGGCCGGTCTCTCCGAGCAGCTTTCCTAGCTCGAAGCCGTCGTTGCCCTCGGTGGCACGCTTGATGTCCATTTCGTACTCGCCACCCGGGTAGTGGAGCACGACCTTATCGTTGTTGTCAGTAGCCACTGCAAACCTTTCCTCAATAGAGTAATTGGGCATCCCGTCGAGCCACACTCGCCCGGTGGGAGCGTCAAAAGCTAATCCTAGCAAAGCTTGTGATGCGCACGACATGATTACCCGTTTTCCGCCCCCACCACATCAGACAGGGGTTTCAGAGCCTGTGAGGTGATAGTATGCGACACCACGCTTACCTCCGACAGATTGGGGCCTTCATGAGCACCTTCCCTACCCTCCCCTCCGAATATCTGCCTGCTGACGGCCGGTTCGGATGCGGGCCGTCCAAGGTCCGCCCCGGCCAGATCGACGCGATCGTGCGCGGCGCGGACACGGTGATCGGCACCTCCCACCGCCAGCCGGCCGTCAAGAACGTCGTCGGGGAGATCAGGGAAGGCATGTCCGCGCTGTTCAACCTGCCCGACGGCTACGAAATCGTCCTCTCCCTCGGCGGCGCGACGGCGTTCTGGGACGCTGCGACGTTCGGCGTGATCGAGAAGAAGTCCGCCCACTTGAGCTTCGGGGAGTTCTCCTCCAAGTTTGCAAAGGCTGCGAAGACCGCCCCGTGGCTGGACGCGCCCCACATCGTGGAGTCCGCCCCGGGCGACGCGCCCGGGACCGCCGAGCTGGCCGGGGCGGACGCGGACGTTGTCGCCTGGGCGCACAACGAGACGTCGACAGGCGCGATGGTGCCCGTCGTTCGACCGGAGGGCACTGACGCCCTCGTGCTTGTCGACGCCACCTCCGGCGCCGGCGGCCTCCCCGTCGACATGTCCCAGGTGGACATTTACTACTTCTCCCCCCAGAAATGCTTCGCCTCCGACGGCGGGCTGTGGCTGGCGGCTCTGAGCCCCGCAGCCCTAGAGCGCATTGAGTCGGTCAAGGCCTCCGGACGCTTCATCCCGGCGTTCCTGGACCTGCAGACGGCGGTGGAGAACTCGCGGAAGAACCAGACGTACAACACGCCGGCCGTCGCCACGCTGCTCATGCTGGCGGACCAGGTGCGGTGGATGAACGACAACGGCGGGCTCGACGGCATGGTTGCGCGCACCACCGCTAACGCGCAGACGCTCTACGGCTGGGCCGACAACCACGAGCTGGCCACCCCGTACGTCGCCGATGCCGCCAAGCGCTCGCTGGTGGTCGGCACCATCGACTTCGACGACTCCGTCGACGCCGCCGCCCTGGCGCAGGCGCTGCGCGACAACGGCATCGTGGACACGGAGCCCTACCGCAAGCTCGGCCGCAACCAGTTGCGCATCGGCATGTTCCCCGCCGTCGACTCAGCGGACGTGGACAAGCTCACCGGCGCGATAGATTACCTGCTCGATCAGGGCGTCGGACGCTAGGCATCGGCTAGGGTGAAGTGGAACAAGCTTAAAAGGAGCATTGATGCGCGAGTTGCACGTAGCCGCCGAGGAATCAACAGAGACGTTCCTCGTCCTGCGGGATAACGACGGGACGCGGTACCAGCTCGCGCGCGCGGAACTCGCCGAGGCCGCAGAGCAAGACGGGCACGTAAAGCCGGACGCGCCGGACGAGGCCTCCCCCGTGTACGACTCGATCGCGCCCGACCCGCTGCTGTCGACTCCCCTGTCGCTGCGCCCGAACGAAATCCAGGCGCGGATCCGCGCCGGGGCCTCACAGAAGGAACTCGCGGACGAGATGGGCGTGGCGGAGAGCAGGATCGAGCCTTACGCCCACCCGGTGATCTTGGAGCGCTTCCAGGTCGCCGAGGCGGCCAAACGATCCCACCCCCTGCGCGAGAACGGCCCCGCCAAGCTCACCCTCTTCGAAATTTTGGCCACCGCGTTCGCGGCCCGGGGTGGCTCCCTGTCGGCGGCCGAGTGGGACGCGACCCGCGAGGCCGGAGACGACTGGGTCATCCACGTGCGCTGGAAAACCGGGCTGAGCGAGAACGAGGGCCTGTGGTCATTCAAGCGCTCCATGGGGTCCGCGGCCACCACGGAGGCCCGCAACAACGTCGCCGCCGACATGACCGACCCGGACTTTGTCCAGCCCGTGCGATCGCTCACCGCCGTCGAGGCGGAGCCCCACGGAGATAACACCGCGTACAGCGCGGAGAACGAAGACGATCCGGAGACGGGCGCCCAGCCCGACGCGGAGATCGTGGAGGGCGACTTCCTCCGCCACCCCGAAGAGGGGCAGCAGCCACAGCAGCGGCGCCGCAAGGCCGTCACCCCGCACTGGGAGGACGTCCTGCTCGGTGTGCGCACCAACACGAAACGGCCCCGGAAGTGAGTGCGGCGATGGCCTTCCCCTGTGTGATGACGTTCTGGTTCGTGGACACGCCCACTCCCGGCGAGGTGCTGGCGGCCGAGCCGAAGGCGGATCGCGGTTTCGGGCGCAAGCTGCTCGCGCAGATCAACCCGGCCTGGCCGATCACCCCGATCGGGGAATTCCCGCTGAACAGGTCGTCCACGCCGGGCCGCGCCGAGTTTTACATCGCCGGCTACCCGTCCGTGGCGGTCGTGCAGACATTCGTCGAGGCCGTCGACACGGTCTCGGAGACCGCGGACTTCCTGCGCACCGCCCTGCCCTCTGCAGACACGTACATTTTCGCCGAGGGCACTGACTCGGACTTCGCGGGCTTCGCCCACTTCTCGGGCGACCAGCTGCGCCGCGCGTTCGCGGCCACCCGCGGCTCCGTGTTCGAGGACGTGGGCCTCCCCGAGCCGTTCGAGGCGCCGTACTGGTCGGGAGAGACCACCGAACAACTCGGCGGGATCTCTCTTCCCTTCATCCCGAAGGAGCTCGCGCGGGCGGCGCAGGAGGCGTGGCTAGGCATCGACGTGGCTCCGGAGGGCCCCGACGTCAATGTCGTCGGCTTCGCCGTCGACGGCCGCCCGGAGCCCAAGATCGCCGCGCCCGCGAAGAAGTCGGCAACGAAGACGGTGGGAGAGGTCGCCACCCGGTTCGCCGAGAAGGACATGGGGTATGACGACTACGTCGCCCCCGAGGCCGACGACGAGGGCGGGGAGTTCGCCGAGTTTGCCGACGCCTCCCTGGCCGCGGCCCGGCGCATCGGACGCACCCTGTCCCGGCGCGCGAGGTCCCTGGCGGCGGCGATCAAGGAGCGCATCCGGCACTCGGACCGTTAGCGCAGGCTGCGCTGGCGCTCGTAGAAGGCGATAGCGGCTGACGTGGCGACGTTGAGCGAGTCGGTGCCCGGGGCCATCGGGATGCGGGCCCGGATGTCGGTGGCGCGCATGGCGTGTTCCGTCAGCCCAGGCCCCTCCCCTCCCACGAGTAGCGCCACCTTCTCCCAGGGCGCGCCGGTGGCATCCACGAGAGCGTCGGCGAGATGCTCGGCCGTCTCCGCCGGGGTGAGCGAGACGAGCCGCCAACCGGAGTCCCGCAACTCGTCCAGGGAGCGCTGCCACGTGGTCACCGTGCCGGGCAGGTGCGCGAACGGCATGCGCAACGCGTGGCCCATAGACACGCGCACGCTGCGGCGGTAGAGCGGGTCGGCCGTGCCGGCGCCGAAAAGCACGCCGTCGACGCCCATTCCGGCGGCGTTGCGGAACATCGAGCCGATGTTCTCGTGGTCGCCCACGCCCTCGAGAATGAGCAGCGTCCGCGCGCCCGCAATAACGTCGCCCACGCTCATGGGCGCGGGACGGTCCGCGACGGCGAGCAGCCCGCGGTGCATGTCGTAGCCGGCCACCTCGGCCAGGACGGGGCGCGACACCTCGTAGACCGGGATGCCGGCGGCGAGCTGTTCCCCGTGCTCGGCGAGGAAGCTGTCCAGGCGCCCGCCGAAGCCGACCACGCAGCGCACCGGAAAGCGGGACTCCACCAGCCGGCCGCAGATCAGGGGCCCTTCCGCGTAGACGAGTCCCTCGCGCGCGTCGGAGTGCTTCAGGTCGCGGATGTCGTCCAGCCGCGCGTCCGCGGGGTCGTCGATACGCGTGCGCATGCTAGGCGCCGAGCGCGGCCATCAGGGGCCCGTGCGCGAAGAACAGGACGAACAGTGCCGAAATAAACCACATGATCCAGTGGATCTCGCGCCGCTTGCCCGCGAACAGCGCCATGAGCGTGAACGCGATGAACCCGACGCCGATGCCGTGGGCGATGGAGTAGGTAAACGGCATGGTCACGATGGTGAGGAAGGCGGGGAACGCGATGTAGAAGGAGTTCCATTCGATCTGGCCGATCTGCATCATCATGAGCGCGCCCACGACCACGAGGACGGGGGCCGCCGCCTCGATGGGCACGACGGCGTAGAGCGGGGTGAAGAACATCGCGGCCAGGAACAACAGGCCGGTGACCACGTTGGCCAGGCCGGTGCGGGCGCCGTCGGCGATGCCGGCGGCGGAGTCGACGTAGACGGTGTTGGAGGACGCGGAGGCGGCGCCGCCGACGACGGCGCCGACACCCTCGACGACGAGGGCGCGCTTGAAGCCGGGCAGGTTGCCGTCGGCGTCGACAAGCCCGCCCTGGCGGCCCAGCGCGGTCATGGTGCCCATCGCATCGAAGAAGTTCGCCAACACGAGGGTGAACACGAGCAGCGACGCCGCCACCACGCCGGCGTGGACGAACCCGCCGACCAAGTCGATGTTGCCCACAATCGACAGGTCGGGCACGCCGCCGAGGGAGTCGGGCATCCGGGGCACCGCAAGCGACCAGCCGCGCGGGTCATCGGCGGATGAGCCGGAGCCGGTCAGAGCCTCGACGATCAGCGCGATGACGGTGGTGATGACGATGCCGATGAACAGGCCGCCGGGGATGTTGCGGGTCACCATGAACCCGCTGATGATCAGGCCGATGATGAACACAAAGGTGGGCCAGGAGGCGATCGAGCCGCCGATGCCGAGCTGCACCGGGACGGTGGTCATGGCGGCGTCGGGGATGCGGCGCACGAAGCCGGCGTCGACAAGCCCGATGAGCGCGATGAACATGCCGATGCCCACGGTCATGGCCACCTTCATCGAGTCGGGGATGGCGCGGAAAACGGCGGAGCGGAAGCCGGAGATGGCGAGGATGCAGATGATGATGCCGTCAATGACCACCAGCCCCATCGCCTCGGGCCAAGTCAGGCCCTGCTGGCCGACGAGCGTGACCGCCACCAGCGTGTTCAGGCCAAGCCCGGCGGCGATGCCGAAGGGGTACTTGGCCACCACGCCGAAGAGGATGGACATCACGCCGGCCGCGAGCGCGGTTGCGGCCGCGACCTGCGGGATGCCCAAGACGACGCCTTCGCGGTCGGGGCTGGTGCCGATGATCAGCGGGTTGAGCAAGACGATGTAGGCCATGGCGAAGAACGTGACCACGCCGCCGCGGATTTCCGTGCCTACTGTCGAGCCGCGGTCGGAGATATGGAAGTATCGGTCTAGCCAGCTGGTTCTAGAACTCACGACGATGCCCCTTGTCTGACGGGATGATGAAATTTTCCTGTCATAGCCTTGCACCGTCTCAGGCAAAATCCAAACCGAAAACACAGGAAACGCCGTGCACGTATTCACCTTTGTGGTCGCCGACGGAGCCGTCATCGACGCCCCCGCCTACGCCCGCGCGCTGCGCGACCTGGGGGTGTCTTCGGCCGAGGTCAACCGGCTGCGCGTCCGCCTGTCCACGATCACCGGCACCCGGCGCGTGGTGCTCGAGGTCTCCCGCGGCTCCGTCGCGGTGGCCCTGCGCCCGCTCGCGCCGGCTCCGCTGGAAATCACGGTCGAGGCGCGGCCCGTGCGCGATGAGCGCGCCCACCCCGAGCGCAACGGCCCGGATCTGGGCTGGCAGCGCAGCATCCTCGTCGGCCTTCCCACCCACGAAGCATTGCTTGCCGACGCCTCCTCCCGCGTGGTCCAGTCCGTCTTCTCTCCCCTGCTCACGGTCGCCGGCGGGGCGGTCACGGTCTCCTCCCACCCGGCGACGACCCCCTCCATCGCACTCGACGGGGTACTCGAGATCCTCGCGGATGCGGGGTGCGGCATCGTGCGGTCTGCGGACGGATTCAAGGCCCACGACCTGGTGCGCACGGAGACGTGGGTGGTGGACCCGATTTACGGCGCAAGGCTCGTCGCGCAGCGGCGCGAGTACGGCGCGCTGACCGCCGGGCGCAGCACCGTGGAGCGGGAGGGCGTGCCCACCCACCGCGACGTCAACGAGCTGCGCCGGCTACGGTCGGCGCAGATCTAGCAGATTTAGAAGACCGGCTGCTCGTCGTCAAAGAGGTTCTCCGCCTCGCCGAGGTCGGAGTCGGCCACCTTCGTCTCGGAGTGGGCGCCGCAGCCGTAGCTGGAGGCGACGACGCGCCCGTCGGCCGAGTACTCGTTGACGCACACCCCGAAGTTCTCCCCGATCGGCTCGCCCTGGGGAACGTAGAACGCGCAGGTGCGGCAGTGCATCGCCGCCTGCTCCGCGAATTCGCTGGTGGGGCCGAAATCGCCGGTGCGCCAGCGCTGCTTCGCTTCCTCGAGCCCCGTCTTAGTCAGGTACTGGGCCGTCTCGCGGCCGACGAAGGTCACTGCCGAGGCGTCAAAGGAATCCCTGGTCAGGCGGTGATCGTCCGGCGCGGGTTCCATGACGTCGCCGGGGCCGAGGTCGCCCGGGCGCAGCCGTTCGGAGTAGGGCACCCAGTCGGGCGCCTGCAGCGCGGCGCTCGCCGGCACGAGGGCCACTTCGTTGACGGTGACCCAGTTCGATCCCGTGGCGCACGCGACCACGGCGTTCCATTCCCAGCCGGGGTAGCCCGGCACGTCCGCCTCGAAGCGGTGCGTGGCCACGTTCGCCGTCACCGCCGAGACACCCATGTGCGCCCCGACCTCGCCCTCGGCGATCTCCGCGAGCGCGTCGCGGGCGGCGGCGACGGCGCTGCGGCCGAGGAGGGGGTTGCTGCGGTTCTTGGACTGTGTCACGACGCTTAGTATAGAGGTCATGCCCCGCTACCCACTCTCCGCCGCAGCCCTGCCGGTCGCGCTCGTCTCGCTCGTCTCGCTCGTTACTGCCTGCGCGGCGCCGGAGCGGGCGCCACAGCAGGCGTCGGCAAGCGGGCCCCGCGTGGAACAGCTCGTCGCGGTCGTCCAACAGCGCGTGGACTTCGACCCCACGAGCTTCACCCAGGGCCTCGAGGTCGCGCCGGACGGCTCGCTCTACGTGGGCACGGGCCAGGTCGGCGAGTCGCGCATCTACCGCTCCACACCGACGGGCGAGGTCCTGGCGAGCGGCGAGGTCGACCCGGCGTTTTTCGGCGAGGGAATCACGCGCGTCGGCGACACTCTGTGGCAGCTGACCTGGCAGGACGGGGTGGCCATCAAGCGCGACGCGGACACGCTGGACGAGATCGGCCGGGCGCGCTACGGCGGGGAAGGCTGGGGCCTGTGCGCGCGACCGGGCGAGGTCATCTTCTCCGACGGCACCTCCCAGCTGCGGCGGATGGACCCGGACACGTTGGAGGAGCGCGAGCGCTTCACCGTCACTCTCGAGGGCCGCGAGGTTGACCGCCTCAACGAGCTGGAGTGCGTGGGAGAGGACATCTACGCCAACGTGTTCCTCACCTCGCGCATCATGCGTATCGACGCCTCCTCCGGCGACGTCACCGCGGTCATCGACGCCTCCGGGCTGCCCAACAACGCGGCCCCGGACCCGAACAACGTGCTCAACGGCATCGCGCATATCCCCGGCACGGACGAGTTCTACCTCGCGGGCAAGCGGTGGCCCGATCTCTACAGGGTCCGCTTCGAACCGGCGAAGTAAGGTTGACCACCATGAGAACGAAGCCGTTGCAGCTCTTGGCCATCCTCGTTGTCAGCGCGGTCGTGCTGGTTGCGGGCTTCTATCTGCTGGCGGACTGGCAGCGCAACAAGCCGTCGCGCCCGGTGCGCGAGGTCCAGGTCGAGGTGTCAACGGCGGCGCAGACGCTGGGCGTCGAGCCGTACACGGTCTGCGAGCTCGACGCGGAGTGCGTGGGCGACGAGCCCCCGACGATGCAGCTCGACCCGTCGCAGCCGGTGACGGTGACGGTGCCCCACGACATCGCGGCGTCGAGCTGGCGGCTGCTGAGCATTTACGACGACCCCGCCGCCAACGACGAGCAGATCTTCCAGTCCGGGGAGGCAACCGAGGGCACCGTCGAGGCCGTCAAGAACGACGCGACGCTCGTCGTCGTCGAGGTGTCAGCCCTGGCTGTCGATGCCGACGACTCCGGCAACGAAACCCCCGTTGTGGCCACCTGGTCCGTCGCCTTCGACGACGCGGCGTAACCGCGCCGCGCGTTAGGCGTCGAGCTCCTTGGCCACCGCCCGTAGGATCTCGGCGACCTGCCTGCCGTGCGCGCGATCGGGGTAGCGCCCCTGCACCAGAGCGGGCTGGATCTGCGTTTCCAGCACCGTCATCATGTCCCCCAGGAGCTTATTCAGTTCCTCGGGCTTGTAGCGGTGGGCGACGCGCCTCTTCGGGGTCTCCAAAACCTGGACGCGCAGCGCCTGCGGGCCGCGGCGTCCGGCGGCGAAGTCGAACTCAATGCGCTGTCCCGCGACGAGCTCATCGACCCCCTCGGGCAGCACGGCCTTTCCCACAAACACGTCCTCGCCGCCGGGGTTTGAGGCGAATCCGAAACCCTTGTCGGCGTCGTACCACTTCACTTTTCCAACGGGCATGCGTCTTCCTTCCTGTCAAAGGCCCTCATATTACTCTCCGGGGCGCTTTTCTCCGCGCCACTTTTCATATGTGACCCACTTCACCTAATTGTGTCACGCTTATCCTGAACTGGACAAAAGCGCCATCTCCGAAAGGAGATTTCCCGCAATCTCGCCCGATTCGTGTCTCCAGCGTGACTCAATCGTTATAGACCGATATAGTCGCCGCAAGGCCACGCCGAGTTCTGTCCGGCCCTACGTACTTCCCCGAAAACTTCACAAGGACAGAAGCGGAGAACCCGATCGCGCTACGCGCAGGAGGACACTCCTTGGGGTGAAGCCGCGCACGCGGCCTGGCACCTTCAGCCAGAACCCGACAGCTAACTTCGCAGGCGGTTAATAAGAGAGGACACACGTTTTACATGGGACGCCACTTTAAGCAGACCGCATCCGGCGCCAAGAGGGCGCTCGCCGGCGCCGCGGCCGCAGCCGCACTCACCGGCATCGCCGCCCCGGCCGCCAACGCCGCGCCCGACTCGGACTGGGACCGGCTCGCGCAGTGCGAGGCCGGCGGCAACTGGCACATTAACACCGGCAACGGCTACTACGGCGGGCTGCAGTTCTCCGCGTCGACGTGGCGCGCGTACGGCGGCGACCAGTTCGCCCCCTACGCGCACCAGGCGACCCGCGAGCAGCAGATCATCGTCGGCGAGCGCACCCTGGCTGGCCAGGGATGGGGCGCCTGGCCAGCCTGCTCCGCCCGCCTCGGGCTGAACTCCGCGCCCACCAACCGCGACGTGCCGGCCGCGCCGGCACCCGTCGTCGAGTCCGCGGCCCCCATTGTTGCCTCCACGCAGCCGGAGACCAACCACGTGGACGCCCTGTACAAGGCCGTCGTGGCGAAACTGAACCAGTACAACATCGCGGTTCCGGTTCAGATCCATACCGCGTACGCGGCCAACCGCGACAACTACAACGACTTCTACCTGGCCAACAAGGCGCTGATTGACGCCATCCTGTCCGGCGACATCAACGCCGTGATCGCCCAGATCACCGGCCGCTAGACCGCAGCGGCGCCCTTGACCACCGTGATTTGCCAGCCGGCGTCGCGGTTCTGCACGAAGTTCTCGATCCCGTGGCCGCTGTCGGCGGCCCACTGGGGAATGGACTCGGTGGCCTGGGTGCAATCGAAGTCGATCACCAGCTTCTCACCGTCTTCCAGCTCGCTGATGGCATCCTTCGCCTCGATGAGCGGGAAGGGGCACACGGCGCCCAAGGTGTCGAGCTTGTAGCGCCCGTCCCCGAGCGGGCGCGCTTTCGTTTCCTGCTTCTGCGCCGCGGGCAGGGTGACAAGCCCCGTGGCCACCTGGTACCCGCCGGCGGACGGCGCGCCGATGACGGCATCTTCCGCCGAGCGGATCGAGTCGTCGGTGGTGTAGGTGCCGGCGGTAGCGGGCTTCGCCGCCGAGGGCTTCAGCCACACCTTGGTGCCCACGTACACGCCGAGCGCGATGAAACCGAGGGCGACCCAGCCCTGGTAGCTAAACAGCGAGGTCTGGACCATGCCGTTGCCCACGGTGCATCCGCCGGCGAGGGCAGCGCCGACGCCCATGCCGATGCCGCCGATAATGGCGCGCACCGTCGTCGTGGCGTCCGGCACGCGGACGCGGAACTCCCCGGACGCCTTCGCCGCGATGAACGCGCCGATGAACAGCCCGATCACGAGCAGCGTGCCCCAATTGATGAACTTCGGGTCACCCGTGGTGACGTAGGAGACGACGTGGGCTGTCGGGGTGGTGATGCCCAGGCCGTCGTTACGCCCGGTGGCGGCGGACAACGGCCACGCGATGACCCCGAGCACGCCGATGAGCGCGCCGGCGATGTAGGGGTGCAGCGCCTTCTTGTACCAGGGCTGGTCAAGCGTCACCTTGGGGCGCGCCGCGTCCTGGGCGAGGTAGTGGTGCACGGCCCACGCGGTGCCGAGCGCGAGTGGAATGGCGAACTACCATGCGGAGACGCCAAACGTCTGCGGCAGGGTGGTCAGCTCCGTGTCCCACTGCTTCATCCACGTTTCAAAGCCGTGCAGCGCGCCGTTCTTCATCGCGGCTGCGGACAGGCCGTAGAAGATCAGGGCGAACCACGAGCCGACGAGGCCTTCCGCGGAGCGGTACCACGTCCCGGACGCGCAGCCGCCGGCCAGGACGATGGACAGGCCGAAAATGAACCCGCCGAGGATGACCGCCGGCGGCTGGAAGGCGCGGTACTCCGGCGCGATCACGCCCAGGGAGGTGAGCGCGGCTAGGCCGACGGCGTGGACAGAAATGACGATGAACAGGGCGACGAGTCCGCGCCCCTTCTTTTGCAGGAAAACATCACGCAGCATGCCGGTGACGCAGAAGCGCCCCCGCTGCATGATCGCGCCGAGCAGGGCGCCGATACCTAATCCGGATATGAGCATGCATGGGAACGTACCCCGAACGGACTAATTTGTCTAGGGGGTGTAGACCGCTTGGTTCACAACCGGCACGAAAAGGGTTAAGTAGCAGAAAGTGTGTCTGCTTTTCAGTGTTCCTGCTGGGTAGGTGGCATAAAGCAGCCGATAATAACGTGGTTATCGTTACTTTGGCTGTTCTTGGTTCAATCCACGGATTCTCATTCGCGTGTGGTACTAGCCGGCTGGTTCACTTCCTGAGGTGACTACGAGGGTGTCAGGAAATTTGTGTGTGAGGCTCTGATTGAAAGGGAGTTTCACCGATAATGACTACGGTGTCACCGAAGAAAGGCCACGACCCGGCGAGGGTTAACGAGATCAGCGAGAAGCTGATGGAAAATTCTGAGCTCGCCAGCCTGATAAGCGAACTGTCTACCACTGCTGATGATGCAAGCGACCTCGTCAAAGGCCTGTTGCAGGCATCGATCAACGCCGGTCTGCAGGCGGAGATGGATGCACATTTGGGCTACGGCCATGCCGACCGTAAGGCGAAGGCCCGGGTGGAAACCGCACAGGAGAGCAATCACCGCAACGGGTCGTACACCAAGACCGTCAATTCTGGCTACGGCGCGGTGGAAGTGACCATGCCGAGGGATCGTGCCGGCACGTTCACCCCGCAGATGGTGCCGAAGGGGTCGCGCCGTTTGACCGAGCTCGACGACATGATCATCTCGCTGTAAGCCGGTGGGATGACCGTGCGCGATATTCAGCACCACCTCGCCACCACCCTCGGGGTGGATATGAGCCCAGATACGATCAGCACCATTACCGACGCGGTGTTAGAAGAGGTCATGATCTGGCAAAACCGCCAGCTCGACGAGTTCTACCCAGTGATCTTCCTCGACGCGCTACGCGTAAAAATCCGCGATGGCCACCGCGTGGTCAACAAGTCTTGCTACATGGCTGTCGGTGTCGACATGGACGGCATCAAACACATCCTGGGATTGTGGATCGCCGATAACGAAGGCGCCGCATTCTGGGCATCAGTCTGCGCAGATCTGGCCAACCGCGGTGCACACTTTTTGCTACTTAACCCGCGGAAAAGGGCCTCCGCACGCGCGGAGGCCCGTAAACCCGCAGCTAGCGGTTGATGCGCGTCGTCGGGTGGACGTAGCCGGTTTCCTCGTAGGGGCGGGGCAGAACGAGGTCGTCGCCGAACGGGCTGGAGGCGCCCGCGAGTTTCGAGGAGATCTCCGTCACCGGGTGACCGTTACCTGGGGTGTGCTCGGGCCACGCCGGGTTTGCGCGGCCGATCTTGTCAACGTTGGAAGCCATGGACTTATTGTTTCATGTCCGCCGCCGAAACGCACGTAAACTTAACCCCCACAATGTCTGCCCTGCTTTCCGCCCTCTCCGCCATGAGCGACGATGAGCTCCGCACGCTCATCCGCTCCCGCCCCGACGCGACCTTCCCCACCCCGCCGTCGCTCGCGTCGCTGGCCACCCGGCTCGCACTCCCGGGGTCGATCGCGCGCGCTTTGCGACGCCTCACGGCCGCCGACATCGCACTCCTCGAGACACTGGGCGACCGCGGGGCGGAGCTGGACCCCGTCGACATAACTTCCCTTGGGCTGCCGTTTGACGGGGCAGGTGCCGCCGCCCACCTGCGGGAGCACGCGCTCATCGTGGGCCCGGACAGCGCCGTGACGGTCAGCCCCGGCGTCCTCTCCGCGCTCCCGCCGGGGTGGAGGATCATCGACACCGCCCCCGACAACCTCGCAGACCTCTTGGGCGAGATCACCCCCCGCGAGCGCCAAGTGCTGGAAACGCTCGCGGCGGCGGGTTCCACCGGCACCACCCGCGCGGCCGCCCCCGACGCCGACCCCGCGTTGCCCGTGCCGCACCTGATCTCGCTGGGCCTGCTAGTGCGCGTCAACGCGAACACCGTGCGGCTGCCGCGTCCCGTCCGCGAGGCCCTGCGCGGCGGCTCCGCGCGCCACTACCCGCTGGTGCCCCGCACCCCCGCCGAACCCGCCGACTGGGAGTCGGTGCGGGCCTCCGCCACCGCCGCCGGCCTCGAGTTCGTGCGCCGCACGCGCCAGCTGCTGACCCACCTCCTGGCCGATCCCGTCGCGCTGAACAAGGACGGCAGCGTCGGCGTACGCTCCGTCTCCGGCCTCGCCAAGGCCCTCGGCTTCGACCCCGCCCTGCCCATTACGGTCGCGGAGGCCGCGGGGCTCATCGGCCGCGGTAGCGTGGACGGCGGTGACACCGGCTCCCTAGCCGCCAGCCGCGACGGTCTGGCCTGGCTGGACGCGCCGCTCGCCGACCAGTGGGCGCTTATGCTGTCGGGGTGGCTGGCCTCGCCGTGGCGTACCGAGGCCGGTGCCCGCCTGCTCTCCGAGGAGACGCGGGCGCCGGAGATCCGGGGCGCCCGGGTGGGCGTCGTCACGCTTTTCGCCCGCGGGCCGCGCACCCGCGCCGACCTGGAGGCGG
The DNA here is from genome assembly GCF_900103625.1 of Corynebacterium mycetoides. NCBI lineage: Bacteria > Bacillati > Actinomycetota > Actinomycetes > Mycobacteriales > Corynebacteriaceae > Corynebacterium > Corynebacterium mycetoides. Next base: position 65,352 of record NZ_LT629700.1, on the reverse strand, counting down.
ACCTCCACCACTTCATGCCGCTCCTCGCCGCCGGGCTCGCCCCCGAGGTCCTCAGCGCGATCGTGAGCGAGGGCCACGCCGTCGGCGCGCTCGCCGACAACGCCGCCTCCGAGCCAGCGCTAGCGCTTATCCACGGCCGCGACGCCCGCGACGCCACCGAGGCGACCCGGCAGCTCGTGCCCGCCGAGGTGAACTACGTCATCGCGCAGGCGGACATGACCATCCTCGCGCCGGGGCCGCTGGCTCCCGACATGACGGCGTTCATCGAGTCGTTCGCGGACCTCGAATCCCCCGGCGTGGCCAGCGTGTACCGCGTCACCGACGCCTCGGTGCGCCGAGCGCTGGGTGCGGGGCGCACCGCGGACGAGCTTCGCGGCTGGCTAGCCGCGCACTGCGTCGGGGAGGTGCCCAGCGCGATGACCTTCCTTATCAACGACGTAGCGCGCCACCACGGCACCCTGCGCGCGGGCACGGCGCTGAGCTACCTGCGCTGCGCCGACGAAGCGCTGCTCGCCTCCGCGGCGAGCGCACTGCCCGGCCTGCGCGTACTCGCGCCCACCGCCGCGGTGGCGGACATTCCGCTGCCCGAGCTGCTCAGGCTACTGCGCGAGAAGGGCTTCCAGCCGGCCGCCGAGGACGACCAGGGCGCGACGCTGAACCTCACCCCCGAGCCGCAGCTGGTTGCGTCCACGCCCTCGACCATGCCACGCACCCGCGCCGTGGACGACGCCCACGTTGACGCTGTGCTCGCGGCGCTGCGGGCGCCGCTGTCAAGCGAGCCCGAATCCGGCGATTTTCTTCCCACCCTCCACGCCGCCGCTCGGGCGCGCCGGCACGTGGCCATCGGGTACGTGGACAAAAACGGCCGCGGCCAGCAGCGCACCGTGCTTCCGCTGTCCGTGACCGCGGGCCAGGTCGACGCGCTCGACGAGGGCACGGACACCGTCGTGCGCGTCGCGCTTCCCCGCATCACGAAGGTCGCACTGCAATAGTCTCACCTTAACTGTAGTGTCGTTGCCATGCCCACCTTGGAAATCCGCAACCTGCGCAAGCGATTCGGCGACACCCAAGCGCTCGACGGGATGAGCCTGACAGTCCATCCGGGCGAGGTGTACGGCTTCGTCGGCTCCAACGGCGCCGGCAAATCCACCACCATGCGCATCGCGCTTGGTGTCCTGTCCACGGACGAGGGCGAGGTGCTTTTCGACGGCCGCCCGCTTGACGACGACTCCCGCCGGCGCATCGGATACATGCCCGAGGAGCGCGGGCTCTACGGCAAGGAGAAGATTCTTGACCAGCTGGTGTTTCTGGCCATGCTCAACGGCCTGAGCACGCAGGAGGCAACACGCAACGGCACGCAGCTGCTCACCGAGCTCGGCCTCGGCGAGCGACTGGACGACAAACTCGACGACCTCTCGCTGGGCAACCAGCAGCGCGTGCAGCTCGCCGCCAGCCTCATCCACGACCCGGATGTGCTCATTCTCGACGAGCCCTTCTCCGGCCTCGACCCCGTCGCCGTGGACGTCATGAGCCAGATGCTCATCTCCCGCGCCCGCGATCACGGCGTCCCCGTCATCTTCTCCTCCCACCAGCTCGACCTGGTCCAGCGCCTGTGCGACCGGATCGGGATTGTCTCCCACGGGCGCATGGTGGCCGAGGGCGGGGTCGACGAGCTGCGCCGGAGCGGGCCCATCCGCTACCGGGTGGGAACAACGGCGCGCGGGTGGTATCCCGACGACGCGCTGGTGGTCGAGGAAAGCGCCAGCCATGTCACCGTCGAGATCAACGATCCCGCGGACAGCCAGCGCGTCCTGCGCGCCGCGCTGGACGCCGGCGACGTCACCGAGTTCACCCGCGTCATCCCCAACCTCACCGACCTATTCAAGGAGGCCGTGAAGTAATGGCAGCCACCCGCCCGTACTCCCCCGCGCACACGATCAGGACGACCGCGGTGCGCGAGATCCAGGTGCTCTCCCGCATGAAGTCCATCTGGGTCACGGTCGCGCTGTTGCTGGCGGCCATCGTCGGGCTGATCGGTTTCCTTTCGTGGCAGGCGAACAAAGACGCCGACCAAGATGCCGCGCCGGTCGCGGTCGTCGGCGTGCCCGCCGCCGCCTTCGCCGGCTCGCCGTTCGACGCACGGGAGGTCGGCGACCGCGCCGAGGCCGAGCAACTGGTCCGTGACGGGGACGTCGACACCGCAATCGTCGCCGGCCCGAACGGGTGGGAGGTGATGGAGGACGGGGGGCCGTCGGCAAGCACGATGAGCACGATCGAGTCCATCGCGTCCTCCTACGCCACCGCCCGCGCCCTCGACAGCCTCGGTGTTTCCCAGCAGGAGTACGCGCAGGCACTTCCGGCGACGCAGGTCACCTCCGTAGACCTCTCCGCAGACGGGGACCGCACTGACGAGGACTTCGCGCGGCTCCTGACGGTGTTCGTCGCGCTGGTGGTGATCATTTTCACCATCTTCCTCTTCGCCGCGAACATCGGCGGCCGCGTGACCTCGGAGAAGTCGTCCCGGGTGGTCGAGCTCATCCTCGCGTCCGTGAGGCCGCTGGATTTTTTGGCCGGGAAAATCCTGGGCAACGTGATCTTCGGCTTCGTGCTCACCGTGCTCATCCTGGCGGTCGGCGCCATCGCGCTGTCCGTCTCGGGGCTAGCGGACACCGCCGATTTCTCCCGGTCGATCCTGACGATGCTGCCCGTGCTGCTTGTCGCGTGGCTGTTGTCGATGCTGTTCTTCGGCGCCCTCTACGCCGCCGCCGGCTCCATGGTCCAGCGCACGGAGGACCTGCAGTCCACGCAGTCCCCGATCATGTTGCTGCTCATCACCACGATGTACGTCCCCCTGTTCGGCTGGACGCAGACCTCCGCGGGGTGGATGCAGGTGATGAGCTGGATTCCGCCGGTTTCCATCCTCACCGCGCCGCTGACGTACGCTGCCGGCGACTTCACCCTCGCCCAGCTGCTCGGCTCCTTCGCCCTCGCGGCGGTGGCGACGGCCGGGGCGGTCTGGGTGGCGGCGCGCATCTACCGCAACTCAATCCTCAACAACGGCCGGAAGATGACGTGGCTGAAAGCCCTGCGATCTTAGAGGCCCTGAAAGGCGTAGCCTAGGTCGCATGCTCGACGGCCCGCTGATCATCCAGTCCGACAAAACTGTTCTCCTGGATCTCTCCCACCCCCGCGCCGCCGAGGCCCGCGCCGCCCTCGCCCCGTTCGCGGAGCTCGAGCGCGCCCCCGAGCACGTGCACACCTACCGCATCACGCCACTCGCGCTGTGGAACGCGCGCGCTGCGGGTTTCGACGCCGAGCAGGCGGTGGACACCCTCGAGCGCTTCTCCCGCTTCCCCGTACCACAGTCGTTACTTGTCGACGTCGCGGAGACGATGGCCCGCTACGGCCGCGTCCGCCTGGTCAACCACCCTGCCCACGGGCTCGTGCTGGAGGCCGACGACGCTGCGATACTCACCGAGATCTCGCGCAGCAAGGCGATCCGTCCGCTCATCGGCGCGGCCATCGACGACGTCACCGTGCCCGTCCACCCCTCCGAGCGGGGCCGCATCAAGCAGGAGCTGACCAAGCTCGGCTGGCCGGTCGAGGACCTCGCCGGGTACGTCGACGGCGAATCGCACCCCATTGACCTCACGCACGACGACTGGGAACTTCGCGACTACCAGCGCTACGCCACCGAGTCCTTCTGGGAGGGCGGGTCCGGAGTGGTAGTCCTGCCGTGCGGCGCGGGCAAGACCATCGTGGGCGCGGCCTCTATGGCGCAGGCGAAGACGACCACCCTGATCCTGGTCACTAACACGGTCGCCGGGCGGCAGTGGCGCGACGAGCTGCTGCGCCGCACGACCCTGACCCCGGAGGAAATCGGCGAGTACTCGGGCGAGCGCAAGGAAATCCGCCCCGTCACCATCGCCACCTACCAGGTGGTCACCCGCAAAACGAAGGGCGAGTACCGCGCCCTCGAGCTGTTCGATTCGCGCGACTGGGGCCTCATTATCTACGACGAGGTGCACCTGTTGCCCGCCCCGGTCTTCCGCATGGCCGCCGACCTGCAATCGCGCCGCCGCCTGGGGCTGACCGCCACGCTCGTGCGCGAGGACGGCCGTGAGGACGACGTCTTCTCGCTCATCGGGCCGAAGCGTTACGACGCCCCCTGGAAGGAGCTCGAGCTCGCCGGCTACATCGCCTCCGCCGAATGCGTGGAGGTGCGCACCACGCTGACCGAGGAGGAGCGCCTGGCCTACGCCACCGCCGAGACGCGGGAGCGCTACCGCGTGGCGGCGACGTCGGCCGGCAAAGACGCGGTCGTCGACAAGCTTTTGGCGCAGCATGCCGGCGAGCAGGTCCTCATCATCGGCGCGTACGTGGACCAGCTGGAATCGATCGCCGCGCGCACGGGTGCCCCGCTCGTGCACGGCACGACGTCGACACGCAAACGCGAAGCAGCCTTCGACGCGTTCCGCCGCGGCGAGCTGCCCACGCTTGTGGTGTCCAAGGTGGCGAACTTCTCCCTCGATCTCCCCGAGGCCGCGGTGGGCATCCAGGTCTCCGGCACCTTCGGCTCCCGCCAGGAGGAGGCGCAGCGCCTCGGCCGCTTGCTGCGGCCCAAGGCGGACGGGGGCGGCGCGACGTTTTACACCGTTGTCGCCCGCGACACGCTGGATGCCGAGTACGCGCTGCGCCGCCAGCGCTTCCTGGCCGAACAGGGCTACGCCTACCGCCTAGTGGACGCCGACGACCTCTAAACTGTGGGCCCATGACCGCATTCACATTCGACGTTGACGAGAACTGGGCGAAAGAACACAACGAGATGCTCCGGGACACCCGCAGCCTCACCCTCTCCGGCATCGCGCTGTTTATCCTGTGCCTCGCCGCGGCCGTCGCCGTGTGGGTGTTCGTTGATCCCGCGTCGCCCTGGCACCTGCTGGGGACGCTCGCTCTCGCCCTGTTCGGGGTGATGATGCTGATCGTCGGCCTCGCGATCCCGAAGTCGGTGGGCACGGCGCAGTCGCTCTACGGCGCGCACCCGCTCGCCCCGGCCATCATCGCCGGCCACCCCGGCACCCGCACGACGCTCCTCGCCCTCGTGAACACGAGCGTCGACGCCTCGGCGCCGCGCTGGGCGCTGACCGTGCACGACGTGTCGAACATCCCGCACGTGGACAACACGGTGGGCGCGAAGGTGCCCGTCGCGGCTGTCGGTGGGCGTCGCGACGCCGCGGACCAGGACCATTGGAAGGTGATCACGCCGATGCCGATTGCGTGGGGGACCCCGGACGCGGCGGTCGTCGCCAGGGCGCTGGCCGCGATCCCCGACGAGCAGTGGCGGACGCTGCGCGCCAACAAGGACCGGGTGGACGAGGTGCGCCGGGCGAAGAACGACCTGCTGCCCCTTTAAGTGTGACGGGGGTAACCTGTTTCCCCACAAAATAAGAAAAATCACCGTCAGGACGTTTAGGATGCATTAACTTAGTTTCCCAAGCGAAAACCATCCGAAAGGAAGTCCGCGGTGTCAACTAGTATCTCCGCCGGTGAAACCCCCAAGCGCTCAGCCATGGCCCGAATGCTCGATTGGCGGCCGCTGAGCATGGCCGCGCGCATCGGCATCATGCTGCTCCTCGTCGTTCCCCTTCTCATGGCCGCGACCTTCATGTGGTCCATGTGGGACCCGTCCAAGACCCTGCCCAACGTGCCCCTGGCCGTGGTCAACCATGACAAGGGGTTCGAGCGCGACGGCGAGTTCCGCGCCGTGGGCGACGAAGTGGTCAAGGGCCTCCTCGAAACCGGATACCTCGACTTCCAGGAGCTCTCGGACGAGGACGCCCACCTCGGGCTGACCAAGGGCGACTACCTCTTCGTGGTGACCATCCCCGAGGACTTCTCCGAGCGCACCCTCTCTGTCATCTCCGACAACCCGCGCCAGTCCGAGGTGCTTGTGGAATACAACGACTACGGCGGCACGAACGGCAAGATCATCACCTCGTCGCTGATCCCCCAGCTCCAGGCGCAGGTCTCCTCCACCATCGCAGAGACGTACGCGAACGAGACCCTCTCCGGCCTCACCTCGCTTGGCGACGGCGTCAAGCGCGCCGCCGACGGCGCCGGCAAGATCGATGACGGCCTTGTCCGCCTCCAGGACGGCACCGGACGCGCCGTCGACGGTATCACCCAGCTCGACAGCGGTGCCACCGACCTCAACAACGGCGCGGTCCAGCTCGACGCCGGCGCAACGGAGCTGAACACCGGCGCGGGCGAACTCAACGCGGGCGCGGTCCGCCTGGAGGACGGCGCGCACCAGCTCAGCAACGGCCTGGTCACCCTCAAGGACGGCACCACCCAGCTGGGCGGCGGCGCGGTGCAGATCGACGCGGGTGTCCAGCAGCTCACCGGGACCCTCATCCCCCTTCTGGAGCAGGTCCAGGGTGTCGCCGGCCAGGTCACCCCGGTCATTTCCACCCTGCGCAGCGTGGGCATGAACGAGCAGGCTGACCGCCTAGAGGCCTCCATCGGCCGCATCGACCCCGCGAACCCACAGAACATGGTCAACGAGCTCAACCGCCTGCGCGCCGGCACAGCGGAACTCAGCTACAACCTCAACAGCCCGGACGCCCCCTACATCTCGGGCATGAACCAGCTTCTCGACGGCTCCGCCCAGCTCGCCGACGGCTCCACCGAACTGCGCGCCGGCACAGAGCGACTCTCCGAAGGAACGGTGCGCTTGAAGGACGGCACCACCCAGCTTGCCGATGGCACCGTGCGCCTGAAGGACGGCACCACTCAGCTGATGGACGGCGGAACCCAGCTCGTCGACGGCGTCAACCAGCTCAAGGACGGCTCCGGCGAACTGAAGGGCAAGCTGGACGAGGGCGCGGCAAAGGCTCCCGTTGTGTCTCATCTCGACCGCTCCGCAAAGCAAATGGCTGTGCCGATCCTCTTCGAAGAGGCGAACATGCACCCGACGCAGGCCGTCGTCGACCCGGCAAACCCAACCGTTAAGACCATCGAGAGCGGCTTCTCCATCATCGTCCTGCTCGTCTTCGGCTACCTCGTCATGGCGGTGCTCTCCGCACTGTTGCCGCACGTTGTCGGACTCCGCCGCGACAGCCGCACCCCGCTCGGCCCCGTGCTGAAGGGCTTCGGGCTCATCTTCGGCATCAACCTCTTGGTCATGGCCGTCTTCACCGCCATCTCGGTACTTACCGGCTGGCGGCCGGACAACTGGCTGACCATGGGCCTCGTCATCGCCCTGATCGCCGCGAACGGCACCGCACTCTTCCAGTTCTTCCGCATCCTGTTCGGACGCCTCGTCGGCGGGCTCTTCTCCGTCGGCTTCTTCACCCTGGGCCTGTTCGTCTTCGGCGGTATTTGGCCCTTGCCGACGATCCCGGGTCCCCTCCAGTTCTTCCACCGCCTGCACCCGATGAGCTACGCCCGCTTCGCCTTCATGCGCGCCACGGACGGTCTCTACGATTCGACGTTCGTCATCGCCATCGTGGCACTCATCGCATTCACCCTGGCCGCCCTCGCCGCATCGATCGCGATCTACAACACGCGCCGCCACGGGGCTGCGGGGGAGCTCGCCGAGGACGGCCTGAAGCTCGAGGACACCAACGTGCGCGTGGGCGAGCAGCCGCTCTCCCCCATCGTCCGCTAGCTTTCGCTTGTCGACGCTCGCGTGGCTCGGGGCTTCCCGGACCTCCCGGGCCACCCGGGCGCACATGCTGGTCGGAACCGGCCAGCAGTAACCCAGAACTACTGGCCTTGAGTGGCGCGAAAATATAGGGCGTATCCAGTTCGAAGTCCGCAATGCGGAGTTTTCGCGATACAGTCGAGCCACACGACGACAAGCGGTCCTGCGCAACGATAAGCATCCTCTTGTGGAAAGTCCGCAATGCGGACTTTTGTAGCCGCAACGCCCCATGGTGGGCCCGATGTGCGGAATCAGTCCATAAGGCGTACCTGGTGGGAAGTCCGCATTGCGGAGTCCTCGCCCGTTGGTGCCGCACGGTTAGTCCGCATTGCGGATTTTTCGAGGGACGCGAACCGTACACAGCGAAGAAAACCATTAACCGGATGTTGTGGGAAGTCCGCAATGCGGAGTTGAAGGCGGGGTGCGATCCGCCGGTAGCCTCGGGTCGATCTCCGCGAATGGTCCGCATTGCGGACTTTAACGTTGTTGCCGGAGTGCGGGCGTTTCTCGGCGATGCGCACCCATCATTCGATGCTTATTGAAAGTCCGCAATGCGGAGCTTTTCACCAGTGTTTTTCGACCGGTCCGCATTGCGGACTTTCTGGGGAATGCTGTCCACGCTCGGCGGGGTGATCCCATTAACCGAATGTTGTGGAAATCCGCAACGTGGAGTTTGAGGCCGCCAGCGTGGAGCGATCAGTCCGCATTGCGGTCTTTTCGAGGGATGAGAACCGCACGCCGTGGGGTAAACGCGTTAGCCGCTGCTTATGGGCACTCCGCAATGCAGAGTTTCTTTCTGCGAGTGGTTGCCGGCATATAGCCCCAGCGGCTCCGGGGTGCGGAGTACGGGGCCGATATCACCCTGCCCACGGTGCGGGTTGAGTGTTGCCGGGTGGTGCCACCGCCATGTGCGCATATGTGTGTGCCCCGGTCACCGCACCCCCCCTTTTGGTTGTGGGGGTGTGGTGGCCGGGGCGCACAGTATTCTCTATTTTTTGTTGATTGTGAAGTTGTTGGGTCGGCGGTAACCTACTCTCCCACCCCCTCCCGGGGGCAGTACCATCGGCGCGGGCGGGCTTAGCTTCCGGGTTCGGAATGGGACCGGGCGTTTCCCCGCCGCCATCAACCACCGACACACCCAATGGGGCGTGCCGACCCACACACAAACCCGCGCACACACCGGCCTGGCCGGTCGGTGCGCACCTGTTTGATGTGGTGATGCGACAACACATATCCAATTAACCCAACCCCCGCAATCATGATCACAACAATCATGCTGCGTGTTCGGTTGGTGCGGCCTGCACCGGGTACACGCTCGTACCGTGGGGTGTGGTGTGTCAGACACTGCATAGTGGACGCGGCACACACAATAAAGTCGTGTGCTCAACATTGATCGTTTGTTTGGTTGCCCGTGTTTTTAGTCGGTGTATTAGTACCAGTCACCTCCGATGGTTACCCACCTTCCAGATCCGGCCTATCAACCCCATCGTCTCTAGGGAACCTCAACAGAAACCTCATCTTAAAACAGGCTTCCCGCTTAGATGCTTTCAGCGGTTATCCCTCCCGTACGTAGCCAACCAGCCATGCTCCTGGCGGAACAACTGGCACACCAGAGGTACGTCCGTCCCGGTCCTCTCGTACTAGGGACAGCCTTCTTCAAGTTTCAACGCGCGCGGCGGATAGAGACCGAACTGTCTCACGACGTTCTGAACCCAGCTCGCGTGCCGCTTTAATGGGCGAACAGCCCAACCCTTGGGACCTACTCCAGCCCCAGGATGCGACGAGCCGACATCGAGGTGCCAAACCATCCCGTCGATATGGACTCTTGGGGAAGATCAGCCTGTTATCCCCGGGGTACCTTTTATCCGTTGAGCGACACCACTTCCACACGTTGGTGCCGGATCACTAGTCCCGACTTTCGTCCCTGCTCGACACGTACGTCTCACAGTCAAGCCCCCTTGTGCACTTACACTCTTACACCTGATTGCCAACCAGGCTGAGGGAACCTTTGGGCGCCTCCGTTACTCTTTGGGAGGCAACCGCCCCAGTTAAACTACCCACCAGGCACTGTCCCCAACCCAGATCATGGGCCAAGGTTAAGGTATCCACTACGGTCAGAGTGGTATTTCAACAACGACTCCACCACCACTAGCGTGACAGCTTCACAGTCTCCCACCTATCCTACACAAACCGCACCGAACACCAATACCAAGCTATAGTGAAGGTCCCGGGGTCTTTTCGTCCTGCCGCGCGAAACGAGCATCTTTACTCGTACTGCAATTTCACCGGGCCTGTGGTTGAGACAGCAGGGGAGTCGTTACGCCATTCGTGCAGGTCGGAACTTACCCGACAAGGAATTTCGCTACCTTAGGATGGTTATAGTTACCACCGCCGTTTACTGGGGCTTAAATTCTCCGCTTCGGACACCAAAATGCCCTAACAGGTCCTCTTAACCTTCCAGCACCGGGCAGGCGTCAGTCCGTATACATCAACATCACGTTTTCGCACGGACCTGTGTTTTTGATAAACAGTCGCTCCCCTCTATTCTCTGCGACCACAACCAGCTCACAACCGTAAAAAGTTGATCACCAACCATGGTCCCCCTTCTCCCGAAGTTACGGGGGTAATTTGCCGAGTTCCTTAACCACAGTTCACCCGACCGCCTTAGTATTCTCTACCTGACCACCTGTGTCGGTTTCGGGTACGGGCCGTACACACACTCGCTAGAGGCTTTTCTCGGCAGCACAGGATCACCCACATCACCCACAAGGGCTACGCATCACGCCTCACACACAATAAGCCCCGCATTTAACAAGGACTCGTGCCACACGCTTACACCACAATCCAATAAGTGGCTGGGCTACCTCACTGCGTCACCCCATCACTGGGCTACCACGACTCAGGCCCCACCGATTACCACCACACCACCCGCACAAGGCGGAACAGTGCGGCAACGCACAGCAGTTAGTATCACCGCTTCACCCTTTGACGCATGCACACGGGTACGGGAATATCAACCCGTTAACCATCGACTACGCCTGTCGGCCTCGCCTTAGGACCCGACTCACCCTGGGAAGACGAACTTGACCCAGGAACCCTTAGTCATCCGGCGGATAAGATTCTCACTTACCACTCGTTACTCATGCCTGCATTCTCACTCGTGCACAGTCCACAACCCCTCACGGTACTGCTTCACCCCATACACGACGCTCCCCTACCCACACACAAAAGCATGTGCCGCGGCTTCGGCGGTGTACTTGAGCCCCACTACATTGTCGGCGCGGAACCACTCGACCAGTGAGCTATTACGCACTCTTTCAAGGATGGCTGCTTCTAAGCCAACCTCCTGGCTGTCTTCGCGATCCCACATCCTTTTCCACTTAGTACACCCTTAGGGGCCTTAACCGGCGATCTGGGCTGTTTCCCTCTCGACTATGAAGCTTATCCCCCACAGTCTCACTGCCATGCACCACTTCAACCGGCATTCGGAGTTTGGCTGACATTGCTAAGATGATAGTCCCGCTCAACCAACCAGTAGCTCTACCTCCGGCAAGCACACATAACGCTGCACCTAAATGCATTTCGGGGAGAACCAGCTATCACGGAGTTTGATTGGCCTTTCACCCCTACCCACAACTCATCCCCTCAGTTTTCAACCTAAGTGGGTTCGCGCCTCCACAACCTCTTACAGCTGCTTCACACTGGCCATGGGTAGATCACCCCGCTTCGGGTCCAGGACATGCCACTTACAACACCCTGTTCGGATTCGCTTTCGCTACGGCTACCCCACCAGGGTTAACCTCGCGACATGCCGCTGACTCGCAGGCTCATTCTTCAAAAGGCACGCCATCACACACACGAGGTGCTCTGACGGATTGTAAGCGCACGGTTTCAGGAACTATTTCACTCCCCTCCCGGGGTACTTTTCACCATTCCCTCACGGTACTATCCACTATCGGTCACACTGAGTATTTAGGCTTACCGGGTGGTCCCGGCAGATTCACAGCAGATTCCACGAGCCCGCTGCTACTCGGGACACAATCCACCACACCACAATCATGCTTTCACGTACAGGGGCTCTCACCCACTCCGGCGCACCATCCCAAGTGACTTCCGCTAACACAACCATAAGCGCAGGCAAAGGTGGCAGCCCTTGCAACAAATCGCATCCCACAACCCCACACACGCAACCCCTGCCAGGTATCACACGCACATGGTTTAGCCTCATCCACGTTCGCTCGCCGCTACTAGCAGAATCATTATTATTTTCTTCTCCTACGGGTACTGAGATGTTTCACTTCCCCGCGTCACCCCCACACAAGCTATGAATTCACCTGCAGGTAACACCACACAACTGGTGCCAGGTTTCCCCATTCGGACATCCTCGGATCAACGCTTAGTTGGCAACTCCCCGAGGCATAACGCAGCCTCACACGTCCTTCATCGGCTCAGCATGCCAAGGCATCCACCGTACGCCCTAAACAAAAAACACACACAAAAAACAAACACACACAAAAAATAAAGATGCTCGCGTCCACTATACAGTTCTCACACACCACACCCACCCCGCACAACCACAACCCCCCGAAAACACCCGGAAAGTCACAGCCACACACGGCAAGGCCACAAGGAAACAACACACGTGCTGCCCCAGAGACCCAACAGCATGCCAACACACCCACACTCGTTTCCTGCCTGCGGCCCACACGGACACACATCACGATGCGACACTCGCATAAGGCACTCACAACAGCCCATGCCGGTGCGCGTCCACCCGGACAATTTTTTTTAATATTTACAGTGGCAGCCACACACACGGCGACTCAACCACCACACCCACACCCCACACACAACCATGCGCACGGGGCAGGCACAAAACAATAAAGCTCCTTAGAAAGGAGGTGATCCAGCCGCACCTTCCGGTACGGCTACCTTGTTACGACTTCGTCCCAATCGCCGATCCCACCTTCGACAGCTCCCCCACAAGGATAGGCCACTGGCTTCGGGTGTTACCAACTTTCATGACGTGACGGGCGGTGTGTACAAGGCCCGGGAACGTATTCACCGCAGCATTGCTGATCTGCGATTACTAGCGACTCCGACTTCATGGGGTCGAGTTGCAGACCCCAATCCGAACTACGACCGGCTTTCAGCGATTAGCCCCACCTCACAGTGTCGCACACGCGTTGTACCGACCATTGTAGCATGTGTGAAGCCCTGGACATAAGGGGCATGATGATTTGACGTCATCCCCACCTTCCTCCGAGTTAACCCCGGCAGTCTCTCATGAGTCCCCACCACAACGTGCTGGCAACATAAGACAAGGGTTGCGCTCGTTGCGGGACTTAACCCAACATCTCACGACACGAGCTGACGACAACCATGCACCACCTGTACACCAGCCACAAAGGGAAACCGTATCTCTACAGCGATCTAGTGTATGTCAAGCCCAGGTAAGGTTCTTCGCGTTGCATCGAATTAATCCACATGCTCCGCCGCTTGTGCGGGCCCCCGTCAATTCCTTTGAGTTTTAGCCTTGCGGCCGTACTCCCCAGGCGGGGCGCTTAATGCGTTAGCTACGGCACGAACCCCGTGGAAGGGACTCACACCTAGCGCCCACCGTTTACGGCATGGACTACCAGGGTATCTAATCCTGTTCGCTACCCATGCTTTCGCTCCTCAGCGTCAGTTACTGCCCAGAGACCTGCCTTCGCCATCGGTGTTCCTCCTGATATCTGCGCATTTCACCGCTACACCAGGAATTCCAGTCTCCCCTACAGCACTCAAGTTATGCCCGTATCGCCTGCAGTCCCACAGTTAAGCCGTGGACTTACACAAACGACGCGACAAACCACCTACGAGCTCTTTACGCCCAGTAATTCCGGACAACGCTCGCACCCTACGTATTACCGCGGCTGCTGGCACGTAGTTAGCCGGTGCTTCTTATCCAGGTACCGTCACTTGCGCTTCGTCCCTGGCGAAAGGAGTTTACAACCCGAAGGCCGTCATCCCCCACGCGGCGTCGCTGCATCAGGCTTGCGCCCATTGTGCAATATTCCCCACTGCTGCCTCCCGTAGGAGTCTGGGCCGTATCTCAGTCCCAATGTGGCCGCACACCCTCTCAGGCCGGCTACCCGTCGACGCCTTGGTAGGCCATTACCCCACCAACAAGCTGATAGGCCGCGAGCTCATCCCATACCGCAAAAGCTTTCCAACCACACACCAACATGCAGCTCCTATCCGGTATTAGACCCAGTTTCCCAAGCTTATCCCGAAGTACAGGGCAGATCACCCACGTGTTACTCACCCGTTCGCCACTCGAGTACCAAAGCAAGCTTCGGCCTTTCCGTTCGACTTGCATGTGTTAAGCACGCCGCCAGCGTTCATCCTGAGCCAGGATCAAACTCTCCACAAAAACATTTCAGCAGAAACATCCAGGCGTGAAAAGCCCAAACCCAACCACAAACAAACCAACCACCACCCCCACACACAGCAAGGGCAATGAACTGGCCAATCCTCAAATTACCTACAAACACTGACCCCACAATCCGACGAGGAAAAACCAGGGCCAGCAAAAAATGCGATCTGAAACAATCACACATCACGGTGAAACCACCAGCAATGCCGCCATCAAAGGTTCACGACACCACAACCGGCACACACCCACCCACACCCCACACAACGCAGAACATGAGCAGACACACCACAATGCACAACCACACAAACCACAAACAAAAAACAAAAGTACATTGGCACACTATCGAGTTCTCACACGACACACCCCACGCACAAACCCCGCGGGAAAACTGAATCTACACAACCACCCAACACAAAGTCAAACAGTCATCCAACCCAGCACCACCAGAAGTTCACCTCACAGCAACCCAACCGGCAGCGAGAAAGAACATTAACCCCACCCACCACACAACACAAATCACCTGGCCACAGGGCATAAATGCTTAGTGGTACGTGGCGATGGGTCCGTGCGGCCCCTCGATGACCTTTACCTCGGTGTTGAAGATCTCCGTGAGCAGGTCGTCCCTCATGATCTCCGCCGGCGTGCCAAAGGCCGCGATCTGCCCGTCTTTGGCCGCGCAGATGAAGTCGGCGTACCGGGCGGCGAAGTTAATGTCGTGCAGCACGATGATGATGGTCCGGCCCAGGTCGTGGGCGGCGTCGTATAGGTGCTTCATCATCTCGACGGAGTGGGCGATGTCCAGGTTGTTCAGGGGCTCGTCGAGAAGCACGTAATCGGTCTCCTGGCACAGCACCATGGCTACGTATGCGCGCTGCCGCTGCCCTCCCGACAGCTGGTCCAGGTAGCGGTTCTCCAACGCGGACAGCCCGAGGAAGTCGATGTATTTGGTGATGATCTCCTCGTCCTGCGCCGTGAGCCTGCCCCGCGAGTAGGGGAAGCGCCCGAACCCGACGAGCTGGCGCACGGTGAGCCGGGTGACGAAGTGGTTCTCCTGCTTCAGGATGGAAATGACCTTGGCCAGGTCCTTCGACTTGGTGTCGGTCACATCCATGGTCCCGATCTGGACGGTGCCCTCGTCAATGGCGAGCAGGCGCCCGATCATGGTGAGCAGGGTGGATTTGCCCGCGCCGTTCGGGCCGACGAGCGCGGTGATCCCGCCCGAGGGAATCTGCAGGTTGACGGGCCCGATGGCGACATCGTCGCCGTAGGCCTTGCGGACGTCAGTAAGCGTAATCACATGCGCCCCTTTCTCAAGACGACGACCAGGAAGGTGATGCCGCCCACCAGCTCGATGATGATGGACACCACGCCCTGGGCGTAAAACACGTGGTTCATGATGAAGTACGCACCGGTGAGCACCACGTAGCCCAACAGGATAGCCATCGGGAAGATGTAGCGGTGGTCGTACGTGTCGGTGAACTGGTACGCGAGCGTGGCCACGAGGAACCCCAGGAACGTCATCGGCCCGACCAACGCCGTCGACACGGCCATGAGCACCGAGACGAGAACAAGGGTGTAGATCGCGTGCTTGCGGAAGCTCACCCCGAGGTTCACCGCCACGTCGCGGCCGAGCGAGAGCACATTGAGCCGGCGCGAGTTGAGCATGACCAGCGTCACCGCCACGACGACCAGCGGGATGGCCACCGGGTAAAAGTCGGGGTTGGCGTTGTTGACGGAGCCGAAGAGTCTGGCGCTGAGCACGTCGAACTCGCTGGGCGTGAGCATGCGCTGCATGAACGTCGATACGCTCGCGAGCCCTCCCCCGATGACGATGCCGACGAGCAGCATCGCGTGCAGGTTGGCGGCGTTGTCCGCCAGCAGCCACGTGTACAGCAGCAGCGACAACCCGACCATGAGCGCGAGCTGCAGCACGAACATCTCCAGCGTGCGGGCGCTGAGCAGGCCCGTCGCCCCGAGGAAGTACACCGTGGCCGTGTTGATCACCACGTAGAGGGACTCGAACCCCATGATCGAGGGCGTGAGGATCCGGTTGCCGGTAACCGTCTGGAACGCGACCGTCGCCACGCCTTGGCACACGGCGACCACCGCCATCGCCGTGACGGCGTCCATCCGGCGCTCCGCGATGAGCCAGTAGGCGCGGGTGCCAAATTCGACGGGGTTGCCGTAGGCGAGAAGACCCGCTGTAAACAGCAGCGCGAGTGCAGCCAGCCCGGCCAAAGCGACGAAGTAGCGCCGCTTGCTTTTCGACGTCTGAAACGCCCCGACATTCCGTGCAGTGCTACCCACGACGAACCTGCCTGACAATGAGCGCGATGAACACGACAGCGCCGACAACGCCGAGGATGACGGATACCGGCATCTCAAACGGCGCGATCACGGTGCGCCCCAGAAGGTCGCACACGGTGACGATCCCGATGCCGAGCAGGCACACCCAGGGCAGATTGGAGCGCAGGTCGTCGCCGCGGACCATGGAGACGATGTTGGGCACGATGAGCCCCAAAAACGGCAGGTTCCCCACCACGACGGTGACCACCCCGGCCGCAATCGCCACCATGGAGGTGCCGACGAGCACGATCTGGTTGTAATTCAGGCCGATATTCGTGGCCACGTCCTCGCCGAGGCCGGCCGCGGTGAGCCTGTCCGCGTAGAAGAACACCGCCACGACCACGAACAGGACGATCCACAGCACCTCGTACTGGCCGGCGATGACGCTGGTGAACGACCCGGCGAACCACACGCCCAGCGACTGCAGCAGCTGCGTCTGCAGCGCCCAGAAGGTGGACACCGAGCTAACCACGGCCCCGAGCATGATGCCCACGATGGGCACGATGAGGCTGGAACGCAGGGTCACCCGGCGCAAAAAAGCGAAGAACACCATCGTGCCCACGAAGGCGAAGGCGACCGCGACGATCATCCGTACGAGGACTGACGCATTGGGCGCGAACACCATAGTGGCCAACAGGCCCAGGCCCGCCCACTCCGTCGTGCCCGTGGTTGTGGGTTCGACGAAGCGGTTCTGGGTGAGCATCTGCATGATCAACCCGCTCATCGCCATGGCCGCGCCGGCCAGGACGAGCGCCACGGTGCGCGGCACGCGGGTGGTCTGGAACATCGCCCAGCCGTCTGAGTTGCCGAGAATGTCGTACTGCCCCACCGCCAGCGACGCGAACAGGAGCCCGGCGACAACACCGACACCCGCCAGGAACTTCCAGTTGAGAAGTGCCGGGCGGGTGGTGGCGGTGGTCTGCGGCATTACTTGGCGGCCTCGAACTTGTCTGCGAGCTCGTTGAGGATCTCAGTGTAGGTGATGATGGACTCGTTGGTGTAGGTGTCCGACGGGGAAACATAGACGCGGTCGTCCTTGACTGCGTTCACGTTCTGCAGCGGGGCGGAGTCCTTGATCACGTTCATCGCGGCCGGGGATCCCTCGTCGGTGCGGGTGCCCGCGTCGCGGTCGAGGATGAGCATCCAGTCGGGGTTGGAAGCGGCGATGGCCTCCACCGAGATGTCGTCACCCTGGTGGTCGTTGGTCGCGTTCTGCACCTCGAGCGCCGGCTTCATGCCGATCAGGTCGAACAGCGGGCCCCAGGTGCGACCGATCGTCGGGGCGACGTAGCCGATCTCGCCGCCGGAGACGTTGACGGCCATGACGGTCTGCTCGGGGTTGTATGCGTCCTTGGCTCGCTGGAGGGCGTTGGTGAAGTCGTCGACAAGCTTCTGCGCCTCGTCCTGCTTGCCGAAGATCTCGCCGAGAGCCTCGGTCTGGCGGATGAGCTCCTTGTCGAAGGGCTCACCGTCGCGCGGCTCGAAGTCGACCAGCACGGCGTCGGGGACGAGCTTCTCAATGTCGGCGTCGTGCTGCTGGAAGCGCTGGCCGGAGACGATCAGGTCGGGCTCGGCGGCGACGATGGCCTCGAGGTTCGGCTCGCGGTGGTTGCCGATGTCGACGATGTTCTCGTTGTCGCCGATGCCGGGGATGGTCACGGGCACGAGGGCGCGGGGGGCTGCGACGGGTTCGATGCCCCAGGTGTCGAGGATCTCGAACGAGCGGTTGTCCAGCGCGACGACGCGCTGTGCGGGGCTCGGAACTTCCTTCACACCCTCGTTGTCCTCCACAGTCACCGTCTGGGATTCCGCGGCGGCGGTGGAGGTCGTGGTCTCCTGCTCGCTGGTGGAGCAGGACGCGAGTGCGAGGGAGGCGGCGGCCACCACGGTGGCCGCGAGTGCGCGTGCGCTGAAACGGGTCACGTTCCGTTTCCTTTCATGTCGAAAAATTAGGTAAGGGTTACCTAGGTAAAAATACGGGCAGGGGGCAAGTTAGCCAACCCTTACCCCCGCCCTGACATAGAATTACATTACACAAGTGTTTCTTAAATCATCCAGCGGGGGTAATAGCGGGCAAAACGTGGGTTGCGAACTCCTCCATTTGCTCCTCGGCGCTGCGGTCCGAAATACGGAAATTCACCATCACGTGGCTCACCCCGATCTCGCGCTGCGCCCTCAGCAAACGGATCAGCGCGTTGCGGCCGAGCCGGTAGCCGAAGGTGTGGCCCTCCGCCGGCGCGTCGGGGTCGGGGTGGATGTCCAGCCAGAGCGACTCCGCGAACGGCTTCCACCCGCCGCCGAGCGCCTCGACGCTCGCGTTCCAATTCCGCACGTTCACCTTCTGCACGTCCAGACCCTTGTGGTACATCAGCCACCCGTGCGTGTGCTCCGCACGCCACTCCATCGTCTGCTGCAGCGAGCCCGTGGCCAGCAGCGGCACCTCCCGGGCGCACGGCTTAGGCACCACGTCGGACCCGCCCATCTTCCCGCCCGACCATCTGATCGGCCGGTAGCTTGTGGTCAGCGCCTCGCGGTAGACACGGAGGTGCTCCGCCATGACGTCCCCCCTGGTCCCGCGGTCCTGGCCAAAGGCCGGAAACTCCTCCGGCCGGTCCCCCGTGGCGATGCCGAACAGGAACCTGCCGCCGGAGAGTCGGTCGAGCGTGGCGGCACGCTTGGCCATGAGCAGAGGGTGCTGGAACGGCACGACGATCGCCGCCGTGCCCAGCGCGATCCGCGACGTGTGCGCGGCCAGATACGACAGGTACATCCAGGGGTCCCACACCTGGCCGACGTCCCCGAACGTTTCCACGCGCAGCGGAATGTCGCGCACCCACACCGCGGCGAACCCGGCGTCCTCCGCCATGCGGACCAGGCGCACCTGGTTTTCGAGCGAATCCTGCGGGCTCTCCTCCGCGTTTGCCTCGATCGGCAGGCTCAGCCCGACGGTGAGCTCGCCCTGGCGGAATGTCCTGGTGAAGCCGGGAAGCTGCGTATACGGCGCGGTGGAAAGTTGAAAAAGCGGGTTGGTCTCAGCCATATCCGCAGCCTACAGCGCGGAATCCTCCACTTCGCGCTCCTCCCAGGAGGCGATGTTGTCCGGGTGCACCGTCAACTCACGGCCGAGGAGGTCCTCGGCGGTGAACTCGGTGCCGGCGTCGATGGCCTCGCGCAGCTGAGCGACGCGGTCCTCGCCCGTTTCGGGGTGGGTGGTGCGGAAGTAGAGGGTGTCGCCCTCGTGCTGGGTGATCTCGATCGCTTCTACGCGCATGGTGGGGCCTTTCTGGGTGCGGAATCGGTGACGTGCATCACTTTACCGGCTCGTGCCAGGGTTCGTGTTCGACCGGAAGGGGGTTTCGGCCCCAAAAATCGACCCAATCACGCATTCCGGTCGAACAGGCAATGCACGCAGGCAGAGAACGCGCAGAGAAAAAGCCCCGAACCGTAACCGGTCCGGGGCTCTAGCCTCTCGGTGGAGCTGCCGGGAATTGAACCCGGGTCCTTCATCACCGCGCCAGGGCTTCTCCGTGCGCAGTCCGCGCTACGCCTCTACTCGGCCCTCCGGATCAGGCGAACATGTCCGGATGGCGGGCCCAGCCAGTGTGGAAAGTCCCCGCGGGCCGCACTGACACGGCCCTTGGGCAAGTCCCCTAAGTCGATGCCAGGTACCGGGACGGGAACAGGCCCGACCTGACAGACACGCGGTCGCTAGCTCTTAGGCAGCGAGGGCGTAGTCACGCTGAGAGTTCTTCTCTGCGTTTATTGTTTGCTGCGACGCTCACGGTGGTCTCCAGCCTGCACCGGCACGCTTCCCCTGGCTTGGTCAATGAAGTCGAAACCATAATCAACCCCAAAAACTACGAAGAAACGTAGGATCCCTAACCCTACTCAGCGCTCAGGATGTGCGCAAGGGGGTGATCCGCAGGAAGTCGATCACGGTGTCGGGGCCGGCATCGACGGCGAGGCGCACCGCCTTGGCCACATCGACCGGATCCATCTTGGCGCGGGTGTCGCCGGCAATCATGTCGGTATCGGTCGGCCCCGGGTGCAGCGAGGTCACCCGCACCCGACCCTGCTCCTCCAGGCGCAGGGTGTCGGTGAATCCCCGCAGCGCGTACTTCGTGGAGCAGTAGATGCTGCCGTTTTCCAGGCCGCGCAACCCGGCGCCGGAGTTGATGGTGACGATGAGGCCCCGGGAGCGTCGCAAAGCGGGCAGAAGCTCGCGCACCAGCGTCACGCCAGCGAAAAAGTTGACCTCGAAGCCCTCGCGCCACTCCTGCGCCGTGAGCTCGTCGAAAGGCCCCTTGGGGTAGATGCCGGCGGCGTGGACGAGCACGTCGAGCTCGTCGACGCCCGCGCACGCGGCCGCGATCGCCTCCGGGTTGCGCAGGTCCACCTCGAAGGGCTCCGCGCTCGGGAGCGTGTCGACGACCCCCGAAGCGTCAGCAGACGCCCCCACGAGTACGTGGTGGTCGCGGCCGAGTTCCTGCGCAATAGCGCGGCCGATCCCGCGCGACGCTCCCGTCACCAGTGCCTTTTTCACGCCTTGATCCCCTTGAACTTCTGGCCTAGGTCCCGCGCGATCTCGCGGTCCTCGGTGCGGCGCTTGATGGCCTGGCGCTTGTCGTAGTCCTGCTTGCCCTGCGCGAGCCCCAGCTCCACCTTCGCTTTCCCGTCTTTAAGGTACATGGAGAGGGGCACGAGGGTCCGGTTGCCGTCGCGAAGCTTGCCCTCGAGCGAGTCGATCTCGCGGCGGTGCATGAGCAGCTTGCGCGTGCGCCGGGGCGAGTGGTTCGTCCACGATCCCATCGAGTACTCCGGAATGTGCAGGTTGCGCAGCCACACTTCACCGTTGTCGATGGTCGCGAAGGCTTCGACCAGGCTGGCCTTGCCTTCGCGCAACGACTTGATTTCCGTGCCGACGAGCACGATGCCCGTCTCCCAGGTGTCCAGGATGGTGTAGTCGTGGCGAGCCTTCCGGTTCGTCGCGATGACGCCCCCGGAGGTTGTGTTCTTTTTCTTCTTCGCCATAGTCGGGTCGAGTTTACCCGGCTACTTCCTCACGTAGGAACGCAGTGCCACCTGGGCGGCGATCCCGCCGAGCACCATGGCCACGAGGGTGACCAGCGGCATGACGGTGAGCACCGCGGAATCGGGCACGCGGGCGATGAGCTGGGAGGCGTAGAGGTCCCCCAGCATCGGGTCGACAAGGAAGCGCTTGCCCAGCCACGCACCGAGTGTGGCGAGGATCCCGCCCACGAGGACCGACACCACGGCCTCGGCCACGAACGGCGCCTGGGTGAACCAGCGCGACGCGCCCACCATGCGCATGATGCCGATCTGTTCTCGGCGGTTAAACGCCGCCAGCTGCACCATGTTGGTGATGAGGAACAATGCCGCGAGCGCCTGCGCCGCGGCGACGACGAAGGTGACGTTGCGGAAGGTGTCCATGGTGCCGGCGGCCTCGCGAACGGTGTCGGCCTGGTCGGTGATGACGGTTACCTGCGGCATGTCGGCGACCTGCTCCACCGGCCGGGTGTCGGCGGGGTCGCTCAGGCGCACGTGGAGCGCGGCCGGCAGCGCGTCCGGGGTGGTCTCGCGCACGAGGTCGGGCTCGGTGTCCTGGAACAGCTCGACGAAGCGCTCATACGACTGCTGCCGCGAGCGGAAGGTCACCTGCTCCACGCCGTCGCTGGCCTGGAGGCGGTCGCGCACCTCGCGGCACTCCGCCGAGGAGCAGTCGGTGTCGTTGGCCGAGATGTTCTCGTCGAGCTCGATCATCACCTCGACGCGGTCGAGGTAGAGGTCCTTCGTCTCGGACGTGGCCTGCGAGATCATGATCCCGGCGCCGACGAGCATGAGCGAGAGCGCGGTGGTGATGATCAGCGCGATGGTCATGGTCAGGTTCCGCCCGAGGCCGCGCATGGCCTCGCGGGCGACAAATCCCCAGTTCATCTAGCGTGCCTCCGTTCCGTAGATGCCGTGCTTCTCGTCGCGCACCAGCTTGCCTAGGTTCAGCTCCATCACGCGCTGGCGCATGTCGTTGACGGCGCGCGCGTTGTGGGTGGACATAATCACCGTCGAACCGAAACGGTTGATGCGGGTTAAAAGCGCCATGATCTCGTCTGCGGTTGCGGGGTCCAGGTTGCCGGTGGGTTCGTCGGCAAGCACGAGCGGGGGCTTATCGACGAACGCGCGCGCGATGGCCACGCGCTGCTGCTCGCCTCCGGAGAGCTCGTGGGGGTAGCGGTTGGCCTTGGCGTCGAGGCCGACCAGTTCGAGGGCCTGCGGGACGAGTTTGGTGATCTTGGCTTTCGGCTTGCCCGTGACCTCGAGGGCGAAGGCGACGTTGTCGTACACGTTGAGCTTGGGCAGCAGGCGGAAGTCCTGGAAGACGTAGCCGATGGACTGGCGCAGCTTATTGATCTCGCTTCCCTTGAGCGCGTTGACGTGGAAGTCGCCGAAGTGGATGTCGCCGCTGGTGACGTTTTCTTCGCGGATCATCAGCTCGAGGAACGTCGACTTGCCTGAGCCGGACGGGCCGATGAGGAAGACGAACTCCCCTTTTTCTATCTCGAAGGAGACGTCGTCCAGCGCGGGCCGGGTCGACGTCGGGTAGACCTTGGTGACGTTGGCGAATGTAATCACCCGTCACACCCTACCCGCGCGTTACTGTCCGGTGTCAGCCATCCGCCACCGGATGCCGGCCTCGAGGAAGCCGTCGATGTCGCCGTCGAGCACCTTCTGCGGGTCACCCACCTCGTAGTTCGTGCGCAGATCCTTCACCATCTGGTACGGGTGCAGCACGTACGAGCGCATCTGGTTGCCCCAGGAGGCGTTGCCGCCGGCGCCGAGCGCGTCCATTTCCGCCTTCTCCTCCTGGCGCTTGCGTTCGAGCAACTTGGACTGCAAAACGTTTAAGGCCGACGCCTTGTTCTGGATCTGCGACTTCTCGTTCTGGCACGTCACCACGATCCCGGTGGGCAGGTGCGTGATGCGCACGGCGGAATCCGTGGTGTTGACGGACTGCCCGCCGGGGCCGGAGGAGCGGTAGACGTCCACGCGGATGTCCGAATCCGGGATGTCAATGTGGTCGGTCTGCTCCACCACGGGGAGCACCTCGACCTCGGCGAACGACGTCTGCCGGCGGCCCTGGTTGTCGAACGGGGAGATGCGCACCAGCCGGTGCGCGCCCTGCTCCACGGAAAGCTGGCCGTACATGTACTCGCCGTGGACGACGAAGGTGGCGGACTTGATGCCCGCCTCCTCCGCGTACGAGATGTCGTACACGTCGACCTTGTGGCCGCTCTTCTCCGCCCAGCGCGTGTACATGCGCATCAGCATCTCCGCCCAGTCCGCGGCGTCGACGCCGCCGGCGCCGGAACGGATGTTGACCACGGCCTCGCGCTCGTCGTACTCGCCGGAGAGCATCGTCTGCACCTCGAGCGAGCCGACGGCCTCCTCCAGCGCGGAAAGCTCGTCATCAACCAGTGCCGGCTCACCCTCTCCCTCGGCGAGCTCGTACATCACCGGAAGGTCGTCGATACGCTCGCGCAGCGACGCGACCTTCTTCAGCCGCGCCTGCACGTTGGACAGCTCGGTGGTGACCTTCTGCGCGTGCGCCGGGTCGTCCCACAGAGAGGGGTCGCCCGCCTGCTGCTCGAGCTCCCGCGCGCGCTCCGCCAGCACGTCGAGGTCCATCACCTTTTCAATGGTGGTCAGCGTCGAATCGAGGTTCTGGATGCGTGTCGAGGTCTCCGGTTGCATAACATGTAAGTCTAGCCTGCGCGTTCGCGCGGGCCCCGGACGAGGGAGCCGCACCCGGAAACGCGACAAGACGGCCAGAAAGTACGCACCATGGCATGGATCATTTTGCTCCTCTCCGGCGCTTTCGAGGCGGTGTGGGCAATCGCTCTGGACCGCTCGCAGGCCCTGACCCGCCCGGTGCCCGCGGTTGTCTTCTTCGTTGCCCTGGCGATTTCCATGGGGGGACTGGCCTGGGCGCTGCGCACCGTCCCCCTCGGCACCGGGTACGCGGTGTGGGTCGGCGTCGGCGCCTCGCTCGCGGTTGTGTACTCCTTTGCACCGGGGCAAGAAGCGATCACGCCGCTGAAGGTCACGTTCCTGCTCATGGTCGTCGGCGGCATCGCCGGGCTGAAGCTGGTTGTCTAACGCGCAATAATGGTCTCCATGACTGCTGCCTTCATCTCCGCCCATGCCGATTCCGACGACGCCACGCTTGCCGCCGCACTCGTCGAGCACGCAGGCCACCTCGCGCTGCGCATGCGTGACGACGGCCTGTCCACGCAGCAGAAAACCTCCGTCTCCGACGTGGTGACCGACGCCGACCGCGCCGCCGAGCAGTTCGTCGCCGACGCGCTCGAGGCGTTGCGCCCGGATGATGGCGTCGTGGGCGAGGAGGGGGCGAGTCGGGCGTCGGCAAGCGGGCGCACCTGGGTGATCGACCCGGTCGACGGGACCTACAACTTCTCGCGCGGCTCCGACTACTTCTGCTCCGCGCTCGCGCTCGTCGACGGCGCGGTCGGCGCACCAGAGGAGATCCTCGTCGGCGCGGTGCACCGACCCGCGTTTGCCACGACGTGGCTTGCGGCCGGCGGGGTTGCCACGCGCAACGGCGAGCGCCTGCCGCAGCTCGAGGACGCCGGGCTCGACCAGCTCGCCCTGGCAACCTACTTGCACCCGCGCTCGATGAGTAACGAGGCGATTCACAAGGTCTGGGTCTCCGCGGTCAAGGACGCCGCGACAATCCGCATGTGGGGCGCTGGTTCCCTCGATCTGGCCACGGTTGCGTCCGGCGGGATCGGCGGCTGGCTGCAGCACTCCGTGGCGGACTGGGACTGGCTGCCTGGCAAGGCGCTCGTCGAAGCAGTCGGCGGGCGCGCGATCAAGGTCGAGGCCGGTGGCGTCACGTGGTGCGTGGCCGGCAACCCGCTCATCGTCGACGAGGTGGCGGGTAAACTCACTGAGCATGTCTAACTACGCTGACGACCTCGCCCTCGCACTCAAACTTGCGGATCTCGCGGACGGGATCACCATCGAGCGCTTCGAAGCGGCCGACCTAAACGTCGAATCCAAGCCCGATATGACCCCTGTCTCCGACGCCGACCTGGCCGTCGAGGAGGCGCTGCGCGCTGAGCTTTCGGCCGCGCGTCCGGCCGACGCCGTCCTCGGCGAGGAGTTCGGCGGCGAGGCGGTCATCGAGGGTCGGCAGTGGGGCATTGACCCGATCGACGGCACGAAGAACTTCGTGCGCGGTGTGCCGGTGTGGGCGACGCTGATCGCCCTGCTTGTCGACGGCCAGCCGGTCGTCGGCGTCATCTCCGCTCCCGCCCTGGCGCGCCGTTGGTACGCCTCCGCCGATGCTGGCGCGTGGCGCACCTTCAGCACGGGCGCGCTGAAGCGCCTGAACGTGTCCAAGGTCTCCGCCCTGTCCGACGCGTCGGTGTCGATGTCCTCTCTGGAAGGCTGGCAGGAGCGCGGCCTGCGCGACAACCTCATCGCTTTGACCGAAAAGACCTGGCGGCTGCGCGGCTACGGCGATTTCCTGAGCTACTGCTTCGTCGCGGAGGGCGCGGTCGACATCGCGCTTGAGCCCGAGGTGTCGCTGTGGGACCTCGCGGCGCTCGCCGTTTTGGTTTCTGAGGCCGGGGGCACGTTTACGTCGTTAAGTGGAGAAAAGGGCCCGCACGGCGGCGACGCTGTCGCGACCAATGGGGCCCTCCACGAGGCAGTGCTGAAAGAAGTTACGGGAGCCTAAACCCGCTGCCCGGCGCGGATCCGCTGTTCATGGCGGCGAGGATCGCCTCGAAGCGCGCCGAGGATGTCGGGGAGAAGATCGGGCCCTGCAAGGGCGAGTAGCAGGGCGCGTTGATGATGCCGCCGTTGACGATGCCCACCAGGGAGTCGCCGGCGAGCAGGGGCGCGCCGGAGTCGCCCTGCATCGCGCACACCTGGTTGAGGTTGGTGACCCCATCATCGATCCAGGTCACACCGCAGGTTTGCGCTGAGGCGTAACCGGACTTGCACACCACCTGGCCGAACGCGCGCGGCGCGGCGCCGAGGTGGTTGACCGTCACGCCGTTGTAGGTGCGGCTGACCTCGGCGTTGTGATAAAGCTCAATGGTGGCGTAGTCCAGTGCGCGGTTGACCGCCGCAATGCGGCCGGATACGCCCACGCCGAGCGCGTCGGCCGAGATCACCGACTCACCCTCGGAGTCGCAGTGGCCGGCGGTGACGGCGACCATGCGGCCGGCTGCATCGTAGCCGGCGGCGGCGATGGTGCACATTGACGAGCCGTCGATGTAGACGGGAGTGCCCGGACCGTAGAGGGCCTTGCCGCGGTTGACCTGCGCGTCCCACGCCTCCGGGGCGATCGGAGCGGCATCGTGAAACGACCCCGGCACGCGGTGCAGCACGCGTTCAGCCGTGGGCTTTCCGGCCAGCACCTTGGACACCGGATCGGTGCGCCAGATGTAATTCGGGTCCTCCTGCGCGTGGGCGAGCGCCGCCCCCGCCATGACAACGATAAGGGCGAAAAGAGGGGCGAGCAGGCGGCGGACGATGTGATGACGCTTTCTCTTGCGTAACTTCTGTAACAGCAATATAGCATTACCGCGCCACCACGACTAGGTTGGTGCGCACGACCTCACACGGGCGCCCCACTGGTTAGGGGCCGAGACCGCGCCGAAGGAGCCGCGCGGGCACCGTTCGAACCTGCCTGGTTAGCACCAGCGAAGGAAGTAAGGAGCCAATTCGTGACCGATTCGTACGCGCAAGAAATCCACCCCAAGCACAGCTACGCGCCGATCCGCGCAGGCGGCCTGGAAGTGCCCGAAACCGCCATCTCACTCGACGACTCGCCAAGCGGTCCAAACGAACCCTTCCGGACCTACCGCACCCGCGGGCCATGGGCACAGCCCGAGGAAGGACTACCGGCGCTGCGCAGCACGTGGATCGCCGAGCGCGGCGACGTCGAGGAGTACACCGGGCGCCAACGCAACCTGCTTGACGACGGCACACGGGCCGCCAAGCGCGGCTCCGCCTCCGAGGAGTGGCGGGGAGCCAGGCGAAACCCGCTTCGCGCCCACCCCGGCAAGCGCGTGACCCAGATGCACTACGCCCGCCGCGGCGAAATCACCCCCGAGATGGAGTTCGTCGCCCTGCGCGAGCACTGCGACGTAGAGAAGGTGCGCTCGCAAGTCGCCGCTGGCCGCGCAATCATCCCGAACAACGTCAACCACCCCGAGAGCGAGCCGATGATCATCGGCAACGCGTTTCTAACCAAGATCAACGCCAATATCGGCAACTCCGCCGTGACCTCATCAATCCGCGAGGAGGTGGACAAGCTACGCTGGGCAACCCGCTGGGGTGCCGACACCGTGATGGATCTGTCCACCGGCAACGACATCCACACCACCCGCGAGTGGATCATCCGCAACTCCCCCGTCCCGATCGGCACCGTGCCCATCTACCAGGCCCTGGAGAAGGTCGGCGGCATTGCCGAGGATTTGACCTGGGACATCTTCCGCGACACCGTCATCGAACAGTGCGAGCAGGGCGTGGACTACATGACCATCCACGCCGGAGTTCGCCTGCCGTTCGTGCCGCTGACCACCCGGCGCGTCACGGGCATCGTCTCCCGCGGCGGCTCGATTATGGCCGGCTGGTGCCTCGCCCACCACAAGGAGTCCTTCCTTTACGAGAACTTCGACGAGCTCTGCGAGATCTTCGCGGCCTACGACGTCGCCTTCTCGCTCGGCGACGGACTGCGTCCCGGCTCGGTGGCCGACGCCAACGACGCCGCCCAATTCGCCGAGCTGAAGACCATCGGCGAGCTGTGCCACCGCGCCTGGGATTTCGACGTCCAGGTGATGATCGAGGGCCCCGGCCACGTGCCGCTGGACATGATCCAGATCAACAACGACAAGGAAAAGGAGTGGTGCGGCGGGGCGCCCTTCTACACGCTTGGCCCCCTAGTCACCGACATCGCCCCGGGGTATGACCACATCACCTCCGCGATCGGTGCGGCCAACATCGCCGCGGGCGGCACCGCGATGCTGTGCTATGTCACCCCGAAGGAGCACCTCGGCCTGCCGAACAAGGACGACGTGAAGACGGGCGTGATCACCTACAAGATCGCCGCGCACGCCGCCGACGTGGCGAAGGGGCATCCGGGCGCCCGGGACTGGGACGACGCGATGAGCAAGGCCCGCTTCGAATTCCGCTGGGAGGACCAGTTCGCGCTCTCCCTCGACCCGGATACCGCGCGCGCCTACCACGACGAGACCCTGCCCGCCGAACCGGCCAAGACCGCGCACTTCTGCTCCATGTGCGGGCCGAAGTTCTGCTCGATGCGGATCTCCCAGGACATCCGGGACGAGTTCGGCGACACCATCGAATCCCTGGGCATGCCCACCGTCGACGCCGTCCTCGGCGAGCAGCACATGGCGCATGTTTTCCGCGAACACGGCTCGCAGGTCTACCTCCCCGAGTAAGCCACCCGAGTAGGTTATGGGCATGGACAAAACACCCGCGAAGCAGAGGCTGCTCCTCCCCGACATCGCCCGCGGCGTCTCCCTGCTGGGCATCGCCGCAGCCAACTCGGTCCAAGCCTGGATCACCACCGGCACCTCCAGCGCCGGCGCGCCAGGAGACACCCTCGGCGGCGTCGACCCCTCGAGCGGGTGGGACGCCTTCTTCGCCGTGTTCTCCGCAATGTTCGTTCACGTGCGCGGCCTGCCGATGTTTTCCACGCTGCTCGGCTTCGGCTTCGGGCTCGTGGTGGCGAGCCTGTACCGCAAGCACTACCCGCTGCGCGACGCGCGCCGGGTGCTTCTGCGCCGCTACGGCACCCTCGCTGCGCTGGGGCTAATCCACATGCTCGCGCTTTTCTACGGCGACATCATGCTCACCTATGGGCTCATCGGCGTGCTCATGGCTCTACTGTTCACCGTCAGCGCGAAGTGGCTGCGCCTGATCGCCTACATCTTGCTGGGATTTTTCGCCGTTACCGGCACCGCCGGCGCTTTTGCTGTGTACTTCTTCGAGCCCGGGGCCCTGCCCGATATGCGCGCCCCCACCACGGAGCTGTTAACCGTGGGTGACTATTTCAGCGCCAACTTTTCCGCGGCGATGCTGATGCTCACTTCGATCCCCTTCGCGGTCGGTTCTCTCGCCGGGCTGAGCATCATCGGCTACGTCTGGGCGACGGAGGGTTACCTGGTGAACGTCGATAAGCATCGCGCTATTCTGCGGCAATGGGTCTATGTCGCCGTGGCGATCACCCTGCTGCTCGGGCTTCCGTGGGGTCTCGCGGCGATCGGGGTGATCGACCCGGGCCTCGAGGAGTTCTTCTGGATCCTCAACCAGTCCTGGGGGCCGTTCACCGGCCCCGGAATCCTCGCCGCGTTCGCGCTGGCGACAAACGGGATGCAAAAGCGCGCCGCCCAGGCGCACGCGGCGCCCCGCTGGGCCTACCCCCTCATCGCGCTGGGCAAGCGCTCCATGTCGGGCTACCTCGCGCAATCGCTGCTGTTCATCATCCTCGCTTCTCCGTTCGGGTTCGGGCTCGGCCTGGACGCGAACGTCACCGGCAAGCTCGGGGTGGGCCTGCTCGTCTGGCTGATCACGCTGCTTTTTGCCTCCGTCCTCGAGGCCACCCGCACCCCCGGCCCGTTCGAGTGGGTTCACCGCCGCATCGCCTACGGGCGCACCGGCGCGATCGAACCGAGGCCCGCACATGCTTAAGTGCGAGCTCGACCTGCGCTGTTACTTTGTCACCGGGAGCGGTAGCGAGCGCGACATCGTCGCCCGCGCGCGAGACGCCGCGCGCGCCGGAGCCGGTGTCATCCAGGTGCGCAGCAAACCCATCTCCGCGCGCGAGCTCTACACCCTCGGCCGCGAGGTCGCCCGCGCGGTGCGCGAGGCCAACCCCGCCACGCGCGTGCTTATCGACGACCGCGTCGACGTCGCGCTCGCCCTGTGCGACGAGGGTGTTCACGGCGTCCACCTCGGCCAAGACGACCTCGACGTCCGCGTTGCCCGGCGGCTACTCGGCCCGGAAGCGATCATCGGACTGACCACGGGGACGCTTCAGCTCGTGCGCGCGGCCAATGAACTAGCTGGAGACATCGACTACGTCGGGGCCGGGCCGTTTCGCGCCACCCCGACGAAGGACTCGGGCCGGCCGCTACTCGGTGTCGACGGCTACCGCCCCCTCGTCGCCGAGTCCCTCGTGCCCGTCGTAGCCATCGGCGATGTCACGGTCGACGACGCCGCCGAGCTCGCCTCCACCGGCGTCGACGGGCTCGCTCTGGTGCGCGGCATCATGAACGCCGAGGACACCGGCGCCTACGTGGCGCGCGTACTCTCCGAGTTCGAACGCGGCGCAGCAGATTAATCCCCATGTCCAGCCGCAAAGTTTTCTACAGCGTCATCTTTTTCCTCGTCACGGCAGGATGGGCCGCGAACCACTTCGCGGCCGTTCTCGTGGCCCTTAAAGAGCGCGCGCACCTCGAGCCGCTGCTGGTCAACGGCGCCTACGGAATCTACGCAGCCGGTCTGTTTCCGTGCCTTCTGGCCGGCGGGATCCTCGCCGACCGCTTCGGAGGCCGCCCGATTGTCATTGCGGGCACGATCGTCTCCGCGCTCGGAAACCTGGGCCTTGCCTTCTCGCACAGCGCCGCCGCCCTGCTGTCGGGCCGCTTCGTCGTCGGGCTCGGCGTCGGACTTGTCGTGAGCGCGGGAACGGCGTGGGCGGCGAGGCTCCGCGGCGCGCAAGGTGCGACCCTCGCCGGCATCTTTTTGACCTCCGGCTTCGCCCTCGGGCCGATCTTCTCCGGAATTTTCGCCTATGCCCAGTCGCGGATTTGGGAGCTCTACGCGGTGAAATTCGCTCTGTCGCTGCTGGCCATCGTGGTCTCCCTGGTCATCGGCGACACACCCCACCACGCGGTAACCCAGGGCCCCGACGGCCCCGCACCAGCGCCCGCCGCGGCACCGGCGCAGCGCTCATCCACCAAGGCGCTGGCGACGGCATTGCCGGTGGCAGTGTGGGTCTTCGCCTCCATCACTACCGCGGTTGTCGGGCTCGCCGCTCGCGTCGCCCACTACTTCCCTACCGGGGTGTTCATGCCGGGAATCGCCGCCGTTCTCGGTTTCGGCACCGCGCTTGTGCTCCAGGCTCTGGGCAGGCGCTTCGACTGGGGCCCGCGCGCCGGCGTCATCGGCGCGCTGTGCTCCGCGACGGTACTGGCGATTGCCGGCTTCGCTGGAACCAACCCCACGCTCGCAGCCTTCGTCGCAGCGACTATCGCGTTGGGTGCGGCGTACGGTTTGTGCCTGCGCGACGGGCTTCTCGACGTCGACACATACGCTCCCCTCCACGCGCGCGGCCGCGTCCTCGGCATTTACTACGTGGGCACTTACATCGGATTCGCCCTGCCGCCGCTGTTGCAGTGGCTGGAGCCGCTGGCCGGGCCGACGGTGCCCCTGCTCGTGCTCGCCGCCCTGGCTCTGACCTCAGCCGTCGTGCGCTTTACCCAGATTAAGACCGGCTACCTCTCCCGCGCCTAAGCTTGGGGCCATGATTGCGATCTCGCCGCTGGCGCAGCTTACCGCTCTGCAGACCCATGCCCTGTTCAAGCTTCGCGTTGACGTGTTCGTCGTCGAGCAGCAGTGCCCGTTTGCTGAGATCGACGACATTGACGCGCACCCGGACACCCGCCACCTTCTGGCGTGGTCGGATGAGGATCCGGCCGAGCTGCTCGGGTGCGCACGGGTGTTTCCCACCGACTCCGGCAGCCGGTTCGGCCGCTTCGTCGTTGCCCCAGCTGCGCGTGGCACGGGCCTCGGCCATGAGATCGTGCGCACCGGCATCGCCTACACCCAGCGATTCTCCGGCGGCCTTGTTATCGAGGCCCAATCCGGGCTGGTGGGTTACTACACCGGCTTCGGCTTCGTCGCCGAGGGCGAGGAATTCCTTGATGCCGGCATCCCGCACGTGATGATGCGGCTGCGGCGCTGACAGTTAGAACAGGTCGGCGAGCGATAGACCGCCGAGGACGAGTGTGATCAGGAAGATCAGCCCGCCGACGATGTTTCCCACCAGCGAGTTCGCGTGCTCGCCCAGCAGACGCTTGTTGTTCATCGTGATCAGAAGGAAAAACGCGATGACGGGCAACAAGATGCCGTTCGCGGCCTGGGCGAGGATGATGACCTGGATCGGGTTGAACCCGGAGATCGCGATCGCCGCGCCGCACAGGACCACGACCACCACGATGGCGCGGAAGCGCTGGCTCTTCATGTCCGTGGGCCAGCCCATGACGCCGCAGATCGCGTACGCCGCGCCCATTGGACCGGCGACAGCGGAGGTCATGCCCGCGGCGAACAGGCCGATTGCGAGCAGCCACGGGGCGGCGTCGCCAAGCATCGGGCGAAGCGGCTCGGCGAGGTCGGCGGCGGATTCCGCCTGAAGTCCTTGCGCAAACATCGTCGCAGCGGCCGTTGCGACGATCGCCAGCGTGATCAAACCACCGAGGCTGATGGAAACAACGTTGTCTATCCGCGCCTTCTTCAGTGCGGGGTCCCGCGGCTCGTCTCCCCACTTTTCCTGCACCAGGTTGGAGTGCAAGAAGACGTTGTAGGGAACGACCGTCGTGCCGATAAGCGCGACCGCGGAGAGAACAGCGCCGTCCGGCACGCTGGGCATGAAGGTGGAGCGCAGCATGTCCCCGAGGTCGGGCCCCACACTGATGGCCGTGATCACGAAGGTCAGCGCCAGGATGCCCACGAGTACCGTCATCACCTTTTCCAAAAGCGCGTAGCTTCCCGAAAGCAGCAAGGCCAGCACCACCGCGGCCACCCCGACGGAGAGCAGCACTTGCGACCACCCCGTCACGCTGGCGATCGCGAGCGAGGTTCCCGTCGTGTCGCCCCCGGCGTACGCAGCGCCGCCGATTCCGATCGCGGAAACGACCAGGACGATCATCAGCCACTTCACAATCTGCGAATTAAACGTCTGGCGCAGCGCTTCGCCGGTGCTGAGGCGAGCCGCGAGTCCGAGACGCACAGACATTTCCTGCAGGATGATCGTTGCCACGATGGAGAAAACAATCGCCCAGACGAGCGCGTAGCCGTAGCTCGCGCCGGTCACCGTGGCTGTGGTGACCGTACCCGGGCCGATGAACGATGCCGCGATGAGCAGCCCCGGCCCAAACATGCCGGACTTACGCTGTGGCGCTGTGGTGGTTTCAACAGTGGACATCGCGTACCTCGAATCCGCCTATGAATGTGAGTTACATCACGTTGGTGACAGCTTAGTACTGTCGCGCTACCCCGCGGGGTGCATTTCACTACCTGTCTCCCTAGCGCCTCACAGAGATGCCTTTAGTAGGAGCTGAACCCGTCCTCGCTTAAGGTGTGCTTCTCGTCGCCGGTGATCGCCGGGTTGAAGATGCTGACCAGGATCAGATCCTCGTCCTTGCCGCCGCGCAGGTAGTGGGCGTCGTGCTCGTCGAGCACGTAGATGGTGCCCGGCGTGATCGGGTAGATGTTGCCCTCGGTGTCTTCAACCTCACCGGAGCCGCCGATGCAGTAGCACGCCTCCAGGTGGTTGCGGTACTGCAGCTTGGACTCGGTGCCCGCGCGCACCACGGTGTGCGCCACCGCGAAACCCATATTGTCCTTCGCGGTGAGCACGCGCTCGGAGGTCCCTCCGCCCCACTCAACCTTTTCCACATCGTTGCGAGACCTGGTGAACATGAAATCCTCCTCAAGATTTACGTGTTGGCGATTGCGTTACACCTTTCAACCCTACGTAAACTCCAACCTCGCGCGCTCGGGCGCGAGCCGGATTCCGCCCCCCTCGTGTGGAACAATGGAACCATGTCTGGCACGCCAACCGCCGTCATCGGCGCGGGAATCATCGGGTTGAGCACCGCCTTAACCCTGGCAGATCGCGGCCATTCGGTCACCGTCTACGACCCTGCACCAGCCCGCGGCGCCTCCCACTACGCGGGCGGAATGCTCGCGCCGGCTTCAGAGGTGGTGTACAAGCAAGACCCGCTTCTACCGCTGATGCAGGCCTCAGCCAGCCGCTACCCGGAGCTGATCGCGTTGTGCCGGAAGTACTCCGACCTGCCGACGGGCTACCGCACCGAGGGCACCCTCGTGGTTGCTCGCGACCGCGCCGACAGCACCTTTCTGGACGATCTGCTCAGCTACCAGCACGCCCGCGGGGTGCACGCGCAGCGCCTCACGGTGCGCCAGGCCCGGGCGCTGGAACCCGCACTGTCTCCCGCGCTGTCCTCGGCGGTGCTCAGCAGCGGCGATCACCAGGTCAGGCCGCGGCTGTTGACGCGCGCGCTTATCGACGCCTGCACCAACGCCGGGGTGAGTTTCGTGCGCGAGCAGGTCACTGACGTTTCCGATCTTGCGCACCAGCAGGTAGTCATCGCCGCCGGCCTCGGCGCGAAAGACATCTCCGGGTGGGACGAGGGGGACAAAAACCCGCTGCAGCTGCGCCCGGTCTACGGCGATATCCTGCAGCTCCGGGCCCCGAAACACCTTGACCCGCTCGCCACCAGGGTGGTCCGCGGTGTGGTGGAGGGCAGGGCGATCTACGTCATCCCGCGCGAGGATGCGACGCTGACCGTGGGCGCAACCAGCCGCGAGGACGGCCGCGCAAACGCGCAAGCCCAGGGCGTGTACCAGCTTCTGCGCGACGCGATTGAGATTCTGCCCGGCATTGAGGACTGCGATTTCATCGAGGCCGGCGCGGGCGCCCGGCCCGCCACGCCGGACGATCTGCCCTACCTCGGGCGTGTTAGCGAGCGCGTGGTTGTCAGCACCGGGTACTTCCGCCACGGGATTTTGCTGGCGGCGCTGGCGGCGCGGTGCGCAGCGGAGCTCGTCGAGAAGCAAAAGCCCTGCCTAGACTTGAGTGCATGCGACCCGATGCGCCACAGGAGGACACAATGAGCAGAAACATTTTGGTCAACGACACCGCGCGAGACACCGATGCGGCGACGGTCAGCGAGCTCGTGCGTGAGGTGCTCGGCGATGTTCCCGACGCCGGCACCGCCGTCGCAATCGACTCG
The DNA here is from genome assembly GCF_900103625.1 of Corynebacterium mycetoides. Classification (NCBI taxonomy): domain Bacteria; kingdom Bacillati; phylum Actinomycetota; class Actinomycetes; order Mycobacteriales; family Corynebacteriaceae; genus Corynebacterium; species Corynebacterium mycetoides. Next base: position 29,765 of record NZ_LT629700.1, on the reverse strand, counting down.
GCCGTCGTCCCGCGCTCGAAGTGGGAGTCGACGCAGCTTGCCGACGGGGCGCGCGTGGACATCCTCACCGCAGTCCAGGGGGGCTAGGGCAGGTGCTTACTATCGCTGGCCGGGAGTTTTCCTCCCGCCTCATCATGGGCACCGGCGGCGCGAGCTCGATGGACATGCTCGAGCGCTGCCTGGTTGCCTCCCGCACGGAGCTGACGACCGTCGCGATGCGCCGCCACTCCGCCGGCGGCAGCGGTGAGTCGGTTTTCGACTTGCTGCGCCGACTCGGTATCGCGCCACTGCCGAACACGGCGGGCTGCAAAACCGCGCGCGACGCGGTGATCACCGCCGAGCTCGCCCGCGACGCACTGCATACGGATTGGGTCAAGCTCGAAGTCATCGCCGACGACCGCACGCTGCTGCCCGACGTGGTGGAGACCGTCGACGCCTGCGAGATGCTCATCAACGCCGGCTTTACCGTGCTCGCCTACACCTCGGACGACCCGGTGGCGGCAAAACGCCTCGAGGACATCGGCGCGGCGGCGGTGATGCCGCTCGGGTCGCCGATCGGCACCGGGCTGGGCATCCTCAACCCGCACAACATCGAGCTGATCTGTTCGCGCGCCGAGGTGCCCGTGCTCATCGACGCTGGCGTCGGCACGGCCTCCGACGCCGCGCTCGCCATGGAACTCGGCTGCTCCGGCGTTCTGCTGGCCAGCGCCATCAACCGCAGCCAGGACCCGGAGGCGATGGCCAACGCAATGCGCCTGGCAGTCGAGGCCGGAGCGTTGGCGGCCGGGGCCGGGCGGATTCCGAAACGCGAGCACGCGGTGGCGTCGTCAAGCTTCGAGGGCCTGGCGAGCTGGGCCGACCAGGTGCTCTAACGGCGCTTCGGGGTTTCCTCGTCGACGATCGTAAACGCCGGTTCTGATTCCCCGCTCCAGTCCTGGTCCACCTCGCCGCCGATGGCGAGGTCGCCTTCGATGATGAGCGACTCCGACAGCTTCCAGCCGCCCTCCTCCAGGTCGTACTCCAGCTCGGGACGGGCAATCTCGTTGCCTTCTGCGTCATAACCCGGCGCGGGGCGGTTCTCCGCCTCTTCCAGCTTCTCGGCGCTGTCGGTCTTGTCCCACTGGCGGGTACGGACGCGGCGGCGCGCGGCGGAGTCGTCGTTCATCGCCTTGAGTAGCGCGAACATGATGAAGAAGTAGAGGATGAAGAACGGCAGCGCGATAATGATCACGACTTCCTGCAGCGCCTGGATGCCGGTGTCGTTGATAAACAACAGGGCCGCAGTGACCACGCCGATGGCCACGACCCAGCCGACCTTGTAATACGTCGGCGTCTTGTTCTCCTCACCGGAGGCGAACATGTCCATCACCATCGCGGCGGAGTCCATCGAGGTGACGAAGTACAAAATGATGACAATCAGAGCCACCGTTCCCACGATGCCGTAGAGCGGGTACTGGGACAGCAGCGTGAACAGCGCCCGCGGAGTATCACCCTGCTCCACCACGGGACCGGTGAGCACGCCCGGGTTGGCCGTCTCGATCTCGGTCGCGGCGCGGCCGAAAATGGAAAACCAGATGAGGTCGAAGGTCGTCGGCAGGAGCAAAGTGCCGCCGATGAACGCGCGCACCGTGCGGCCCTTAGAGATGCGGGCGAAGAACATGCCCACGAACGGCGCCCAGCAAATCGTCCACGCCCAGTAGAACGCGGTCCACGTCGCGTGCCAGCCCGGGTTGTCGTTGTAGGAATCGACCCAGAACATTAGCTCCGGAAGCGAGTTGGCGTAGATGCCGAAGGACTCGGTGACCTGCCCAATCAACTTCAGCGTCGGTCCGGCCAGCAGCACAAACACCATGAGGACGACGGTCGCGGCGATGTTGAGGTTGGACAGGATCTTGATGCCCTTGTCCAAGCCGGAGGCCACCGACAGGCACGCGGCGACAGTAATCGCGAGGATGATGCCCAGCTGGACCGGGGTGACAAGCGGCACGCCCCACATGATGTTCATGCCAGCGGAAATCTGCAGCACACCCAGGCCGACCGAGACGCCGATGCCGAAGACGGTGCCGATGATGCCGGAGGCGTCGATAAGCTTGCCCGGCCAGTCGTACACGCGCGAGCCCAGCAGCGGGGCGAACAGCGACGACAGACGCGCCGGCATCTTGCGCTTGTAGCTGAAGTAGCCCATGGCCAGGCCAGGCAGGGTGAAAATCACCCACATGTGGATACCGAAGTGGTAGTAGGTGAACTCGAAAGCTTGATTGATGGCCTCGCGGCTCATCGGTTCGAAGTCACCGCGCGGGGGATTGTAGGCGTGGTGCAGCGGCTCGGCCGCGCCCCAGAACAACAGCGTCGCGCCCATCCCGGCGGCGAAGAGCATCGCGAACCAGACGGGCAGGGTGTATTCGGGCTCGTCGTCATCGTCACCAAGCCGCAGGTTGCCGTACTTGGACACGAACACCACGATCAGGAACACCAGGACCATGGACACGCCGCCGATGTAGAACCAGGAGAAATTGTTCATCAGCGCGGTCGAGATCGCCGAATATGCCTGGCGGGCGCGGTCGCCGAAGATGACGGTCAGCCCGACGAACAGGGCGATGAAGCCCACGGAGGTGTAGAAAATCAGCGGGTCGGACTGCAACCCACGCTTTTTAACGGATGTGTTCGTCGACATGGGTGCGCAGTGTAGCGCGTCACTTCAATAGTGTGGGAGATATGCCTGACCTGCCCCACCACGAACTTCGCCGCACCGCCCGCCAGATGAACCTGCCCGGGTTCGGCCTCGAGCAGCAAACGGCGCTGCACAACGCCCACGTCCTTGTCATCGGCGCCGGGGGGCTGGGCTGCCCGCTGATGCAAACCCTGGCCGCTACGGGAATCGGGCGCATCACCGTGATCGACGACGACACCGTGGACTTAAGCAACATCCACCGTCAGATTCTCTTCGGCGCCGACGACGTGGGCCGCGCGAAAGTGGACGTCGCGGCCGAGCGACTCCGCGCACTGCAGCCCGGCATCGAGCTGAACTGCATCAACGGCCGCTTCAGCGACAACAACGCGCTGGGCCTGCTCCCGGGTGTCGACGTGCTTGTCGACGGCTCCGACACCTTCGCCACCAAGTTCCTCGCCGCCGACGCCGCCGAAATTGCCGGCGTACCCCTCGTCTGGGGCTCGGTGCTGCGCTACCGCGGCGACGTCGCCTTGTGGTTCAGCGGCCCCGGCGCGCCGGCCGACGGGGCGGGTCTGCGCGACCTCTACCCCACCCAGCCCGGCGCGGACTCGGTGCCCGACTGCGCCACCGCGGGAGTGCTCGGGGTGACCACCAGCGTTGTCGGTGGGCTGATGGCGACCGAAGTGATCAAATTCATCACCGGCGTCGGCGAGTCAGTGGTGGGTAGGCTACGGATGTACGACGCGCTGAGCGCAACAATCCGCACCTTCGACGTCGCCCGCGATCCGGCGCGAGACCTTGTGACGGGTTTCGGAACCTACGACGCGGCAGGTGTCGGCGCCTGCGAGGTGGAGGGGGCGTCGGCACGCGCGCTGCTAGACAGGCTCGCTCGCGGCGAGGCCCTCGGGCTGGACGTGCGGGAAGGCCACGAAAAGGCGATCTCCGACATCCCGGGCGCAACCCACCACCTGCCGACGAGCGTGTGGGAGGCTGACCCGGAGGCGGCACGAACCCTGCTGCATGCGCTGCCGCGCGATTGTGACGTGGTGGTCTACTGCGCCGCCGGCTCGCGCTCCAAGCGCTTTGTGGAGCATTTCTCTGAGCTTGCTCGACGTCGCGGTATCACGCTGACGAGCCTGCCCGGCGGGGCAAACAGGCACGGGATAGAATTGCCAGGTCGCGTCGTTTTAGCGGGGCTTGAACAAGGTGCCGGCCAGCGAGGATGTGACGGCCGAGCCGATGAGCACGAGCACCGTGTATAAAATGCCGGTTACGCCCAGCATCTGCAGCAGCCAGCCGAAGAACAGCGCTCCGACAACGGCGCCTGCGATTGCGATGATCCAGCGACTCATATCCATGCCCGCCAGGTGTAGAGGACTGGGGCCACAGGGAAGGACAACCGTCTTGTGATTGATGAACAGAAGCTGCTCGAGCGGTTCATGTGGTTGTCCATCGCAGTCTCCGTGGCAACGATTGCGCTCAAACTCGCCGCCGCCTGGGTCACCGGGTCCGTGGGGTTTTTGTCCGACGCAATCGAGTCTCTCATCAATTTGGTGGCAGCTGTCGTCGGCCTTATCGCGCTTAAAGTCGCGGCGAAACCCGCCGATGAAAACCACAACTTCGGGCACTCCAAAGCGGAGTATTTCTCCGCCCAGGTAGAAGGTTCGATGATCCTGCTGGCCGCGGTAGCGATCTTCTACACCGCGGTGCAGCGCCTGATTGAGCCCCAGCCCATCGAGCAGGCTGGCGTGGGCCTGGTCCTCTCCGCGCTCGCCGCCGGATTCAACCTCGGCGTCGGCATGGCGCTGGTTCGCGCTGGCAGGAAGTACCGCTCGGTGACGCTGGGCGCCGACGGCCACCACCTGCTAACCGACGTGTGGACCACCGTGGGCGTTATCGCGGGCATCGTGCTCGTATGGCTGACCGGCTGGGAAATCCTCGACCCGCTCATTGCCCTGGCGGTGGGCGTCAACATCCTGTTCACCGGGTACATGCTGCTGAAAAACTCCTTCATCAGCCTGCTCTCGGAGGCCTTGCCGGAAGACGAGCGACTTGCCATCAAAGCATTCCTCGATGAGTTCTCCGTAGATCACGGCGTGGAGTTCACCGACGTGCGCACCGCCGCCTTCGGCCGGGAGCGTTTCGTCAACGTGGTCATGCAGGTGCCGGGCCAGTGGAGCGTGGATCGCTCCCACGAGTACGCGGACATGATCGAAGAGGGCATCGACGGCACGCTCGGGGGCGCGACGACGGTGGTGCACGTCGAGCCGCTGGGCACCGAGACCGACGTGGAGTTCAACTGGATCTAGGACCAGACCAGGCCGTCGTCAAGGCGCGCGCGGGAGGTGTTCCAGGTGTCCTCGAGCACGTTCTGCTTGGCTGACCACGGGTAGTTCTGCGTCGACCTCGGCATCACGGCCGCTGCGCGCGACAGGTAGCCGGACTGCATGTCCATGTACGGTCTGCCCTCGCCCACCGTCGCCGGGGTGACCGGGGTGACCGATGTCGATTGGCTGGCGCGCAGGCGGCGCAGGATGCGCGCGATCATCTTCGCCGTCATGTCCGAGCGCACCGTCCACGAGTGGTTGATGTAGCCAATCACGGCCGCGAAGTTCGGCACGTCAGAGTACATGGTGCCGTACCAGGTGTAGCGCTCAGAGAACTCGACCGCGCGCCCGTCGATGGAAAGTTCCACCCCGCCGAGTAACTTGATGCGCAGGCCTGTCGCGGTGACGATGACGTCGGCGGGCGGTCGCGCCACCGTCGGCGGTACCCCGCTGGCCCCGCTTGCCGACGCCGGCCTCGACGAGCTGGCGCTGGCGACATACCTGCACCCGCGCTCGATGAAGGACGAGGCGATCCGCGAAGCGTGGACGGACGCGGTCAAAGACGCGGCGACGATTCGCATGTGGGGCGCGGGCTCCATCGACCTGGCGCTCGTCGCGTCCGGGCAGATGGGCGGCTGGCTGCAGCACTCCGTGGCCGACTGGGACTGGCTGCCCGGCAAGGCGCTGGTGGAGGCCGCGGGCGGGCGCGCCGTCAAGGTCACTGCCGGCGGTGTCGTGTGGTGCGTCGCGGGCAACGCGCGCCTGGTGGGCGATGTGGTGACTACACTGTCGGAGCATGTCTAACTACGCCGACGACCTCGCCTTGGCCCTCAAACTCGCGGACGCCGCCGATGCGATCACCCTCGAGCGCTTCGAGGCGGCAGACCTCAGCGTGGAGTCCAAGCCGGACATGACCCCCGTTTCCGACGCGGACCTCGCCGTCGAGCAGGCGCTGCGCGCCGAGCTCGCCGCCGCGCGTCCCGCCGATGCCGTGCTCGGCGAGGAGTTCGGCGGCGAGGCCTCCTTCGAGGGCCGCCAGTGGGTCATCGACCCCATCGACGGCACCAAGAACTTCGTCCGCGGCGTTCCCGTGTGGGCCACGCTCATCGCGCTGCTTGTCGACGGTGTCCCGGTCGCCGGCGTCGTCTCCGCCCCCGCCCTGGCCCGGCGCTGGTACGCCTCCGAAGGCGCCGGCGCCTGGCGCACCTTCAACGGCGGGGGGCTCAAGCGCCTGAACGTGTCCAAGGTGGGCACGCTTGCCGACGCCTCCCTCTCGTTCTCCTCACTCGCCGGCTGGCAGGAGCGCGGGCTGCGCGGGAACTTCATTGCGTTGACGGAGAAGACCTGGCGTCTGCGCGGCTACGGGGATTTCTTGAGCTACTGCCTCGTGGCGGAAGGCGCCGTGGACATCGCGGCGGAGCCGGAGGTCTCCCTGTGGGACCTCGCGGCGCTGTCCGTTCTGGTCACCGAGGCCGGCGGAAGCTTCACGTCCCTGGACGGGACACAGGGCCCTCATGGCGCCGACGCTGTCGCCACCAACGGGGCCCTGCATGATGTTGTGCTGCGCGAGATCAGGGGAGCCTAAAGCCGCTGCCCGGCGCGGTGCCGCTGTTCATGGCGGCCAGAATGGCGTCGAAACGCGATGAGGCCGTCGGCGAGAACACCGGGCCCTGCAGCGGGGAGTGGCAGGGTGCGTTGACGATGCCGCCGTTGATGATGCCCACGAGCGCGTCGGCTGCCAGCAGCGGGGCTCCCGAGTCGCCCTGCATGGCGCATACCTGGTTCAGGTTCGTGCGGCCGTCATCAATCCAGGTCACCCCGCACGTCTGGGCGGAGGCGTAGCCGGACTTGCACACGACTTGGCCCAGGGCCCGGGGCTCCACGCTCAGCCGGTTGACGGTCACGCCGTTGTAGGTGCGCCCGACCTCCGCGTTGGGAAACAGCTCGATCACGGCGTAATCCAGGTCCCGGTTGACCGCCGCGATCCTGCCCGAGACCCCCACGCCGACGGCATCCGCCGAAGTCACAGTCTGCCCCTCGGTGCCGCAGTGGCCCGCCGTGACGGCGACCTGGCGCCCCGCGGCGTCGTAGCCCGCGACGGCGACGGTGCACATGACGTTGCCGTCGACGTAGATCGGCGTGCCCGGTCCGTAGAGCGCCTTACCCCTGCTCTGCTGGGCCTCCCACGCCTCCGGCGCGATCGGCTGGGCGTCGTGGTACGACCCCGGCACGCGGTGCAAGACGCGATCGGCCATGGGTTTCGCGGCCAGGACCTTGGACACCGGGTCGGTGCGCCACACGTAGTTTGGGTCCTCTTGCGCGGTCGCCGTCGGCGCTAGGACCGCACTCACGAGGACAATCAGCGCGGCGACGACGGGGGTGAATAGGCGACGAACCATCAGTTCACTTTCTCTCTAACAACAATTGCACCATCTGCAACATATGTAACCGGACTCTACCTTGTCACACTCGTAACGTCCGGGGGGCACGCTTGTCCACAACGTAATGGAACTACTAAGTTAATCAGGTGTGACCAAATCTGCGACCTCTCCCCGCCTCATCCTCCCCGACCTCGCTCGGGGACTGGCTCTGCTCGGAATCGCCGCGGCTAACTCCGCTACTGCCTGGCTCACCAACGGCTACAACCTGGGCAGCGAACCCGGCCACACCGTCGGCGGCGTACGCCCGGACAGCGGACTCGACCAGTTCCTAGCGGTCTTATCGACCATGTTCGTCCACGTCCGCGGACTGCCGATGTTCTCCACCCTCCTCGGCTTCGGCCTCGGGCTCGTCACAGCCAGCCTGTACCGCAAGCACTACCCGCAGGCGGCCGCCCGCAAAGTCCTTGCGCGCCGCTACGTCATCCTCGCACTGTTCGGCCTCGCCCACATGTTGCTGGTGTTCTACGTCGACATCATGTTCATTTACGGCCTCATCGGCGTCATTTTGGCGCTTCTCTTTCCGGTGCAGTCGAAGTCGCTCCGCATCATCGCCTATATCATCCTCGTCGGCTCCGCGCTCCTCTCGACCCTCGGGGCCGTGGGGATGTACTTCGCTCCCGACATAGGCGTTCCCGCTTCTCGGGTCCCCACCACCGAGATCACCAGCGTCGGTACCTACTTCGCCGAGAACGCCCGCGCCGGCGGGATGATGATCGCCAGCACACCGTTCGCCGTCCTCCAGTTGCTCGGACTCGCCATCATCGGATACGTATGGGCCCGCGAGGGTTACCTCGTCAACGTCGATAAGCACCGCCGCGTCCTTACGACCTGGGTGCTGGTCGCTGTGGCGATCATCCTTCTCATCGGCCTGCCGTGGGGCCTGTCCGCGATCGGGGTCATCGACCCGCGCCTGGAGACGCCGCTGATGCTGGCCAATACCGGCATCGGCCTGTTCACCGGACCCGGCATCCTCGCATTCTTCGCCCTGCTGACAAAGGACATGACTACCAACCCGCGCTGGGCGTACCCGTTCGTCGCCCTGGGCAAGCGCTCCATGTCCGGCTACCTCGCCCAGTCCTTCCTGTTCATTCTGCTGGCCATGCCCTTCGGGTTCGGGCTGGGGCTGGAGGCGTCGGTAAGCGGGAAGCTCGGGGTCGGTCTCCTCGTCTGGCTGATCACCCTGGCGCTGGCCACCGCCTTGGAGGCCGCCGGCAGGCAGGGCCCGTTCGAGTGGGCGCACCGCCACCTCTCCTACGGCCGCACGGGTGCGCTTCAACCCTTCGAAAATAGCTCCGAAAAGAGTCTCGCCCGCTAAATTTGTATGCATGTCCACTCGCAAGGTCTTCGCCAGCGTTCTCTTTTTCCTGATTACCGCTGGTTGGGGGGCGAATCACTTCGCCTCCGTGCTGGTTGCCCTGAAAGAACGCGCGGGTATGGACGCGTTGCTGGCGAACAGCGCCTACGGCATTTACGCGGCGGGACTTTTCCCCTGCCTCATCGCGGGCGGGTTCCTCGCCGACCGCTTCGGCGGCCGGCCCGTCGTCATCACCGGCTCTCTCGTCGCCGCCCTCGGCAATGCCGTTCTCATGCTGACGCACACGCCGTTCCCGCTGCTCGCCGGCCGCTTCGTCGTCGGACTGGGAGTCGGCTTGGTTGTCAGCGCGGGCACCGCGTGGGCCGCCCGGCTCGCAGGGGCGTCGGGCGCGACCCTTGCCGGAATTTTCCTCACCTCGGGTTTCGCTCTCGGGCCCATCTTCTCCGGCATCATCGCCTCCGTGGTGCCGTACATTTGGGTGCCCTACGCCGTGACGATTGTCCTCTCACTCGTTGCCGTCGCAGTGTCTCTCGTCGTCGGCGACGTGCCCAACACGAGGCCGCTCGAGGCTTCCTCGGCCCCTCCCCAGGACCCGGCTCCTGTTCCGGCCCACGAGCGCTCCGCGGCCAAGGCGCTGGCGACGTCGGTCCCCGTCGCCCTCTGGGTTTTCGCCTCGATCACCACCACCGTCGTGGGCCTGTCCGCGCGTGTGGCCCATTACTTCCCCACCGGGGTGTTCGTTCCCGGGATCGCAGCCGGCCTGGGCTTCGGAACCGCGCTCATCCTCCAGGCTCTCGGCCGCCGCTTCGACTGGGGGCCACTCTCGGGCGTGGTCGGCGCACTTGCCTCGGCTGCCGGCATGCTCATCGTCGGCCTCGCGGGCCCGCAACCGACGTTTGCCGTGTTCATCGTGGCGGCCCTGCTCCTGGGCACGGCGTACGGACTGTGTCTGCGCGACGGTTTGCTGGACGTGGACACCTACTCCCCGCCGGCGCATCGCGGTCGCGTCATCGGCATCTACTATGTCGCCACCTACATCGGTTTCGCTCTGCCGCCGTTCATCCAGTGGCTGGAGCCGCGCGTCGGGCCGACGCTTCCTTTCTTCGCGCTGTCCGCTCTCGCTCTCACCTCCGCAGTAGTGCGATTTGTTCAGATCCGCTCCGGGTACTTGTCACGCAGTTAGGCAAAATCCAACGAATTGAACTCCTCGACGGTCATTGCGTCGTCGCTCCGCACGGGCAGGCCGTGGTCGCGGGCCACGAACCGTGCGCCGTCGGGCATGAGGAAGTGCACGTCCCCGTAGTCTTTCTTGATGGTGACCGACCCTTCGGACACGAGTGCGTGGCACGCCGAGCACAGCGGCAGCAGGTTGTCCAGGTCCGACGGCCCGCCGTCCGCCCAGTCACGGATGTGGTGCATCTCCATAAACCGCGTGTGCGTGCATCCCGGCATGGCGCAGGTCCCGCCCCACATCAGCATCAGGGCGTTGATCTGGCCCGCCGTGGCTAGGCGCTGCATCCGTCCTGTATTGAGCACGAGACATTTCTCGTCGACCCGGCTCACGCGATAATGGGCGCTGTCCAGGAAGTTCTTCAGCGCCTCCGACGGCGCGCCGGGGTTGTGCGGCAGGTACGCGCGCCCGTCCGTGGTCATGACAATGTTCACGTGCGCACCCGGCGTGCGCAGGGAGGAGCGTGGCGACGTCCGCACCATGTTCACCATCCCCATAAACGAGGCCAGAAGGGCCTTGCCCGGTGGCAGCCCGAAACCGGACAGTGATGTGGCGCTTGAGTCGAGGGCCGCGCTGGCCGCTTGATCATCCACCGCCCCGTCGGCGTCGCGGTCCAGATCGTCGAAGTCGATGTCGTGGTAGGCCAGCTCCCCCAGCTTGAGAGCAGCCATCAGCTGCGCCCCCTCGGCCGCAGAGAAGTTGCCCCACAGCCGCACCCGGCCGTTGTCGCGGACCCTGATGCGCACGTAGGATTTCTCGCGGTCGGATTCCCCTTCGCGAAACGCCAGCAACGCTCGCTCGAGCTCGTGATAGCCGAGCTCAGTGGCCATTTCCACGAGCTGGCCTTCGTTCTCGGCGGTGACGTAGGGCAGAATGAGCCGCACCTTGGAGTAATTCAGATCCCCCGACGCAAACGCGTCCGCCACCAGGAGAAACTCGAGCAAGGCGCGCGCCACCTTGACGTATTCATGCGCCGTGGTCTGTGACACCCCCAGGCGCTGGACGAGCCACAGCGCGGTTGTCGACGCTCCGAAGCGCCGCGCCAGGCCGGCGGAGTCAAATCTTCCGATGTCTCGCAGGATCTCCGCTTTGCGACGCGTCAGGTACGCGAACGATGCGACGATGCCCTCGGCCAGGTCGGCTGGGTCAGGTTGGACAGGATATGTGGTGGTCATTGCTCCCCCTCGAGCTAGCAACTGTATCGAACACACGTACCGTAGCAAGCACGTTCGACATCCACCCTGACCTGCGGATATAGCAACCTCTCGCAGCAGGCTCAACGCGTAAGAAAACTCCGCATTGCGGAGTTTCCATCACTTCCCACGCATGTTTCCCCTAGTGGCGCCGCGGGCCTTCCTCGTCGACGATGGTGAAGGTCGGCTCTGAGTCGCCGCCCCAGTCCTGGTCCACCTCGCCGCCGATGGCGAGGTCGCCCTCGATGATGAGCGACTCCGACAGCTTCCAGCCGCCCTCCTCCAGGTCGTACTCCAGCTCGGGACGGGCAATCTCGTTGCCCTCGGCGTCATAACCCGGAGCCGGGCGGTTCTCCGCCTCTTCCAGCTTCTCGGCACTGTCCGTCTTCTCCCACTGCCGGGTGCGAATGCGGCGGCGTGCGGCCGAGTCGTCGTTCATTGCCTTGAGCAGCGAGTACATCATGAAGAAGTACATGATGAAGAACGGCAGGGCGATGATGATCACAACCTCCTGCAGCGCCTGGATCCCCGTGTCATTGATGAACAGCAACGCGGCGGTGACCACGCCGATGGCCACGACCCAGCCGACCTTGTAATACGTCGGCGTCTTGTTCTCCTCACCGGAGGCGAACATGTCCATCACCATCGCGGCGGAGTCCATGGAGGTGACGAAGTACAGGATGATCACGAACAGGGCGACGGTGCCCACCAGCCCGTACATCGGGTACTGCGACAGCAAGGTGAACAGCGCCTGCGGGGTATCGCCCTGCTCTACGACGGGCCCGGTGAGCACGCCCGGATCGGCGGCTTCGATCTCGGTGGCCGCGCGGCCGAAAATGGAGAACCACAGGATGTCGAAGGTGGTCGGCAGCAGCAGGGTGCCGCCGATGAACGCGCGCACCGTGCGACCCTTGGAGATGCGGGCGAAGAACATGCCCACGAACGGCGCCCAGCAGATGCTCCACGCCCAGTAGAAGGCGGTCCACGTCGCGTGCCAGCCGGGGTTGTCGTTATAGGAGTCCACCCAGAACATCAGCTCAGGCAGCGAGTTGGCGTAGATGCCGAAGGACTCGGTGACCTGCCCAATCAACTTCAGCGTCGGTCCGGCCAGCAGCACGAACACCATGAGGACGACGGTCGCGGCGATGTTGAGGTTGGAGAGGAACTTGATGCCCTTGTCCAAGCCGGAGGCCACCGACAGGCACGCGGCGACAGTAATCGCCAGGATGATGCCCAGCTGGACCGGGGTGACAAGCGGCACGCCCCACATGATGTTCATGCCAGCGGAAATCTGCAGCACACCCAGGCCGACCGAGACGCCGATGCCGAAGACGGTGCCGATGATGCCGAAGGCGTCGATAAGCTTGCCCGGCCAGTCGTACACGCGCGAGCCCAGCAGCGGGGCGAACAGCGACGACAGACGCGCCGGCATCTTGCGCTTGTAGCTGAAGTAGCCCATGGCCAGGCCCGGAAGGGTGAAGATCACCCACATGTGGATACCGAAGTGGTAGTAGGTGAACTCGAAAGCTTGATTGATGGCCTCGCGGCTCATCGGTTCGAAGTCACCGCGCGGGGGATTGTAGGCGTGGTGCAGCGGCTCGGCCGCGCCCCAGAACAACAGCGTCGCGCCCATCCCGGCGGCGAAGAGCATCGCGAACCAGACGGGCAGGGTGTATTCGGGCTCGTCGTCATCGTCACCAAGCCGCAGGTTGCCGTACTTGGACACGAAAATGACGATGAGGAAGACTAGGACGGCGGAGACCCCGCCGATGTAGAACCACGAGAAGTTGTCCATCAGCGCACCCGAGATGGCCGAGTAGGCGCTGCGGGCGCGGTCGCCGAACACGACGGTCAACGCGACGAAGAGGGCAATGAATCCGACCGACGTATAAAAGATCAACGGGTCGGATTTAAGCCCGCGTTTCGGGGCGGAAGTGGTTGTCGACATGGGTGCGAAGTGTAGCCGATCGAGGGTCTTCCGCGCGCCTCGCGACGGTGCTATGGTCGGAGCAATGAAATTCCTTGCAGTAGCAACAAGCACATACCGTTACCAAACCTCTGGATACCGCACCGGCCTCTGGCTGGGCGAGTACACCCACTTCTACGACGTTCTGACCGAAGCGGGCCACACCGTGGACCTGGCGAGCGTGCAGGGCGGCGTTGTCCCCCTCGATCCCGTTAGCCTGATGCCGCCCGTGATCGGGATGGGCGACACCGACAAGCGCTACGAGGACGGCGAGTTTATGAAGCGCCTCGACAACACCCCGGCGCTGGCCGACGTGGACAAGGACAGCTACGACGGGATCTACCTCACCGGCGGGCACGGCACGATGTACGACTTCACCTCGGAGACCGTGCGCGAGGCCGTGGCAAGCTTCGCCGATGCCGGAAAGATCGTTTCCGCCGTGTGCCACGGCCCGGCCGGTCTGCTTAACGTGACGCTCGCCGACGGCTCCAAGCTGCTCGACGGCAAGAAGGTCACCGGCTTCACCTGGGCCGAGGAGAAGGTGGCCCGCCGCGCGGACAACGTCCCGTTCAGCCTCGAGGACGAGCTGGGCGCGCAGGCCGGCGAGTACAGCAAGGGCGCTGTCCCGATGACCGAGCACGTCGTTGTCGACGGTCTCCTTGTCACCGGGCAGAACCCGATGAGCGCCGCGGGCGTCGGTAAGGCCGTGCTCGAGCTCATCTAATTAACGCAGTAACCTGCCTGCGATGGCGGAGGTGACGGCCGAGCCGACCAGCACTAGCACGGTGTAGGCGAAGCCGCTCACCCCCAACATCCGCAGCAACCATCCAAAAAACAGGGCGCCGGCGACGGCGCCCACAATTGCGATTATCCAGCCTCGGGTATCCATGCCCACCGAGTATAGGCCGGATGCGAACGTCGCTAAGCCCATCCGGGAATGAGGTGACCCGCCGTGCTCGACGGACAGAAGCTGCTGGAACGATTCATGTGGCTGTCCATCGCCGCATCAGTTGCCACCATCGTGCTCAAGCTCGTCGCCGCGTGGGTCACCGGGTCGGTGGGTTTTCTCTCGGACGCCATCGAGTCCTTCATCAACGTCGTCGCGGCCGTCGTCGGGCTCTGGGCGCTGAAAATCTCCGCGAAACCGGCCGACGTCAACCACAACTTCGGTCACGCCAAGGCCGAGTACTTCTCCGCGCAAGTGGAGGGGTCGATGATTTTGGTCGCATCCGTGGCCATCATCTACACCGCCGTCCAGCGGCTCATCGATCCCCAGCCGATCGAGCAGGCCGGAGTGGGCTTGCTCTTATCGACGCTCGCCGCAGCGTTGAACCTCGCCGTCGGCGTAGCGCTGGTGCGGGCGGGCAAGAAACACCGCTCCGCGACTCTCGCCGCTGACGGACGCCACCTCCTCACCGACGTATGGACCACAGCCGGGGTGCTCGTGGGCATCGCGCTGGTGTGGCTGACCGGGTGGGAGATTCTCGATCCCCTCATCGCGCTGGCCGTCGGAATCAACATCCTCGTTACCGGCTACACCCTGCTCAAGAATTCTCTTGTCAGCCTCCTCTCAGAGGCCCTGCCGGAGGACGAGCGCCTCGCCATCAAGAACTACCTCGACGGCGTGGAAGAGCAGCACGCAATCAAGTTCACCGACGTGCGCACGGCTGCATTCGGGCGTGAGCGCCTGGTCAACGTCGTCATGCAAGTGCCCGGGCAGTGGAATGTGGACCGCGCGCACGAATACGCCGACATGGTCGAAGACGGCGTGGACGAGGCCGTTGGAGGCGCGCGGACGATCGTGCACGTCGAGCCGCTGGGAACCACAACCCACGTGGAGTTCAACTGGATTTAGCACCCCCGATCTAGCCCCATTGTTGAAAACTAATTGGAAACTGGGTTTAATGGAAACTAGTTGAAAACAGCGAGAAAGGATTGTTCCATGAGCACCCACACCATCCATGAGACCCACGACCACGTCCACGGCGAGGGCTGTGGCCACGTCGCGGTCCCCCACGGCGACCACGTCGACTACGTGCACGACGGCCACCTGCACCGCAGCCACGACGGCCACTGGGACGAGTGCATCCTGGCCGAGCACACCGAGCACGGCGAGCACGCCGGCCACACCCACGGCGAGGGCTGCGGCCACGTCGCGGTCCCCCACGGCGACCACGTGGACTACATCCACGACGGCCACCGCCACGCCGCTCACGGCGACCACTACGACGAGCACTAGTCCAGTACCCGTCACGTAGTTGCAAAAGGCCCCTTGATGGGGCCTTTTCGTGTGCGTTCCTCAGCTAAACGCTAGACAGCGGTGTAACCACCGTCGACAAGGTGGTAGCTACCGGTAATGAAGGAAGCCTGATCGCTGAGCAGGAACGAAACCAATGCGGCGACCTCATCTGCCGTGCCCAAACGCCCGGTCGGGTGCTTGGCAATAAGGCCCTCGCGGGCTTCGTCAGGCAGGTTCTTGAGCAACGGAGTATCGATGTATGCCGGGCCCACAGCATTGATGCGGATGCCTTCCGCGCCATATTCAGCAGCGGCGTTCTTGGTCAGGCCAACAACGCCATGCTTCGCGGCGGTGTAAGCGGCATTGCCAGGAGCTGCGACCGTGCCGTGGATCGAGGCCATGTTTACGATCGCGCACTCGGAGGTGTTCCCCTGCGTAAGGAACTGCTCAATCTGGTAGCGGTTGCCGTAGGCGACGCCCGAAAGGTTGATGGCAATGACGTTATCCCAGTCCTCCAGATCCATCTCCCCGACCTTGTTGGACGTGCCACCGATACCAGCATTGTTGACAGCGAGCTCAAGGGAGCCGAACTTCTTGACAGCAAACGCCACGGCTTCCTTGTTCTTCTCAGAATCGGCAGTGTCAATCTCGAACGACGCTGCCTCTCCGCCAGCTTTGACGATCTCCTCAACAACCGTATCGGCGGCATCGACCTTCAGATCCGCCACCACTACCCTCGCACCTTCGGCGGCGAGCTTCTTGGCTACCGCCGCGCCGATGCCCGAGCCTGCGCCGGTAACGAGTGCGACCTTGCCCTGAAAAGTAGACATACTATTTCCCTTCAATGTATTTCCTACGATGCAACATCTAGTGTACCGACGTAAACGAAGAGTGGCGCCGCGCTACGCTTCGCGCGGCTCGAGAAGATCCGGCTCGCCGGATGGTCGTCAAAGCCAGGTCTGGGCACGGTTTTGTGAAACGATGAGGTGGCAAACAGCGAATCAAGCTGATCAGTTGAAACCCCCACCCACCACGAGCCCGATGTTGGAGCTCACCCAAAAGGTTCATCAAATGACTGTCGTTAATAGGCCCCAACCGCGTCACGCGGCGACACCACCTCGTTTCCGCGCCTCCGACACCCCGGAAAAAGTGCTCGCCGGTACACCCGCCTTGATCATCGGGTTGAGCGCGCTGATCGCGTTGATGGTCTTCCGCACTTTTCACCAGCCCGAGGACCACGCGTTGCGCTGGCGAGTGCCCCTCGACCTGGAGATCTATCGCATGGGCGGGCAGGCACTGCTGCGGGGCGAGAACCTGTACGACAAGGCCTACATCTTCGACCTGCCGTTTACCTACCCGCCGTTTGCAGGTGTGCTGTTTACCTCGTTCGCGTATCTGACGGACAACGCACTCATCATCCTATGGCAGATCGGGATGCTTGCCGCCCTCGCGGTGATCATCGCTTTGGTGTTTCGCGAGCGAGGTTTCAAGCTCACCCCACTGACCCTCCTGGTCTGCGTGCTGCTGTCGTGCGCCAGCATCGGCAACGAAGCTGTCCACGGCACGCTCTTCTTCGGGCAGATCAACATCTTCCTCATGCTCCTCGTCGCGCTCGACATCCTGCCCGGTAGCCGGCGCCTGCCGGGGATGGGCATCGGAATCGCCGCAGGGCTGAAACTAACCCCGGCCTACATGGGTTTGGTGCTGCTGTTTCAAAAACGCTGGTGGGCCGCCGTCATCTCGGTGCTGACCTTCTTCGCAACCGTGATCATCGGTTTCGCCTTCGTGCCCGACGCCCGCCACTTCTGGCAACACGCCATGTTCGATTCCTCGCGCGTCGGCAGTTCCGAAAACACGGGGTCCAAATCCGTCCTCTCCGTGATGCAGCGCACCTTCGGGCTGGAGGGCGGCACGGTGTGGATCCTCTCGGTGATCGTTATCTTCGTATTCACCTGCCTCGCGCTGCGCACGGCAATGCTGCGCAACAACCGCTCGATGGCGTTCGCGCTCACCGGCATCAGCTCCTGCCTGGTGTCCCCTTTTTCCTGGTACCACCACTTCGTCTGGCTCGTGCCCCTGAGCGTGGTGTTCTTCCTCGCCGTCAACGAGTGGGCTGCCGACCGCTTTGGCGCTTCGCTTGAAGGCGCCCTCGCTGGCCTCTCGTCCCTCGCGGCCATCGTCTGCTTCCATATCCCGTTCGTTTCCTACCCGGTGTGGCGCGCGATGTCGTCTCGCGGAATCGACGAGCTCTCCCAAACCACCCCGTGGCTCGGCACGATCTGGACCACGCTGTGCCTCCTGTTCATCGTCGGTTACGCGATCTTCGGGTTCATGCCGCGTGGACGTGGAGTCCGTAGCACCTCCTCTCGGCCCAAAGGTATCGGACTGGCCGAGGAAGGTTCTGCCGCGGCGGAGTAATCAACGCAAAGACCCCCTCTCGCTGAACTGCTCCCCACTAGTCGGTAACTGATTTCTCAGTCCAACTAATGGGGAGCAGTCCAGACTACGGTGCTCGGGGTTCTACCAATGGGTTTCACCACCGTGTTTGTCCCCTACCGTCAGCTTGGGTCTGAGTCCGAACCCTTCCCGGGAAAGATCGTTTCGGCTGGTCCCACCTTCTGGACCGATTATGTCCAAGCTGCCCCCGTCTTGTGGGTGGTAGCGCTTACGGTGGCGGTTCTCATCATGAATCTGAGAAAATCACACCGCCCTCGCGGTTAGGTTACGCACTCGAAGAAAGCCGGAAACAACCTACGCCTTGATCCCCTTGAACTTCCGTCCGAGGTCGCGCGCGATCTCGCGGTCTTCGGTGCGCTGCTTGATGTCGCGGCGCTTGTCGTAATCCTGCTTGCCCTGGGCGAGTCCGAGCTCGACCTTGGCGAGGCCGTCTTTGAGGTAGAGCTTCAGGGGGACGAGGGTGCGGTTGCCGTCGCGAAGCTTGCCCTCGAGCGAATCGATCTCGCGGCGGTGCAGGAGCAGCTTGCGGGTGCGGCGCGGCGAGTGGTTCGTCCACGATCCCATCGAATACTCGGGGATGTGGAGGTTACGGAGCCAGACTTCCCCATCGTCGATGGTGGCGTAGGCCTCGACGAGGGATGCCTTGCCGTCGCGAAGCGACTTGATCTCCGTGCCCTGCAGGACTATTCCCGTCTCGTAGGTGTCCAGGATCGTGTAATCGTGCCGCGCCTTGCGGTTCGCGGCGATGACGTTGCTGCCGTCGGACTTCTTCTTTTTCTTTCCCATAGCGCTACTTCCGTACGTACGACCGCAACGCGATCTGGGCGACGACGCCGGAAACGATAACGGCTCCGAGTCCAACGAGCGGCATCACGGTCCACACCGCCGAGTCCGGCAGCTTGGCCACGAGCAAGTTCTCGTACACCCTGGTCAGCATCGGATCGACCACGTGGGCCTTGGCAAACCACACCCCGACAGTAGCCAAGATGGCGCCGACGAACGTGGAGATGACCGCTTCGAGGATGAAGGGCGCCTGGGTGAACCAGCGTGTGGCGCCGACCATGCGCATGATGCCGATCTCCTCACGCCGGTTGAACGCCGCGAGCTGCACCATATTGGAGATGAGGAAGATCGCCGCCAGCGCCTGAGCCGCCGCGATGAGGAACGTGGCGTTGCGGAAAGAGTCCATGGAATCAGCGGTGCTGCGCACGTCGCTCGCCTGGTCGGCGACGAAGGTGACCTGCGGGAGGTCGCGGACGGCGTCGATAGGCGATGTGTCCGTCGGGTCCTTCAACCGCACGTGGAGCGCGGCGGGCATTGAGTCACGCGAGGTCTCTTGGACGAGAGCTGGGTCCGACTCTTTGAACAGTTCGACGAAGCGGTCGTAGGACTGCTCACGGTTGCGGAAGGTCACCGATTCAATGCGGTCGTCGCTCTGCAGCTTGTCGCGGACCTGCATGCAGCTTTGCGACGAACAGTCCTTGTCCTCCACCGAGATCTTCTCATCGAGCTCCACCATGACCTCGACTCGGTCGAGGTACAGGTCCTTGGTGTTGCTGGTCACCTGCGAAATGAGAATGCCGGTGCCGACGAGTGCGAGCGACAGCGCGGTGGTGATGATCAGCGCGATAGTCATGGTGAGGTTGCGGCCCAGGCCGCGGAAACCTTCGCGGAAGATGAAGTTCCAGTTCATTGCGTTCCTCCTCTCGAGAACTCTTAAACGTTGGTGGAGCCGTGGACCCCGTAGATGCCGTGGGCGTCGTCGCGCATGACCTTGCCCAAATGGAGCTCGATGACCCGCTTTCGCATGTCGTTGACGGCGCGCGCGTTGTGGGTGGACATCACCACTGTCGTGCCCATCCTGTTGATGCGGGCGAGCAGCGCCATGATGTCGTCGGCGGTGGAGGGGTCGAGGTTGCCGGTGGGTTCGTCGGCAAGCAAAAGCGGTGGCCTGTCCACGAACGCGCGGGCGATGGCGACGCGTTGCTGCTCGCCGCCGGAAAGCTCGCCCGGCATGCGGTTCGCTTTGGCGTCGAGGCCAACGATTTCGAGCGCTTCCGGCACGAGTTTCTCGATCTTCGACTTCGGTTTGCCAATCACTTCGAGCGCGAAAGCGACGTTGTCGTAGACGGACAGCTTGGGCAGCAGACGGAAGTCTTGAAAGACGTAACCGATCGACTGCCGGAGTTTGTTGACATCCTTCCCCTTGAGCGCATTCACATGGAACCCGTCGAAGTGGATGTCCCCAGAGGTGACGTTCTCCTCGCGGATGAGCAGCTCGAGGAACGAGGACTTGCCCGAACCGGACGGGCCAATGAGGAAGACGAACTCGCCGTTATCAATGGTCAGCGAGACGTTGTCGAGCGCCGGCCGCGTCGAAGTCGGGTAGACCTTTGTCACGTTGGAGAAGGTGATCACTCACGTCACTCTAGTTCGCGAGCCTCCCGTAATAGAAATCTCGCCCCTAAAAATCGCAGGTGACACAGGATGTTCTGAGCCGATCAGGAAACTTCAAGATGTTTTGCTTAGAAAGGTTTTATAGTGGCTGTTAAACAGATCACAACCAAGGAGGAAATGTGGCGGACTACAGCTACCAACCATGGCACGAACTGCACCAAGGCATCGAAGGAACTCGGCTGCGGGATTCATTCCGTGAGCTCACCGGACAAGAATTCGCAGAGGAAGTCGAGATCCTCGCCCGCCAGTTGTCCACCCTGGGAGTCGGCCCCGGGGATGTCGTCGCCACGTTCCTGCCCAACCGCCTTGAACTCCTCACCGTGATGGGTGCCGCGTGGCGCCTCCGCGCGGCAGTGACGCCAATGAACCCGACGTTCACCGCGACCGAATCCGCCTACCAGGTCGAGGACTCCGGCGCGAAGGTCGTCGTGACGACGAACGACTTCGCTGCGCGCCAACCGGAAGAGTGCTTCCCCGGCGCCCGGGTCCTTCCCTTGTTCGAACTCGCTGTTTCCGGCCAGCACCCGACCCACGAGGATTCCAGTTCCCCGCTGGCTCTGCCTGACTTGCCCACTCCCGACGACATCGCGCTCATCGTCTACACCTCGGGCTCCACCGGCCGCCCGAAGGGCGTGCTGCTCAGCCACAAGAACCTGAACGCGATGGTGAACAGCATCTCGGGCGCGCTGGACATGGGCGGAGAGATTAACGCACTCATGCCGTTGCCGCTGTTCCACTCCAACGCGATCCTGGTCAGCTTCCTCGCTCCTTACAGCCGCGGCGGCAAGGTGAGCATCCTCGACCGATTCAATCCCATGGAGTTCATCACCGCGGTCGCGGAGTACCGTCCGACGTACTTTTCCGCGGTACCGGCGATATTCGCCTACCTGCTGCAGCTCCCGCCCGACTCCGGCGTGGACTTCTCCAGCCTCAAGTTCGCTGTCTGCGGCGCCGCTCCCGCCTCGATCCAGCTCATCGAGTCGTTCGAGCAGAAGTACGGCGTGAAGATCCGCGGGGCGTACGGCCTCACCGAAGGAACGGTCGGCTCCACCGCCGTTCGGCTTGACGACGACCCACCCTCCGGCACCGTCGGCCGCGCTCTTCCCGGCCAGGAAGTCCGGATCATGGATGAGGACGGCAACTTCCTACCGGTCGGCGAGCCCGGCGAAGTGGTGATCAAGGGCGACAACGTCATGGTCGGCTACCTCAACAAGCCCGAGGAAACCGCGAAGACGATCGTCGATGGCTGGCTTCACACCGGCGATGTCGGCTACCTCGACGAGAACGGATTCCTGTTCCTCGTGGACCGCATCAAGGACATGATCATCCGCGGCGGCGAGAACCTCTACCCGTCCGAGATCGAGGCCGCTCTCAACACTCACCCGGACGTCGTCGAGTCCGCAGTTGTCGGGCTTCCGCACGAGGTGCTCGGCGAGGTGCCGGTGGCGTACGTGAGCAACTCGAACCCGTCCGCGGTGGACACTGACGCGATCCTCGACCACGTCCGCCCGCAGCTGGCAAAGGTGAAGTGGCCCGTGCATATCTCCGCGGTGGAGGACCTCCCCCGCAACCCGGTGGGCAAAGTCGACAAACCGACTCTCCGGAATATCGCGAAAGACGACTTTCTCGGCTAACCACTTTTGAAATCCAATTCCCGAAAGGAAGCCTTATGACTTTTTCCAAAATCGTCGATGGCCCGGAACAGGCGCTCGAGGGACTCGAAGACGGCATGACGCTGGCCGTCGGCGGCTTCGGTGTCTGCGGCAACCCGCTCGTTCTGCTCGATGGGATCGTCGGAACGGGAGTCAAGGACCTCACGGTCTACTCGAATAACCCTGGAACGATGATCGACGACCGGCACCTCGGTCTCTCCACACTGTTCCAGTCGAAGCAGGTGAGCAAGTTCTGCGGCTCCTTCTTTGGCTTCAACAAGGAATTCGAGCGCCAGTACTTCAATGGCGAGATCGAAGTGGACCTCATCCCCCAAGGCACCTTGGCCGAGAAGATGCGCGCTGGCGGTGCCGGCATCCCCGCGTTCTACACCGCGACCGGCGTGGACACCGCCCGCGCAGACGGAGGCCTGCCGTCGCTGTACAACTCCGAGGGCGAGCTCGTGAAGACATCCGAGCCGCTCGAGACCCGCGAATTCGAGTTCAAGGGCGAGACGCGGACGTATGTTCTCGAGGAGTCTGTTATCACTGACTTCGCGCTGCTCCGAGCGCATAAGGCCGATCCGGAGGGCAACCTGATTTTCCGCCGCACCGCCGGCAACTTCAACGCTGACGCCGCCACCTGCGGGAAGATCACCGTCGTCGAGGTGGAGCACATGGTGGAAACCGGTGATCTGGACCCCGACGAGATCGACGTGCCCGGCATCTTCGTCGACCGGATCTTGCCGCTGACACCGGAGCAGGCGACGAGCAAGTTCATCGAACGATCGACGGTCCGCCCGCGCGAAGAGGCGCCCACAGAGGAAGCCCCCGCCGCGAGCGAAGCCGCGGCTAGCGACGAGCCGAAGAAGGGCTGGTCGCGATTGGAGATTGCGGAGCGCGCAGCCCAAGAGCTTAAGGACGGAGAGTACGTCAACCTCGGCATCGGCATGCCGACGGCGGTGGCGAACTACATTCCCGCCGACATCCACATCACTCTCCAGTCCGAGAACGGCATCCTGAAGACTGGTCCCTACCCCTACGAGGACGAGGTCGACCCCGACATCATCAACGCCGGCAAGGAATCGGTGACGATCCTGCCGGGCGGTGCCACCTTCAGCTCTTCCACATCGTTCGCGATGATCCGCGGCGGACACGTCGACACCGCGATCCTCGGCGCGATGGAGGTATCGCAAAACGGCGACATTGCCAACTGGAGCATCCCCGGCAAGAAGATGACCGGCATGGGCGGCGCCATGGACTTGGTCAAGGGCGCCCGAAAGGTCATCGCGATCATGGACCACGTCGCCCGCAAGGACGGCTCCTCGCGCATCCTCAAGGAGTGCACACTGCCGCTGACCGCCAAGGGCGCGGTGGACACCATCATCACGAACCTGTGCGTCTTCACGGTGGACGAGAACGGGCTGAAGCTCGTTGAACTCGCACCCGGAGTGACGGAGCAGGACATCGCCGACAACACCGTGGCGGATTACACGGTAGCGCTGTAGTCGCGCCTGCGGGATCCGCTCCCGCCCCTCTTTCGCTCAAGCGGTGGCAGCCACCTCTTTCAGGTGGCCGCCACCGCTTTTGTTTTGCACATCTAAATGTCTGGCGGTTTCGTTCTTGCATGTCAAAGCCATGTTTTGTACGCGCGGCATAAAGATCGCTCAATTGTTTAGCCACACAAACATTGTTGAGAGTGTCAGCCTCCTCTTATGGTTAAGCCTCAATCCTGTAAGCCACATCACAGTCCGGAGACGGTCTCCGGGGTAGACGGGCGGTACCTACAACGGGTCCCGCCTTGCGCAGCGGGATCGGAGAACCAGACATTGAAAGGAGAGACCGATGGCTTGGTCTACACCCGACCTCCTCGATACGCCCTACGAGGAGTACAAGAAACTTAGCCTGAGTGAGCGTCTGCGGCTCTCAGGTGCGAGCCTCGCAGAGATCGGGCTCGGCTCCCCAAAGCAGGCTCTTCTACCTGTTCAAGTGCACGGCCTACGTGGTCATCGGCTTGACTGTTTCGACGCTTTTCGCTGGCGTTGGTAACCCCCTCAACGTGAGCAACTGGTGGGCGGAGCCGATCGTCTACCAGAAGTTCCTCTTGTTCGCGATCCTCTGGGAGCTCTGCGGTCTCGGCGCCAGCTCTGGCCCTGCGGGCTTCCACTACGTGCCGCGCTTCGGAGCCAACAAGTACTGGTCGAAGGTCGGAGTGATCAAGCGCCCTCCATTCGGCGGACGGCTGCCGGGCCAGGGCGGTGACACCCGCTCGATCGTGGACGTGGCCGTCTACTACGCGCTGGCGCTTTCCCTGGTCGTAGGCATCGTCATTCCACCCACTAACCACGATTACGTTGCCGAGTACATCCCGGGGCAGACGGCGGCATGCTGCCAATGTGGTCGATTCTGGTTCCACTCGTTCTCATCCTGTTCCTGGGGTACCGCTGCCAGCACCTCTTCCTCGGCATGCGCAACGACCAGTACTTCCTCGCGCTACTCTTCGCGCTGGTTCTGAACCCCACGACTACATCATTGGCGTGAAGATGATCATCGTCCTCGTCTGGATGGGTGCCGGCGTGTCCAAGTTCGGCCGCCACTTCGAGTACGTCGTTCCGGTCATGATGGCCAACGCTCCGTACATGCTCAGCAAGCGCGTTAGCCGCCTCTTCTTCCGCAAGCACCCGCACGACCTCCAGCCGTCGTGGCTGTCCCTCGCCATGGCGCACGTGCTCGGAACCGTCGTCGAGCTGATCTGCCCGCTGGTCCTGCTGCTGTCCGGCAACTTCTACGCGGCCGCCATTGCAGCGTTCGTCATCATCGGCATGCACATCGTCATCATCCTGTCCATGCCGATCGCGGTTCCGCTCGAGTGGAACATCCACTACATCCTGCTGACAGTCTTCATCTTCTTCGGCTTCCCGGTTTGGGAGGGCTACGGGCTTGGTTCTATCAGCAGCGTCTGGGCCGGCGTATTCATCTTCTTCTGCGTCCTGATTGGCCCCGTCTTGGGCAACCTCAAACCGGAATGGATCTCGTTCCTCATCAGCATGCGCCAGTACGCCGGCAACTGGGCGTGCACCGTGTGGGCCTTCTCCCCGGAGGGCATCGAGAAAATGTACACCGACTACCCGGGCGCTATCCCCCGCCCGAGGAGATCATCAAGGCCGGCTTCGGCGAAGAAGCTAAGTTCAAGCTCATGGACAAGGTCCTCGCGTGGCGCTCTATGCACTCCCAGGGCCGCGGCTTGCTCTCGCTGCTCACCCGCGAGCTCGGCCCCGCCGTCGATGGCTACGAACTGCGCGAAGGCGAGTACATGTCCGCATGGCTGCTGGGCTGGAACTTCGGTGAAGGCCACTTCCACGTCCCGACCATCTGGCCGTCCGTGCAGAAGCACCTCAACTTCAAGCCGGGCGAGTGCGTCGTCGCATACGTCGAATCGCAGCCCCTACACAAATCGACGCAGCGCTACGTGATCTACGACATGGCGCTGGGCGTGCTGGAAACCGGTGAGTGGAAGGTCAAGGACTGCATCTCGGAACAGCCGTGGCTGCCCAACGGTCCGATCCCCGTCAACCCGGACCCGGAGTTCCAGGGCCGCCAGTTCCTGCACGAGCGCATCGCCCTTTACACTCGGGACGCACAGCAGCCGGTTCCGCAGGTCTAAAGAGCCCTCTCCCCATGCGCCCTCCCGCGCCGTGGGGGATCCACCTTTCAATCGCCTTCTAAGAACGAGGAGCACCGCTATGAAAGCAGCAATCGTCGGCAGTGGCCCCAATGGCCTGGCCGCGGGGATCACTCTGGCCCGCAACGGATACGACGTCACTGTCTATGAATCCGCGGCCACGCCCGGCGGCGGCATGCGCAGCAATGAATCGCTGCGCAGCGGTGTCGTCCACGATATGTGCTCCGCCGTTCACCCGATGTCCGTGGTGAGTCCCTTCTTCCGCGAGACCGACCTAGCCAAGCACGGCCTGCGGTTCGCTTTCCCCGAGGTGGACCTCGCCCATCCGTTGGACGGCGGCCGCGCCGGCGTCCTCTACCGGGACATCGAGAGGACGTCCGCTGGACTCGGTTCGGACGGACGGCTGTGGAAAGCGACGTTCGGGCCGATGGCTGCGAACTTCGACAAGATCGGGAGCTCCGTGTTCGGGCCGATGCTCACCATTCCCAAGTACCCGCTCTCCTTCGGCTACTTCGGAATGAACGCGGCGCTGCCGGCACAGCTGTCAGCGAAACGGTGGCGTTCGGACGAGGCCCAGGCGCTCTACATCGGTGTTGCCGCGCACAACTTGACTCGGCTGGACACGCCGATGAGCTCGGCCGCCGGCACCCTGCTCACCGCCGCAGCCCACGTGGCAGGATGGCCGGTCGCGGAAGGTGGCAGCGGGTCGATCGCTGCGGCCATGGTCGCTGAGCTCGAAGAGCTGGGCGGAAAGGTCGAATGCGACCACGAGGTGACGTCACTGAAGGAGCTTAGAAACGTCGACGCAGTCATGCTCGACGTCAGCCCTTCCATCGCGTTGAAGATCTGCGGGGATGAGCTCCCGGCACGTCAGCGACGCGCCTACCGCAACTTCCGGCATGGGGTCGGCGCGTTCAAGGTCGACTTCGTCATCAAGGGCAAAGTCCCCTGGACGAACGCCGAGGCCCGCAAGGCGGGCACAGTTCACGTCGGCGGGACCGCAGACGAGGTCGCCCGCGCCGAAAAGGCCGCGGCAGCAGGCGGGTTGTCCGACCGGCCATTCATCCTCGTCGGCCAGCAGTACCTCGCCGATCCCTCGCGCAGTAGCGGCGACTACAACCCGCTTTGGGCATACGCCCACGTCCCCGCCGGATACCGCGGGGACGCGACGGAAGCCATCGTCACCCAGATCGAGCGGTTCGCGCCTGGTTTCCGCGACATCATCGTCGAATCGGTCTCCTACTCGACGGAAGCGGTGCAGGATTACAACGCGAACTACATCGGCGGCGACATTATTGGTGGCTCGTCGGACATGATTCAGCTGCTTGCCCGCCCGATCTTCGCTCCGGACCCCTACTTCACCGGGATCGACGGGGTCTACCTTTGCTCGGCGTCGACCCCGCCGGGCGCTGGTGTGCACGGCATGAGCGGCTGGCAGGCGGCGAGCCGCGCGATCAAGGCCCGCCGAACCTAGGTGCCGCCCCACCCGATGAACGCTACAGAACGCCAGGAAGATGACCAGTTCGGTCTTCTCGCTCACCGAGTGTCAGAGAATTTCGAGGAGCTGGTTTCCACAGTCACGCATATATAGAGGACACTCTCTTCCCCAACATCGCTCCGTCGTTGCGGGAAGACCTCTATGACAGCGTGCACGCGAACATCGCCAACCTCGTGCTCTTGCTGCAGGGCAGGCTCGACCTCGACGCGATCAACTACATGGCTCTGCCGGAAGGGGTCACCCGGTTCGCCCAGTCTTGCGCCCGGCACGGCTACTCGGTGACGACGCTCACCTTGGCCTACCACCAAGGGCAGAACGCCATCGAGCGCGCGGTGCTGGTCACCATTCAGGAGCAATTCGCGGAGCAGGATGCCGTGTCCTCGGTGACCGACCACTTCGATCTGCTCGAAGAGGCCATGTCTCTCTGCCACGAGTTCTTGCTCATCGTGCAAGGAAAAGTCGTCGAGGTCTACACCTAGAGCTAGAGAACTCTTCCTGCCCGGCAATACGGCGACTCTTGAAACGGTCAACGCGATTCTCGCCGAACCTGAGAAGGCACCGCAAACCGGCGAGGTGGAGAATTACTCTCTTGACGGCCAACACGCAGCCGCGGTTGTCTGGATGCCGTCGCCGGAGCCGCTCCCCGCGAGTGAATCAGTTGAGATAGCTCAGAAGATGGCCCGTGTACTCGGATCGACCTCGAAAGTGCTAGTCGTCTTTCCCCGCCCCGGCGAGATGTGGGTGTGGATGAAGAACCCGATCCTCAACCTCGCGCCGAGCGACAGTGGACCCGCGGAGCTGATCGCGGGACTGCTTCCCAAAGATGCGCGCGTGGCATTTGGTCCGTCTGCTAAAGGAGCGGCCGGCTTCGCCTACGCACACGCTCACGCGCCGCTTTCAACAGCTAGCGCAACGCGCAGAGTGCTCCGTCCCCCGCATTGTGGATTACGCCGCTCCCGGCGCGGCTGTCGCGGCGGCGTTCGTTGACCAGGTGGACGTCGCGTCCAACTTTGTCCGGCTCACACCTGGCGAACTGGCATTGCGGGACCACAACGCGGCCCTGCTGCGTCAAAGCGCGCGATTGTTCCTGCTCCATGGCACGGACGAGGCCGCCAAACAGCTATATACCCATCCCAATACGGTCAAGTACCGCAACAAGCGGTTCCGGACATCCTCGACCGTGGCACCCTGCGCGCGTCCGATATCCAGCTCGCGCTCGATCTGACCCACTGGTACGGCGACGCTGTGCTGTGGAGTTCGCTGTAGCGGCAGAGCCGCTGGCAGACCGCCGGTCTACTCCCCGGCTTCCCGCTGGGCCATGCGCCACCGGATTCCCGTTTCGAGGAAGCCGTCGATGTCGCCGTCGAGGACCTTCTGCGGGTCGTTGACTTCGTACTCTGTGCGCAGGTCCTTGACCATCTGGTACGGGTGCAGGACGTAGGAGCGCATCTGGTTGCCCCAGCTGGCGTTGCCGCCGGCACCGAGCGCATCCATTTCCGCTTTCTCCTCTTGGCGCTTCTGCTCCAAGAGTTTGGACTGGAGGACGTTCATCGCAGAGGCCTTGTTCTGGATCTGCGATTTCTCGTTCTGGCAGGTGACCACAATTCCGTGGGAAGGTGGGTGATGCGCACCGCCGAGTCGGTCGTGTTCACTGACTGTCCGCCGGGACCGGACGAGCGGTAGACGTCGACGCGGATGTCCGAGTCCGGAATATCGATGTGGTCGGTTTGCTCGACGACAGGCAGCACTTCCACTTCGGCGAATGAGGTCTGCCGGCGCCCCTGGTTGTCAAAGGGCGAGATGCGGACGAGGCGGTGCGCGCCCTGCTCCACCGACAACTGGCCGTACATGTACTCGCCGTGCACCACGAACGTCGCCGACTTGATGCCGGCCTCCTCCGCGTACGAGACGTCGTAAATGTCGACCTTGTAGCCGTTCTTCTCCGCCCACCGCGTGTACATGCGCATGAGCATCTCGGCCCAGTCCGCGGCATCGACGCCGCCGGCGCCGGAGCGGATATTCACCACCGCCTCGCGGGCATCGTATTCGCCGGAGAGCATGGTGGTGACCTCAAGGGATTCGACTGCGCCGGTGAGGTCGGCGAGTTCGTCGTCGGCAAGCGAAGCGTCCCCCTCTTCCTCCGCGAGCTCGTACATCACGGGGAGATCGTCGAGACGCTGCCGCAAGCCGCGCACTTTGCGCAGCCGCGCTTGGACGTTGGACAGCTCGGTGGTGATCTGCTGCGCGTGCTCCGGGTCGTCCCACAGGCTCGGGTCCGCCGCTGGCTCTCCAGCTCCCGGGCCCGCGAATCCATCTCGTCGAGATCCATCACCTTCTCGATGGTGGTCATCGTCGCGTCGAGCGATTGGATGCGTGCGCTAGTCTCCGGTTGCATACGTGCGCAGTCTAGTGGACGGCGCAATAATGGCTGGCATGAGCGACCTAGCCCACGCATTCATCGCCGACTTGGAACACGCCGAAGACCGCGAACTCGCGCCCGCCCTCGTCGAGACGGCGGGCGAACTCGCGCTGTCCATGCGCAACCGCGGGCTGGAGACGAGTCAGAAGACGTCGGTGTCGGATGTCGTCACCGAGGCGGACACGGCCGCGGAGAAGTTCGTCGCCGACGTGCTCGCCGC